>JAYWGR010000018.1:0-35315 GCA_043778145.1 Rhizobacter sp.
TCAACGGCAAACCAGTTCGATTGAGCGCTTCAACGCTCCATCTTCTTTGGACAGATTCAAGTTGCGCCGCAGATCGCGTTGTGCAGAGCTTCCCTAGGGGTGGAGCCTGGAGTTAACCCAGTTGTTGGGAAGCGCTGATTTGTTAAGTTTTCTTCACAATAAAGCGCTTGTAAGACTTTGATTTCATTGAGGCGAGCAAGCGTCACAGTGAATTGTTCAGTGCTTCCCTCTCATTCGTTAATCTTCATATCTGGGCTTGAATCTTCGGACTGTCGCCGAGCGGGTTGCACCCATTCGCCGGCATTCCGCTCTCGCTCAGCTCGATCACTTTCATGAGCAGGCTCACACGCTCGGCGCTCGGGCCGACCAAAATTTCAACCTCGCCCGGTTCGAACAACGTTTGCAAGTTCGGCCCGAGGTAGCGGAGTTCCGATGCGGGCAGCTCGAACTGAACTCGGCCTGACTCGCCCGACTTGAGCCGCAGCTTGGCGAAGCCCTTCAATTCCAACGCTGGTCGGGTGACCTGCGCGATCTTGTCGCGGACGAACAAAAGGGCCGTCTCTTCGGCTTCACGCTGACCGATATTCCGTAACTCGGCGCTGACCGTGATCGTGTCGGTTTCGCGTGGGTATTTCGGATCGACTTGCAGGTCACCGTAGACGAAGTTGCCGTAGCTCAGCCCGTGGCCGAAGGCGTAGAGCGGCTCGTTGCCAATGTCTTGGTATTTGCTGGTGAAGTAGTCCGCCGGATTGATCGGCCGGCCGGTCGGGCGTTGCCCGAACCAGATGGGCACTTGGCCTGTGGCCTGGGGCCAACTCATCGGCGTGCGGCCGCTGGGTGAGTATTGGCCAGTCACGACATCGGCAACCGCATGGCCGGCCTCGACGCCGAGAAACCAAGCCGCCAGCAAAGCATCAGCGTGCTCCGCCAGCCATGGAATCACCAGCGGGCGACCCGAGAACAACACCACCGTGACGCGAATGCCAAGCGCATGCGCCTTGCCGATCACCGCTTCGGCCAGCGCCTGTTGGCGGCCGGGCAGGGCAGGATTGGCCCGGCTCGCCGCTTCGCCGCTCATGGTGGCTCGTTCGCCGAGGCACAGCAGCACCGCATCGGCTCCTTGACAAAGCGCGACGGCCGCTTCGATGCCGCTCTCGTCAGCACTCTCGATGTCAACACCCGCCGCATGCCGAATCTCCGACTGCGGCAATGCAGCCCGCAGGCCGGCCACCACGCTGACGTGTGGCTCGTATTCAGCTGCGCCCCACCACGGGCCCTTCATCTCGCTGGCGGCATCTGCGAGCGGGCCGATCACGCAAAGCACTTTCGGCGCTTCAAGCCAGGGCAGCGTGTCGAGCTTGTTCTCAAGCATGACGATGGCTTTGCGCGCCACATCGCGCGAGAAGGCGTGCCGCTCGGCGATGCGCTCGGGCGGCTCTGCCGTGCTGCCGCGCCGGTACGGATCATCGAATAGGCCAAGTTGCTCCTTCAGCCGCAACACACGGCGCACGCTGGCATCGATCTGCGCCATCGTCACTCGGCCTTGGGCGAGCGCGATCGGCAGGCCCTTGCGATAAGCGTCGGCCATCATGTCGATGTCCACGCCAGCATGAAGCGCAAGCGTGGCGGCATCGGCAAGGTCAGCCGCTACGCCATGCTTGATGAGTTCTGCGATGGCGTTGTAGTCGCTCACCACAACGCCTTCGAAGCCCCTCTCGCCGCGCAGCCAATCGCGCAGCAGGGGGATGTGCGCAGTCATCGGCACGCCGTTGAGATCGGTGAATGCGGGCATCAGCGTTGCCACGCCGGCGTCGAGTGCCGCTTCGAATCCGGGCAGATGCACTTCGCGCAGCGTGCGTTCGGAGATGTCGACCGGCGCATATTCGCGGCCGGCCGTGACGGGGCTGTACGCCACGAAGTGCTTGGCGCAGGCCGCCATGGCGTCTGCTGCGGCGAGGTCGTTGCCCTGGAAGCCGCGCACTTTCGCGCGAGCGATGCGCGCATTGAGCCAAGGGTCTTCGCCCGGGCCTTCGGCAGTGCGGCCCCAGCGAATGTCTCTCGACACATCGAGCATCGGCGCGAAGGTCATTGCCAAGCCTTCGGCCGTGCCTTCACATGCGGCCTCGCGTGCGGTTTGCTCCCATACCGCCTCATCGAAGATCCCTGCTTCAGCAAGTGGTATGGGGAACAGCGTGCGGTGCCCGTGGATGATGTCGAGCCCGATCAGCAGCGGAATACCCAACCGCGATTGCTCGACCGCCAGCCGCTGCACCTCGTGCACCGGCCCGGCGCCCACCATGTTGAGCAGATTGCCGATGCTGCCGTCGATGATTGATTGGGTGGAGTCACCGGCAATCACAGGGCCGGTCACGGCGTAGCCGGATGCGGTCATCGTCAACTGGCCCAGCTTTTCGGCCAAGGTCATGCGGTCCATCAAGGCATCAATGCGGCTCATGTCGGAAACCCTATGGAAGCGAATCGACTGCCATGATGGCACGCACCCGGTCGATCTTTTCGCGGCGCCAAGCTCGGAGAACGCTATCGGCTATGACAGGATGCAACTTGACCACCGGGAGCTGTTTGTGCAAATTGATGTGATGGACTCCAAGACCGTTGCCGCTCTGCCCGACGACGCCTTGATCGACGCCGTGCAACGCCAGACTTTCCGCTACTTCTGGGAGGGCGCAGATCCAGGCAGCGGATTGGCGCTTGACCGCCGCGTGATGGGCAGTGCGCCCGATGGCAAAGTCGCCATCGGCGGCTCGGGCTTCGGCATCATGGCGCTGATCGTGGCAACCGAGCGGGGCTGGGTCACGCGAGATGCGGCCATCGAGCGCCTGCGCCAAATGCTGGATGCGCTCTACCGTGCGACCAGCTATCACGGTGCCTTCCCGCATTTCATTGATGGCACGAGTGGCGCCACGATCCGAATGAACCGCAAAGACGATGCGGCCGACCTCGTTGAAACCTCGTTCCTGATGATGGGCTTGCTCTGCGCCCGCCAGTACTTCAAGGAAGACACCAAGGCCTTGCGCCTGTTGCGCGGCGACATCGACACGCTCTGGCATGACGTCGAATGGAACTGGTTCACCCAGGGCGGCCGCAACGTTTTGTATTGGCACTGGAGCCCCAACAACGGCTGGGCCATGGACCACGAAGTGCGCGGCTGGAATGAGTGCCTCGTCACCTACTTGTTGGCAGCGTCTTCGCCTCGCCATGCGATCAATCCCAAAACGTATCACCGCGGCTTTGCGGCCGGCAATGGGTTCGTCAACCGCAGGTCTTATCACGGCATCGAGATGCCACTCGGCATGCCCTACGGCGGGCCGCTGTTCTTCACGCACTACTCGTTTTGCGGGCTCGATCCGCGCGGGCTGACCGATCGCTATGCCGATTACTGGGATCTCAACTGCCGCCACGTTCAAATCAACCGCGCGCATTGCATCGCCAACCCCAAGGGCTTCAAGGGCTACGGCGAGTCATGCTGGGGGCTGACCGCGAGTGACGATCCCAAGGGCTACTTGGCCCACGCGCCAGACGTTGACAACGGCACCATCACGCCCACCGCCGCGCTGGCGAGCCTGCCCTATGCGCCGGCCGAGGTCACGCAAGTGCTGCGGCACTTTCTCTCGCACTACGGCGACAGCATCTGGAAGGAATACGGCTTCGTCGATGCCTTTTGCGATCAGAAAAGCTGGATCGCAAAGACCTTTCTCGCCATCGATCAAGGCCCCATCGTTGTCATGATGGAAAACCACCGCACCGGCCTGCTGTGGAAGCTCTTCATGAGCGTGCCCGAAGTGCAACTCGGCTTGCGCGCGCTCGACTTCAGCAGCCCGCACCTGGCCACCGCACAGTCATGACGACAACGCAAGACGCGCGCTTTGAACCTTGGCTCGAGCATCAATTGCAGTGCTCTGCGAAGGCCATGCTCCAGAGCATCTCGCCCGTCTCGATCGTCAAGCACCGCCCCGGCTTTGGGCAGACGATGCGGCCCATGCCCGGCGCCATCATCGCCTCGCCGGTGCTTGCGGCCTACAACCCTGACCCCGACTACTTCTTCCACTGGTTTCGCGACTCCGCGGTGGTGATCGATGCGCTGCGCTTGCTCTATGCCGATGGCCGCATTGGCGATGAAGCGCTGCAGCACCTGCGCGATTTCACGGCATTCAGCCTCGCACTCAACCAACTCGATGGCCGCACCGATGCTGCCAAACCCCACCGCCGCGACGGTGTGGCGCCCGATTACCTGCAGTTCATTCGCGACGACGCCGAGCTTGCGCAAGCACACGGTGATGCCGTGATTGCCGAGGCGCGCGTCAACCCTGACGGCACGCTCGATGTATCGAAGTGGTCCCGCCCGCAGCACGACGGCCCGCCGCTGCGCGCGCTCGCCGTGATGCGCTGGGCTGCGGCCACCGAATCGGCCGATGTGGCGTTGGCAACTTCGCTCGCCGAGTTGATTGCGTTCGATCTTGATTTCACGCTCCGGCATTGGCAAGAAGCGTCACACGACATCTGGGAGGAAGAAAGCGGCCACCACTACTACACGCTGCGCGTGTCGGCTGCTGCACTGGCGCAAGGCGCCGCCTGGTTCAAGGCAGCGGGTGACGCAGAGCGCGCGCAGCGCTTGAGCGATGAAGCCCTGGTCGTGCTCAGACGGCTCGATGCGTATGGGGTCGAAGGCACCGCTGGCAACGATGCCACGGGCGGCTACTTTCGCTCGCGCCCGCAGGTTGCGGGCCAAGAAAGCCCGAAGGCACTCGACATCGCGGTGATCCTCTCCGCCATTCATGCCGCGGGCGGCGAGGGCGGGGCGCATTCGGCAGCCGATCCACGAATGCAGGCCACGCTCGCCCGGCTCGAAGCGCTGTTCGATGCCGCTTACCCGATCAACCATGGCCGCGTTGCGTCACGCGGGCCCGCCATGGGCCGCTATGCCGGCGATGTGTATTACTCCGGCGGCGCCTACTACTTCTCCACGCTCGGCGCCGCCGAGTTCTGCTTTCGCGCGGCAGCACACGGCGTCGATGCGCGCCACTGGTTTGACCGCGGTGATGCTTACCTCGCAACCGTGCGCGCCTACACGCCGGCCAATGGCGCGCTCTCCGAGCAGTTCGATCAAGCCAGTGGCGCGCAAACCTCAGCCAAGCAACTCGCCTGGAGTCACGCGGCGTTCATCTCATGCGTCGCTGCGCGCCGCGCCGCGCTGTTGCAGCCCATGTCATGAGATGACTTCACCGGCAGCGGGGCCCGACGAAGTAGCCAAAGCTGGCGTCATCCGCCAGGTTCGCGAGTTGCTGTCGGCGCTGCGCGCCTCTCAAGTTCGCAAGACCTTGGCGGCGCTCGCCTTCGGCATCCTCGTCGTCCTCGCCTTCACGGCCTACGGGCAGATCCAACTCAACAGCTGGAACAAGCCCTTCTATGACGCCATCGCGCGGCGCGACTTGCGCGATTTCATCGTGCAGCTCGGCGTGTTCGGCGTCATCGCCAGCGTGCTGCTGGTGCTCAACGTTGCGCAAAAGCGGCTCGTCGAAACCTTGAAGCTGAAGCTGCGGCAAGGCTTGGTCACCGATCTCGTCGGCGGCTGGCTGCAGCCGCGCCGCGCCTTCTGGCTGGCGAGCAGCGGTCCGATGGGCGTCAACCCCGATCAGCGCATGCATGACGACACGCTCAAGCTCTGTGATCTCTCCGCCGATCTCGGCGTTGGCCTGCTGCAAGCGTTGATCTTGTTCGGCAGCTTCGCCGGCGTGCTGTGGGTGATCTCTGCCGACTTCAGCGTCTACTTCAACGGCAGCGATCACCCGCTGCCTGGCTTCATGCTGTGGGCGGCCATCCTCTACGCGGCCATTGGCTCGGTGATGAGCTATTGGGTCGGCAACACGCTGGTCGGGCGCAACGCCGAGCGCTATGCGCGCGAGGGCGAATTGCGTTTTTCGCTCACGCGCATCAACGAGCACCTCGACGGCATCTCGCTCGCCGGTGGCGAGGCCGACGAGATGCGCCGAATCGAATCTGACTTGGCCCAAGTCTTGGCCGCAACCGGGCGCGTGGTGCGCGGCTTGACCAACTTGACCTGGGTCACGGCGGGCTTCGGCTGGACGACCATCATCGCGCCCATCCTCGTCGCTGCGCCGCTCTACTTCTCGGGGAAGATCACCTTCGGCGGCTTGATGATGGCCGCCGCCGCATTCACGCAGGCGCAAACCTCGCTGCGCTGGTTCGTTGACAACTTCAGTGTCATTGCCGACTGGCGAGCCGCCTTGCTGCGGGTTGCCGCGCTGCGCCAAGCCCTCAGCTCCGACCTCGAAACCCAGCCGCGCGACAGCCGCATCGCTTATGTCGACGGCGAGCCCGGCCTGCTGCAAATTGCAGGCCTCGATGTGCGCTCCTGGCTCGGCCGAGACCGGCTCGATGCACCCGAGCTCGTCGTGCGGGCCGGCGAGCGCCTGCTGATCCTCGGCGCACCGGGCACCGAAAAGACCTTGCTCTTTCGCGCACTCGCCGGGCTTTGGCCATGGGGCGCCGGCAGCATTCACTTGCCTCGCGGCGAAACCATCCACTACATGCCGCGCGGCACACCGTACCTGCCGCGCGGCACGCTTGCCGAAGTACTTGCCTACCCGATGCCACCCGCCACCCATTCAAAAGAAGCCAGCGAAGCAGCGCTGCTCTGCCTTGGCCTGGAGCGGCTCGTGCCGCTGCTCGATTCAGCCCGCCGCTGGGACCGTGAGCTCAATGTCGATGAACAACTGCTGCTCGGCTTTGCCCGAGTCGTGCTGCAGCAGCCACCCTGGCTGGTGATGGACGAAGCCTTCGGCGCGCTGGATGACGACACGCTCGACCGAATCATTGGCGTCTTTGATGGCCCACTTGCCCGCACCGGCGTGATCCACATCGGCTCATCGGGGCAGGCGCATGACCGCCTGTTCGGCCGCGTGGTGCACCTCGTCAAAGCGCCTGATTCCGCGCTGCCTGACGAGGCCAACGCAGCCTCTGGAGCCGCACCATGATCGGCCCCGGCATGCGCCGCGTGCTCGCGCTCATGTTGCTCGCCGTGCCTGCGTGGCTGGCCGCACGCGACTTCGGCTTCGACCCGCCGCGCAGCGCTGACGACGGCGCCGCTGCAGCCGTGATGCGCGACCTCGCCCAACGCCTCGTGCCGGTCTACCAAGAGGCCGACACCGACATCTACCTCGCCAACCTCGCCGCCATGCAGATCGTCTCGGGCGCCTTTGCCGCGGCCGACGACACCAGCCAAAACCTGCGCAACCGCCACCAAGACGCACCGGTCGACACCGCACTCGACCGCGCCATCATCGACATCATCTACGCCAACGCGCGCGCACTCGAAGCACGCGAGCGCATCGCCTTCGCGCAGGCCTACGCCCGTGCCTTTCAAGACGTGATGCCGCAGCTTGACGACGCGCATGCCGCTTCGGTCGCCGCCAAGCTCGGGGCGCCGCTGGCCGCTTATCGCGTGCCGGTGCAGCAGGCCTTCGACCGTTGGCGCGCCAAGGGCAGCATTCCGGAGGCCGATGCCGTGGCGCTGGTGCGCAGCTACCTCGCCTATGAATCGCACCGCAGCTATGCGCCGCTGATCCCCAAACTCGCCGCGGCCGAAGATGGCCGGCGCTACCTCGTCGAGGCCGATGTGTTGATTCCCTCGCGCTTCGGTGCGGCCATTCACGCCAGCATCGTTCGGCCCGCCAGCGCACGCTGGCCGGTGCCCACGCTGCTGCGCTTCACGCTCGACCCCTCTGAAGACGACGCCAAGCGCAGCGCCACGCACGGCTATGTGGGCATCACGGCCTACGTGCGCGGGCGCAGGCCCGATGGCCGCGGCGCGGTGCTGCCGTTTCGTCATGACGGCGACGACGCCAAAGCCGTGATCGACTGGATCGCCCAACAAGACTGGAGCGATGGCCGCGTGGCCATGCTGGGCGATGGTTACTCCGGCTACGCCGCCTGGGCAGCAGCGAGCAAGAAGCCGGCTGCGCTCAAAGGCATCGCCACGATTGCGCCCATCGCGCCAGGCATTGACTTCCCGATTGCCGGGCAGATCTTCCACAACGCGATGGCGCGCTGGGCGCAGGAGCACACGCTGGCCAAGCCGCTCGCCGCTGAGCCCAGTGCCGGTGACCCCAAGGCCGATGCGCGCTGGCGCGCGCTCGACGAAGTTTGGTACCGCAGCGGCCGCGCCTATCAAGGCATTGACCGCGCGCTGCTCGGCAAGCGCAGCACCTTGCTGCGCACTTGGCTTACCCACCCCAGCCATGATCGCTATTGGCAAAAGCTGCTGCCAACGGCCAAGCAGTTCGCGCAGATCGACGTTCCCGTGTTCGGCATTGCTGGCTACTTTGGCGCCGAGGCAGGCGCGCTCTACTACCACCAGGAGCACCTGCGCGCTCGCCCGCAGGCCGACAACACCTTGCTCATCGGCCCTTACGACCCCGGCTCGATCAAGCTTGGCACCGGTTCGGGCTTGCGCGGCATGGCGATCGACCCTGTTGCGCAAGTCGATCTCAATGCCCTGCGATTCGAGTGGCTCGCGCACCTGCTCAAGGGCGCGAAGAAGCCCGCGTTGCTGCAAGGCCGCGTCAACTATGAAGTCATGGGTGCCAACCAGTGGCGCCAGATGCCAACACTCGCCGCGCCAGATCGCCCGCGGCTGCGCCTCTACCTCGACCCGCAAGAGCGAGGTGGCCAACAGCGCGATGGCCAACAGCGAGAGGCCCAACAGCGCCTCTCGCTCAAGCCGACTGCAGCCGATGGCAGCATCGAGTTGGCTGTCGACCTGAGCCAGCGCAAAGTCGCGCCGCCGCTGCCGTCTCGTGCGCTGCGGCTTGGCGAGCTGCAGCTTCTTGACGGCCTGCGCTTCGTCAGCGATGCCTTGCCGAAGGAAATCGAGCTCAGCGGCAGCTTGCTTGGCAGCTTTGAGATCACGCCGTCACGGCAAGACTTTGACCTGAACATCGCGCTCTACGAGCTCACAGCGAGTGGCACATACCAGCTGCTGTTCGAACCGTACGACCTTCGTGCAAGTTACGCCGGCGACAGAACGCGCCGGCGCTTGCTTGCGGCCGGCGAGCGGCAGGTGCTCACCGTCAACACCGAGCGCATGACCGCCGCCAAGCTCGCGGCCGGCAGCCGGATCGTGCTCGTCGTCGGCATCAACAACCGGGCGGATCGGCAAGTCAACTCGGGCAGCGGCAAAGCGGTGAATTCAGAGACGATCGCCGACGCGGCTGCACCCCTGCGCGTGCGTTGGCACGCCGGAAGTTACGTGGAGTTGCTGAGCGAAAAGCCCTGAGGCGGCCGCTGCGCGCGCCGCTTTGTCAGCGCACGCCGTAGCCGCCGATGAACACCGCCACGGCGCGCTCTGCGAGCAGGGTCGCTTGCTTGCGCGTGAGCTTCGGCACTGTGTTGTGAAACCACAGGTGCTGAACTTCAGCGCCGATGAGGGCAAGGAACTGCTGCGCTGCGACCACCGGATCGGCCATGCGCAAGCTGCCGCGCGCCATGGCCGCTTTCAAAAATTCGGCCATTCCGGTCACGCCGCGCTTTGGCCCGGCCTCGTAGAACAAGCGGCCCACGTCGGTGCGGCCTGACTCGGCCATCACCATACGGTGAACCGCCAGCGCATTGGGTGAGCAGATCAGCCCGAGCATGCGCTCGGCAAACCGCTGCAGCACGAGCTCGAGATCGCTCGCCGGGCTGGTGGCCATGTCTTCGAACGCGGCCTCGAGGTACTTGCTGCCAAAGGCGCGCGTGGTCGCCAAAAACAGCGCTTCTTTCGACGGAAAGTAGCCATAGAGCGTGGCCTTGGAGCCACCCAGGCGCGCCGAAATCTCGGCCATCGATGTGCGCTCATAGCCCAGCTCCATGAAGGCAGCGGAGGCCACCTCCAGGATCGCCTCGCGTTTGGCGTCGGTGCGAAGTTTCATGTCTCGAATGTATTTCTGTACTGAGGTGTTCATTTTTGCTTGACACCCTTGTTTTGTCAAACTGATAATGAACCGTACGGTACGGTTATAGATCGTCCTTAGATGAGCCACAGATCGCTTCCAGATCGCTTCCAGATCGCTTCCAGATTGATTCAGGAGATCCTCATGCGCCTCGCCTTGCTTTCAACTTCGGCTCTCACTTCGGGCGCGGCTTTCGCGCCCGTGGCTCGGTCGTTCACGCTGCCCACGCTCTTGCTTGCAGTCGCCTCTGCTGCCGTGTTGCTGCTAGCCGGCTGCGGTGAGCCGCCGCACGGCCCGCCCATGGGCCCGCCGGGCACACCGCAGGTTGGCGTGGTCGTCGTGCAGCCGCAGCGGCTCCTGGTGACCACCGAGCTGCCGGGCCGCACCTCGCCGGTGTTGATTGCTGACGTAAGGCCGCAGGTCACGGGCCTTGTGCAAGCGCGCCGCTTCACCGAAGGCAGCGAGGTCAAGGCCGGCGAGTTGCTCTACCAGATCGACCCGGCCACCTACCGCGCCACGTTGGCCAGCGCCGAGGCTGCACTGGCCAAGGCCGAAGCCAACTTGCGCTCCACGCGCTTGAAGGCCGAGCGCTACCAAGAGCTCGCAGCCATCAACGCCGTGAGCCAGCAAGACAATGACGATGCCTCGGCCGCACTTCAACAAGCCGATGCCGATGTGGCCTCCGCACGCGCCACGCTGCAAGCCAGCCGCATCAATCTCGACCACACGCGCATCACCTCGCCAATCGGCGGGCGCATTGGCAAGTCGTCGGTCACGCCCGGTGCATTGGTCACGGCCAATCAAGCGACTGCTTTGGCCACGGTGCAAAAGCTCGACCCGATCTATGTTGACGTGACGCAGTCGAGCACCGCCGTGTTGCGCTTGAAGCGCGCGCTGGCCGAAGGCCACCTCGGCAGTGCCACCGCCAAGGTGGCGCTGATGCTCGAAGACGGCACGCGTTACCCGCTGCCCGGCAAGCTGCAGTTCTCTGATGTCACGGTTGATCAAAACACCGGCGCGGTCACCTTGCGTGCCGAGTTCCCCAACCCCAAGGGCGAGCTCATGCCCGGCATGTATGTGCGCGCCGTGGTGGAGGAGGGCGTGCTCGATCGAGCGCTGTTGATCCCGCAGCCCGCGGTGAGCCGTGATGCGGCGGGCAAGCCCATCGCTTTCGTCGTCACCGCTGACAACAAGCTGGAGCAGCGCAACCTGCAGACCGACCGCGCCATTGGCGATCAATGGCTTGTCTCCAGCGGCTTGCATGCGGGCGATCGCCTCGTGGTTGAAGGTCAGCAGAAGGCGCGTGCCGGTGCCGAGGTGAATGCGGTGCCGCATGCCGCCGCGGCCAGCGCCGCCACCATCCACACCGCGAAGAACTGAGGAGGCAACCATGGCCCGCTTTTTCATCGACCGCCCGATCTTCGCCTGGGTGCTCGCCATCATCGTGATGCTGGGCGGCGTGCTCGCCATCAAGATCTTGCCGATTGCTCAGTACCCAACGATCGCGCCGCCGGCCGTCGCGATTTCGGCCAGCTATCCCGGCGCGTCATCCAAGACGCTTGAAGACACCGTCACACAGGTCATCGAGCAAAAGATGAAGGGGCTCGACCGGCTTGCCTACATCGCCTCGACCAGTGAATCGAGCGGCAACGTGACGATCACGCTGACCTTCGAGAACGGCACCGACCCCGACACCGCGCAAGTTCAAGTGCAAAACAAACTGGCCCTCGCCACGCCATTGCTGCCGCAAGAGGTGCAACAGCAAGGCGTGCAGGTCACCAAGTCAGCAAGCAGCTTTCTCAACGTGCTGGCCTTCGTGTCATCTGACGGCAAGATGAGCGGTGCTGACCTCGCCGACTATGTGGCGGCCAACGTGCAAGACCCGATCAGCCGAGTCGAAGGCGTGGGCGACTCAACTTTGTTCGGCTCGCAGTACGCCATGCGCATCTGGCTCGACCCGAGCAAGCTCAACAACTTCAAGCTCACGCCGCTCGATGTGAAGACGGCCGTTTCGGCCCAGAACGCGCAGGTCTCGGCCGGCCAGCTGGGCGGCTTGCCGGCAGTGGCCAACCAGCAACTCAACGCGACCATCACCGCGCAAACGCGCCTTAAAACGGCCGAGCAGTTCGAGGCCATTTTGCTGCGCACTCAGGCCGATGGTTCGGAAGTGCGCTTGCGCGATGTGGCCCGCATCGAGCTTGGGAGCGAGAGCTATGCCAACGTCAGCCGCTACAACGGCAAGCCGGCCGCAGGCTTGGCCATCAAGCTCGCAACCGGTGCGAATGCGCTCGACACCGTGCGCGGTGTTGACGCCAAGCTCGATCAGCTGAAGGCCTTCTTCCCGCCGGGCATGGAGGTCGCGAAGCCCTACGACACCACGCCGTTCGTGCGCATCTCGATCGAAGAGGTGGTGAAGACGCTGATCGAGGCGATCGTGCTCGTCTTCATCGTGATGTACCTCTTCATGCAGAACATCCGCGCCACGCTGATCCCGACGATTGCGGTGCCCGTCGTTTTGCTGGGCACCTTCGGCGTGCTGGCGGTCTTTGGTTACTCGCTCAACACGCTGACGATGTTGGCGATGGTGCTCGCAATCGGGCTCTTGGTTGACGACGCGATCGTGGTTGTTGAAAACGTTGAGCGGGTGATGAGCGAAGAGGGTTTGTCGCCACGCGAAGCCACGCGAAAGTCGATGGGGCAGATCACCGGTGCGCTGGTGGGTGTGGCCCTGGTGCTGGCGGCGGTGTTCGTGCCGATGGCGTTTTTCGGCGGGTCGACCGGTGTGATCTACCGGCAGTTCTCAGTCACCATCGTCGCCGCGATGACGCTCTCGGTGCTCACCGCGCTGGTGTTGACGCCGGCTTTGTGCGCCACCTTGTTGAAGCCAGTGGCCAAGGGCCACGGTGCCACTGATGGCTCGGACAAATCTGGCTTCTTCGGCTGGTTCAACCGCGGCTTCAACCGCAGCAACCGCGGCTACCAAGGCATCGTGCGGCACATGCTCGGCAAGGGCTGGCGCTACATGGTGGTCTATGCGCTGATCCTCGTGGCTGTTGTCGTGGGCTACATGAAGCTGCCTGCCGGCTTCTTGCCCGATGAAGACCAAGGCACGCTCTTCACGCTGGTGCAGCTGCCGCCGGGCGCCACGCAAGACCGCACGCAGAAAGTGATCGAGCAAGTCGAGCATCACTTCTTGGTGGATCAGAAAGACGCGGTCGATGCCGTCTTCACGGTGGCCGGTTTCAGCTTCGCCGGCAGCGGGCAGAACACCGGCATCGCCTTCGTGAAACTCAAGCCTTGGGACGAGCGCAAGCGGCCTGATCTGAAGGTCTCGGCGGTGGCGGGCAAGGCCACGGCGTTCTTCTCGCAGATCAAGGATGGGCAAGTGTTTGCATTTGCGCCACTCGCCGTCTCGGAGCTTGGCAATGCGAGCGGCTTCGACCTCATGCTCCAAGACCGCGGCAACCTTGGCCACGACGCGTTGATGCAGGCTCGCAACCAATTGCTGGGCGCCTTGGCCAAGGAAAAAAGCCTGGTCGGCGTGCGCCCCAACGGGCAGGAAGACACGCCCGAGTTCCGGCTCGACATCGATGCCCACAAAGCCGGCACGCTGGGCCTCACCATGGCCGACATCAACGACACCTTCTCGGCGGCTTGGGGCAGCGCCTATGTCAATGACTTCATCGACAAGGGCCGCGTGAAGAAGGTCTTCCTGCAGGCGGATGCGGCCTACCGCATGCTGCCCGGTGACATCGATCACTGGTTTGTGCGCAATGCGGGCGGCGCGATGGTGCCGTTCAGCGCCTTTGCCGATGCGCAGTGGCAATCGGGCTCGCCACGACTTGAGCGCTACAACGGCGTGCCTTCGGTCGAGATACTGGGCATGGCGCTGCCCGGCGCAGCATCCAGCGGCGAGGCGCTGAAGATCGTTGAGAAGCATGTGGCCGAATTGCCAGCTGGCATCGGCTTTGAATGGACCGGCATCTCGCGGCAAGAGCGTGAGGCGAGCGGGCAGGCGGGGTTGCTCTATGCGGCGTCGATCCTGATCGTGTTCTTGTGCCTCGCGGCGCTGTATGAGAGCTGGGCGATTCCGGTCTCGGTGATCTTGGTCGTGCCGCTGGGCGTGATCGGCACGCTGATCGCGGCCGTGCTCTCGTGGAAGATGAACGACGTGTACTTTCAGGTCGGCCTCTTGACGACGGTGGGCCTCGCATCGAAGAACGCGATTTTGATCGTCGAGTTCGCGAAAGACCTGCATGCCGAAGGCATGGGCTTGGTCGATGCGGCCATCACCGCAGCACGCATGCGATTGCGGCCGATCCTGATGACCTCGCTTGCTTTCATCTTGGGTGTGCTGCCTTTGATGCTCGGCAGTGGCGCCGGCTCGGGCGCACAAAACGCGATCGGCACCGCGGTGATCGGCGGCATGACCTCGGGCACGGTGCTCGCCGTGTTCTTCGTGCCGCTCTTCTTCGTGCTCGTTGGGCGCTTGTTCAAAGCCAAGCCGGCCATCGATCAGGTGCCCGCGTTGCCTGGCCAAGCCATCTCTGTTTCGGAGGGTCACTGACATGACACGCACGACACGACTGACACGCACGACACGCTTCGTAAGCACGGCCGCCGCAGCCCTCGTTGCGCTCAGCGGCTGCAGCAGCCTCGCACCACGCTATGACCGGCCGGGCTTGCCGGTGGCCGCGGCGTATCCGGGCGCGGCCAACTCAACCACGCCCAGGCCCGCCGCGGCCGACATCGATTGGCGCAGCTTCTTCGCCGATCCCAAGCCGCGCCGCCTGATCGAGATGGCGCTGGCCAACAACCGCGACCTGCGCGTGGCCGTGCTCAACATCGAGCAAGCCCGCGCTCAATACCGCATCCAGGACGCCGCCACTTGGCCGACAGTGACCGCCAGCGGCAGCGGCAGTGCAAGCCGAACACCGGCCAGTTTGTCGGCCACGGGCGAGGCCGGTGTGGGGCGGCAGTACAGCGCGTCTGTCGGCGTCAGCGCCTATGAGCTCGATCTGTTTGGCCGCGTGCGCAGCTTGAATGCGCAGGCCCTGGAGACCTTCCTCGCCACGGCTGAAGCGCGCCGCGCGACGCAGATCACCCTCGTCGCCGAAGTGGCCAACGCCTACCTCACCTGGGCCGCAGACATCGATCGCTTGGCACTCGCCCGCCAAACCTTGCAGAGCCAAAGCGACTCTTACGCGCTCACCAAACGCAGCTTCGAGCTCGGCAGCGCCTCAGCGCTGACCCTGCGCCAGCTTCAAACCAGTGTTGACTCAGCCCGCGTCGACCTGGCGCGGTATACCAGCCAGGTGGCGCAAGATCGGAACGCGCTCACTTTGCTGGTTGGGGCATCGGTGCCTGATGAATTGACGCCGCTTGCGCTCGGCGACGGCGTCAACACGCTGCCCGAGTTGCCGGCGGGTTTGCCTTCCGATTTGCTCCAGCGCCGGCCTGACATCCTGCAAGCCGAGCACACGCTGAGGGCTGGTCACTACAGCATCGGCGCGGCGCGCGCGGCGTTTTATCCGCGCATCAGCCTCACGGCTTCGGCAGGCGCGAGCAGCAATGATTTGTCGAGCTTGTTAAAGGGCGGCGCAGGCACATGGAGCTTCATGCCGCAGATCAGCTTGCCCATCTTCGATGGCGGCAGCAACCAGGCCAACCTCGACTACGCAACCATCAGTCGAGACATCAACGTGGCGCAGTACGAGCGCGCGATACAGGCCGCATTCCGCGAGGTGGCCGATGCGCTCGTACAGCGCGACAACTTGGGTGACCAGCTGGCTGCGCAGCAATCGCTTGTCGATGCCACGGCCGATGCGTTCAGGCTCTCGGATGCGCGTTTCAAGCGCGGCGTTGACAGTTACCTCGATGTGCTCGATGCGCAGCGCTCGCTGTACTCCGCGCAGCAGGCGCTCATCACCACGCGGCTCTCGCGGGTGTCGAACGCGGTGACGCTCTACAAAGCGCTTGGCGGCGGATGGTCAGGCCCAGCTGTTCCTGCTGCCGCGCAAAGCTGACGGCGAACACGAACCACTGAAGGCCAACATTTGACGCGATGCAACGATGCTGTGATCGAGTCCGATCAGCGTGATCTCTTGAACATCACGGTGGCCCTGCGGCCGCGCCAAAATCCAAGCCATGACGAAGCCGACAACCCACGACCACGCTGCCCGCGCGCAGGCTTTGCGCGCGGAGCTGCAAGCGCACGCGCACCGCTACTACGTGCTCGACGATCCGCAGATTCCCGATGCCGAATACGACCGCCTGTTTCAGGAGCTCCAGGCGATTGAAGTGGCACATCCCGAACTGCTGAGTGCCGATTCGCCAACGCAGCGGGTGATCGGCCAAGTGCTGCCCGGCTTCACGCCGGTGCGCCATGCGGTGCCGATGCTTTCGATCCGAACCGAGACCGATACGCAAGCCAGTGGCGCCGTCAACTTTGATGCGCGCGTGCGCCGTGAGCTGCAGCTCACTGAGGCTGATCCGCCCATCGCGTACGCCGCCGAATTGAAGTTCGATGGCCTTGCCGTGAACCTGCGCTATGAGCGCGGCGTGCTGGTGCAAGCCGCCACCCGCGGCGACGGCGAGCGCGGCGAAGACGTCACGCAAAACATCCGCACCATCGGCCAAATCCCGCTGCGCCTCACCGGCATCACAGCTGAGGTGCTTGAGGTCCGCGGCGAGATCTACATGCGGCGTGACCGCTTCGATGCGCTCAACGAGCGCCAGCGCGAGTTGATCGCCAAAGGCGACAAGCGCGAGAAGACTTTCGTCAACCCGCGCAATGCAGCAGCCGGCGCGGTGCGCCAGCTCGATCCGGCGATTGCGGCCAAGCGCCCGCTGAGCTTCTTCGCATACGGGCTTGGCGATGTGCAGGGTTGGGACGTGCCGCCCACGCACAGTGGCCTGCTCGATGCGCTTGCGGTGGCCGGCATGCCGGTCAACGCAGACCGCGCGGTGGTGCAGGGCGCTGATGGCTTGATCGCATTTCATCAGCGCATCGGTGCCAAGCGCGATGCACTGCCTTTCGATATCGACGGGGTCGTCTACAAGGTTGATTCACGCGAGTTGCAGCAACGCCTCGGGTTCGTGTCGCGCGAGCCGCGTTGGGCGGTTGCGCACAAGTACCCTGCGCAGGAGCAGATGACGATCGTGCGCGACATCGACGTGCAAGTCGGCCGCACTGGCAAGCTCACGCCAGTCGCCAAGTTGGAGCCGGTGTTCGTTGGCGGCACTACCGTGAGCAACGCGACGCTGCACAACGAAGACGAAACCCGCCGCAAGGATGTGCGCATCGGCGACACGGTGATCGTGCGCCGCGCGGGCGATGTGATTCCCGAGGTGGCCAGCGTGGTGTTGGAGCGTCGGCCCGCAGCGGTTGGTGAACCGTTCGATCTCTACAAAAAGCTGAACGGCCAATGCCCGATTTGCGGCAGCGCCATCGCTCGTGAAGAGGGCGAAGTCGATTGGCGCTGCTCGGGCGGGTTGTTCTGCCCAGCGCAGCGCAAGCAAGCCTTGCTGCACTACGCGCAGCGTCGCGCGCTCGACATCGAAGGCCTCGGCGACAAGCTCGTCGATCAGCTCGTGGACGGCGGGCTGATCCGCACATTGCCGGAGCTCTACAAGCTCGGCATCGCCAAACTCGTGGCCCTGGAGCGCATGGGCGAAAAAAGCGCGGCTGGGTTGATTGCGAACTTGGAGCAAAGCAAAGCAACCACCTTGGCGCGGTTCCTTTATGGCTTGGGCATTCGCCATGTGGGCGAAACGACCGCCAAGGATTTGGCGAAGCATTTCGGCGGCATTGATCGGTTGATGGCGGCAAGCGTCGAGCAGCTGCTGGAAGTGAATGACGTCGGCCCGGTCGTCGCCCAAAGCATTCGCACGTTTTTTGATCAGCCGCACAACGTGGAGGTTGTTGATCAACTTCGCGCCTGTGGCGTGCATTGGCCCGAGAGCGAGGGAACCGCAGACAACACGCCGAAGCCGCTCGCTGGGCAAACCTTCGTGCTGACCGGCACGCTGCCGACGATGAGCCGCGACGAAGCCAAAGACGCCATCGAAGCGCTCGGCGGCAAAGTCAGCGGGTCGGTGTCGAAAAAGACCCACTTTGTGGTTGCAGGCGCCGACGCCGGCAGCAAGCTGGAAAAGGCAAATGCCCTCGGAATCTCGGTGATCGACGAAAACGAATTGCGGCGTTTGCTCTTGCCACCGCCATAACTCGTGATCGATTGCTCAAAGCGCTGTTGCACTCCCCCGATTCGGGTGGGTCGAGCGCAGTTAGGCCAAACCTAGGATGGTTGCGATTTATACGCATTTCGCCGGATGGTCTGGCGAGCGCGTCAACTTGGAGTATTGATGAACAAGATTCAACGCACGCTGGCCATTGCTGCAACCGCTCTTTGCGCCATGGGCGCGCAAGCCTCGACCGTCTACAGCAACGACTTTTCTGGCTCCGGCTTCCTGATCAGCCCCGACAGTTTCTCGACAACGTTCAACGCCGACGCAGGCAGCGCAACCGTCGACTTCCGCCTCAACGGCTTCAACTCGCTCGACGGCGACAACTACTACATCGACATCTTCCACCTGAGCGTCAACGGCAGTGAAGTGTTCACCGGCACGTTCGACCTCGGCGGTCAAGGCATCGACCGCGTCCTGCTCGCGCCGACTGGCTCGGCCGTGAGCCGCGTCTCGCTGCACGAGATCGACTTCTCCGTGCCGTTGAGCTTGGTTGCTGGCGCCAACACCATCAGCTTCGCCTACACGAGCCCGAGCATGTTCGAAGGCACGGCCCGCAGCGGCCAGCAATCGGTGCAAGACGAAGGGTGGGGCATTGGTCGCATGAACGTCAGCGCCGTTCCTGAGCCACAAACCTACGCCTTGCTGCTTGGCGGTCTCGGCCTGATCGGCCTGACACTCTCACGCCGTCAGCGCAACGAGCGTTGATCAGCGCTTGAAGATTTGCCCGCCGGAGGTTTGCGGCGGGCTTTTTTTCGTTCAAGAAATGCCGCTTCGCACTCGCGATTCGGCATCACAACAAGCCGTACGCCACCACCGTGCCTGCGAAAGTGGCGACATAGACCTTGCCGTTGGCAATGGTCGGCGCATTGAACTTTGCGTAGCTTCCCAGGCTGTCGCGCGCGCCATTGAGCTCGCTGTTCCAGAGCTCCATTGACAGATCGCTCGCGTCAAAAGCGCGAATCACGCCCGGCACGACGGCCTTGTTCGCGTTGGCGAACGGGTGTGTCGCCCAGAGAATGCCCGTTCCTGCCGAACTCGCATTCGCAGAGATCGACACCATTCCGCCAGGCATGCCCGGCGGCACGCCTGGAACGCCGCCCCGGCCGTTGACCGCACCGCGAGAAGCCGGCACGCCGAGAGTGGCATTCGGTATGCCCGTGAGTGTGATCGGTGTTGTCTCGAAGCGGCCACTCGGCAGCAGCTCGAAGGCTTTCACCACATCGACCTCGGCCCAGATGTAGATCCAGCGGCCTTGCGGGCCATTCCAGTACGCCGGCGCACCATGAATGTGGTGGCCGCTGCCGTCGTATTTGCGTGCCGACCGGATCGGGTCTTTCGGGTTGTCTGGCGCGTGCACGTAGAAGTTCTGCAAGATCTGGCTATTGCCGGCATTGGCGTCGAAGTGGCCCAGATTAGCGCGGTCCATCAAGAAGAATTTGCTCTCTTTGCCCCCGCCGATCATCAGCTTGTTACCGGGCACCAACAGCACGCCCGATGAGCCGAGGTCAATGTCGTTGCTGGCGAGTGCTTCCTGATTGAAAGGCGAGAACCAATCGAGGACTTTCAAATCGCCCAGGCGCAGCTTCACGAAGCAATCGCCGAAATCAGTACCGTCTGCGTAGCCGCCGTTGCCCGTGGAGAAGTAAATCGCCTGCGAGTCGGCGGCGAGTCCGGCGCCGGCTTGCCAGATGCCAGCGCGGCCGACTTGATCGGGATCAGCACTCAGATTGTTCGGCGTCGCATTGAAGACTGCCGTTTGTTGCAGCGTGTGCGCGTCATAGGCCAGCACCCAACCGTGATAGCAGTCGCGGTCGCCGTAGGAGGCAAAGGCAATGTGCACAGCGCCACTCGCGAGTAAGAGCCCTGCACGCTGCAATTGGCGGTGACTCACGAAACGAATGCGGCCATTGCTGACGTTGTCGCGCTCGTCATGCTCGCCCACATAACCTGCACCTTTGGCACTCGCGTTGATCCGAATCGGACCACCGAACTTCTCCGCCCCGGTCGAAAGATCAAGCGCGTGCAATTCATGCGCATAGGCTGCGGCGCCGGGCACTCCCTGATCTTTGCGTGCCGAGACCACGTACATCGTGTTCAACTCGCGGGAGATAACCGGCGTACTCAGAACACCGACTTCGGTCTGAATGTCGAGGTAAACAGGATCGCCGTTTGGTTTGATCGGCAATCCGGTATCACGCTTGTCGGGGCCAATGAAAGTCGGCCCGATGCCTGCGTCTGGCAATTTGATTGATGGGCCGAGGTCGCGGTGCCAGAGTGGCGCGTTGCATTGCAGTGCATCGTCGGCATCGAAGGCATAGACCTGGTTGTTCATCGTCGCGATGAAGACGACGTTGTGCGTGCCTTTGCCCGCCATCGCGAGCCCGCCCGCATAGAGCGGCTGTGCGAAGACTTGGCCGAGCACCGGGTAAGAAAACAGCTTGCCGAATCGCCCACCCGCAACGTTGGCAGTGGTCAGCAGCGTCTCGTGGAGATTGGCTCCTGTGCGATTGGTATTGTTGTGCTGAGTCACGACGGAGACTGCCGATTCGGCTTCCACCACCAGGCAAAGACTGTCGACATTGATCGGCAATGCATTGCCATCATCGAATGCCATGCGCACCTGATGGCGCCCCGCAGTCAATCGCGTGGCAATGCCTGCGGTGCCCCAAGAGTCCCAAGTCGCGAGTGCGGGAAGCACGACTGTGCCGAGCAACGCGCCATCGACATAGACGTTGCGTGACGCCGCGCCCAACCCAGCATTCGCATAGCGAAATGCCAATTGATGCCGGCCATCCACATCTGCGTTGACGACGAACGTGATCGCGTCGCCAACAGAATCGAACCCGTCTACAAACCCGACCCCAGTGAAGCCAGCGTGGTTGGAGTTGACACCCGCGCCCACGGCATCTGCGAACTCGGCACCGTAGGCGGCTTTGTCGACACCGCTTGCGACGACCAGGCGGCTGCTCATGCTGGGCGCGAGCTTCATCAGGCAGGCTTGCAACGCCGGGTCCCAATACCAGCCTTGCGGCGCGGCGCGAACGTCGGCCAGCGATGCAAAGCCGGGCAGCAGCACGCCGTCGACGTTGACAACCGCCGGCGCGCTCGAAATCACCTGCAGGTACAGCCCGCTTGAGAGCGCCGGCACCAGCACCGAGACCTGCCGGCTGGCCCATTGGCCGTTGACTGTGATCGTCACGATTCTGTTGAGCGCGTCATCAAAGTAGTCATAGCTCGTGAGGCCGAGCGGGTGGATGCGGAACACGAGGTTGACGACGCTTTCGACCGTGTTGCCGACCGAACCACCGAGCTCAAACTCATCGTCCAGATTGAGCGGAATGATGGCGCCTGGCCGCGCGAAGACTGGGAGGCTGTCAATCGGTACGCCGTAGAGCTTCACGCGTGGGCCGGTGAAGGGGCAGGAGTTCCAGAAGTCCCACCATTCGCCGCGGGGAATGTAGATGTCCTTCACGGCGGCGCCTTCGGTGGTCACCGGGCCGACCACCATCTGGCCGCCGAAGAGATACTGCTCGTCGAGCGATGCCGCCACCGCGTCGTCGGGGTAGTCGATGGCCATGGCGCGCATCATCGGCGCCCCGTGCAGCGCGGCATGCTTTGCTTCGCTGTAGATGTAGGGCAGCAGATTCATCCGCAGGTTTGCAAACTTGGCAAACACCGGGATCACCCGCGCATCGCCCGTCACTGCCTGCACATGCCACGGCGTGCGCGTGGCCGAAGTCTCAGGCGAGCTCCATTGCCCATGCAATTGCATCACCGGGCAAAACGTGGCCATGGCTGCCGAGCGCAAATACAACTCGGCCGAAGGGAATGGCCCAGCGAATCCCGCCAAGTCCCAACTCCAATAAGGCACACCCGATGCGCCAGCGCTCAGCCCCGCGCGAATGGCCGACTGCAGTGCCTCGAACGAAGACAGCTGATCGCCCGCCCAGTAGATGGACAAGGCCTGCGCACCCGTCGAGCCGGCGCGGCTGAACACCGCACCATTCGGCCCGAGCTTGGTGCTGACGAAGGCTTGGTACGCGCCGACGTAGGCGCCTGCATAGGCGTTGTGCATCAACGCGCCGTGGCGGCCATCGTGAAAGACATTCAGGTGGCTGAACACGGCCTCGCCGCCATCGCACTTGAATCCGTCAATCTTCACTTCGTCGATCAAATAGGCGCGTTTGCTCATCCACCAATCCACTGCATTCGGATTCGTGAAGTCCGGAACCAGGCTGCCGCCTTTCCAGGAGCGCAGCGGCAGGCGCGCCAAGCTGCCCAAACCGTCACCAACGACGTAGCCCTGCTGCACGGCATAGGCCTTGTCGTTCGTCAATTGCGGCGGCGCGGCAGTCGGGTAATGCGGCGGGGAGGGTGGAAAGTTCTCTTGGAGAATCGGAATCTGCCAGAGCACGACGCGAATGCCGCGTCTGTGTGCATCGGCCACCATGGCTTTGGGATCGGGCCAGGCGCCGCCCGCCGGGAAGGTGAAGTCAGCGTAATTCAGTGCGTCGGACCCGGGCTTGGGTGTGTATTGCGCGCCGTACCAGCAGTAATACGTGGCTTCATCGGACCACTGTTCGAGCACCAATGCGGTGACGGGAATAGCGTGCTGTTCCGCAGCATCCATTTCGCGCGAGACAGTGGCTTGGTTGTTCCACTCATTCGCCGAGAGCCACAACCCGAAACACCATTTCGGCGGCAGCAATGGCCGCCCGGCCATCGCGGTGTAGCGATCGAGTATGCGTCTGGGCGAGCCGGTGAAGATTTGATAGTCGAGCAGAGCATTCGCCATGCCGCGGGTGTCTACGGCAATGCCGAGAGCATCGGGCCGATCGGTGCCGAGCTTGAATCGCGAGTAAGCCGTGCTGGCAAGATGCAGCGCATAGCCGGCGCTGTTCAAGAAAAATGGAATGGCGAGGTAAGTGCGCCGGGTGGCCGCTTGGTCTCCGTACTCGTTGTAGATGAAGGTCTCGATCTGGGTGCCTTGCTGATCGAAGCGGTCATACCGCTCGCCGAACCCGTAAATGAGCTCGGCGGGCGATGTCGTGAGGCACTCTTCGATGCGGTTGATGCTCTGCGCATCACCCGACTCCCACACGAGGCTCGGCAACTGCAGCGGGTCAATCTCCTGCACGGTCGGTGTGTTGTCGCCGCGCCGGTGCAGGCGGAGCCGATAGGGCTGCTTCTCGATCACCACGTCGAGCTCTGATGTGGTCAATGTCAGCCGGTCGGATTGTTCGCTCAGTGTGTAGTTGCGAGACTCGATGCTCGTGAGTCCGAGTCCGGTCGGCGAAAACTGCACGCGCAGAGAGTCGGGTGTCGCAAAGGCGAGCCGCAACTTTGGCGTGAATGCGTTGTCGCTTGCTGCCAAGCTCAAATCAAACGAGGTGCCGTTGTCCACGTGCCCGGTCACTCGTGTGACGTGCGCGCGTGCAGTCGCCACAAACCTGAACGGCCCGATCTGCTGCTGATTCGATTGATTCTGATTGGCCAGCACGCTGTAAGAGATGACATCCGCATGCGCGAATGGGCCGAATACAGCCTGCCAATAACTGGTCGCGCCATCAGAACGCTGCCACTGGGCCGCGACATCGTTTTGTGCGATGCCGTTCTTCGTCCAGGCCAACCAGACCGCTTGCCCGTCTTCGACGGGCCAGGTCGTCGCGTTGATCTTGACCGCCTGACTGGCCGCGGGGTCGCGCGGGCTCCGCTCGGTGGCCTCGCGGGTGTAGAGGTTGTCGTAGCCGTAGGGCTGGTGATAGACGCCTGCGATCATGAATGGAACTCCTCAAGGTCACAGGTTTCTTGAAGCGATTTGAATGCGTGCAAACTTGCGGCATTCAGCCCGCATTCACCCCGCATTCAGCCCGCACTCACTCTTCAATGTTCCCAAAGATCCACGCTTGATCGGCGCGGCTCAGTCGGTAGTGAAGCATCAGCTTGTTGCCATCGCTCCAGCCGCCGGGTGCATTGCTGGGTGTGGCGATCGTGATGGCGAGCGTGGCCCACACTTCTCCAATCGACTGCGCACCGCTGCGCATGCGCTCTATCGGGATCGTCACCTCAATGCGGCCTGAGGCAGGGTCCCATTGCGGCGCCACCACACTTTGAATTGGCGCTTGTGCCGCCCAATCGCTGCCCGAGACTGCCCAGTGGCGAAAGGTGTCTTCATCGCTGCGCCGCTCGAAGACATGGCTCACTGGCCGGCTTATGGGCTCGCGGTCCAGGCCCCAGGGCAGGGTGGCCGCGGCATAGTCGAAGTCTTGTGCATAGATGCGGATCGCGAACTTTGGTGCAGCGCCAAACGCAGGCAAAGCGCGCGCGGCATTGTCGATCCGCAGATGGAGCGCGGCATCGTCATTGCAGGCATAGACCTTGTTAACTGTGGATGCGGCGGCTTTCGGCAATGCATTCAGGTTGCCAAGGAAGTACGGCACGTTGACCCACTGCGCCGCATTGCCCGCGGAAAAAGAAGTTGCCAATGGCTTGTAGGTTCCGGCGTTGTAGATAGGCGGCACAACACGCATGTCAAATGTGCCGCGGTGGCAGACTGCCGCAAGAATGTAGGAGGAGGTGGTCAACGGCTCGCACATCGAACTCTCGACCGAGAGCTGCGTGATGTTGGAGACCGCCTCGCCCTGCGGCATGTAGCCCCGGCCCGCTGTTGACACGAACCACCGCATGCGCCGCCGTGCCGCATCACGGTTGCCGAGACTCTCAAATACCGAGACCCACATGCTCATCTGCGGCCACGCTGGCTCAATGCCGCCTACTTCATCCCCGGCCGGATCAAACGGGCTGGAGTGGTAGTAGATGTCGCCTTGGTAACGCGCCAAGCCGTAGGCGTTTTTCGTCAATGCCGAAAGCATCACGGCCATGTGGTTGCGTGCGCGTTGTGAGCGGGCATCAATCACACCGAGTGCGAGCAGCATGTTGGAGGAGCTGTCTTGCAATGGTGCCGGAGTGCCGTCGGCATTCACACCGCGTGCGTAGTAGCCGCCCGCACTCCACGCACCGGGTGGTTGCCATGATGCAGGGCGCTGCAGCGCGGTCATGATCGATGCCGGACCGCCGGCATACCAGTCCGCAAGGGCAGTGTCTCCGCGCAGCTCAGCCAACCACTGCGCGCCGTAGAGCCCGGCCACGAACCAGGTTTGCGTAAAGCTGTTGTGCTGCAGCCCTCGTTCTGGTTCTTCCCAGATGCTGAAGTCTGCGGCGCCAAAGCCATTCGCACCTGAGATGCTGCGCAATATCCAGTCGGCCGCACGTTGGACTGCCGGCCAGAGTGCATTCAGAAATTCCGAGTCTCCAGTTGTTCGAAAGTGGCGATAGACACCATAGAGAAAGGCGCCAACGCTGTCGAACTCGGGTTCGACGAAGCTCATGTAGGCGCCATTCCAGAAGTTGTAGGTGGTCTTCCAGCTGCCCTCATCGCCTTGCACGCTGGCCATCCAGCGCCAATACATCTCGGCTTCGCTGTAGTGGCCAGCGGCATCGAGCGCAATCGCAACGATCGAGCCATCGCGAACCCAGTTCTTGTAGCCATAGGCAAACGGGTTGGTGCTCGCCACGATGGTGCCGAGTGCCGGGTTCTGCATTTGCTTGGCGGCAATCAGGCTGGCATCAAACATGGTGTTCATGCCGTGATCGGCGAACTGCGTGCGCTTGCCTTTGCCGTCATTCGAGAGCCAGGCGGCGTAGTCGCTCGCAGTCTGGCCGAACCAATCTTCCGCAGTCTTTGCCCGTGCCGCATCGGCTGCGGCCAATGCCGAGGGCAGATCGCGGTGAATGACGAGGTAGAACGAGAGCGATGCGCTCTTGGCCGGCGTCATCGTCAACCGTTGGTTGAATGCCATGTCGACATTGGCGGCGCGCAAGTCCGCGTTGCCGCCCAAGGTGCCGTTGCTTTCGAAGCTGAGCGTGCCGGGTGCTGTGGCATCTGGCAGCCGCCGGTCGGGATTGCCGATCTGGAAACCTTCCACCGCTTGAAACGCACCGAGCACGATGACAAACTGGCCCGAGGCACTCATGTCGGCCACCAGTGCGTTGCGCTGCGCGTCATGCCATGCATGCACGGCCATGGCGGGATCGTGCGCCGCCACATTGGCGAGTTGGATGTGGTCGAGCACGTTGAAGACCGTCGGCTTGTCAGAGGTGTTCTCGATCTCGTAGCGGATCACGATGAACGGCTGCTGCGGCACCGCGGCATGCCGGCGGCTGACGCGACATGCGAGCGGCGCAGGCGCGCCGGTGTAACTGAGGTAATTCGCGATCAGCGAGCCGGTTTGTGCTGGCGCAGTCTCGTACCAGGCTTCGCTGGCGAAGCTGTCTGCGTTGGTGTAGCGGAGGCCGCGTGTTTCATCGCGGAAGATGCCTTGATGAGCAACGATCTGGTTGACGCTCCAAGTAGATGCGCGGCCTCCCAGATAGTGCAACTCGGCCAGGCCCGGGCCACGTGGCTGGGTGTCGGTCTGCGTCAAGCGGCGGGATTCCCAGATGGCCACGATGTCGCGCCAATTACCCAAATAGAGCGATGGTGCCGATCGGGCGGAAGGCTGGGTCGTGGTCATGGTGACTGGCCTGGTTTGTTGTGGCACGCACTGCCGGTCAAGTAAGCGGCATCACTGTGGGGTGAATCCGTGTTGTGGCTTCAGATGCCACTCCACTCTATTGCCAGCTGTGCTGCGCATGTTTGCGCCAGCCGCAGCGCATCCCCAAGCTTGAGTAAGCCCGGGTGGAGTTGATTTGATGGCCAAGCGCCTGTGGTGCCTCAACTCTCGTTCTATGCACTGCACTTGCGAAGTCAAGCTGAATCGAACTCCGAATGACTTTAGTCCTGTTGACAGGTCATGTCGTCTCGATGGAGTTGACGGGGCAGTGTGTGCGGCCTAAGGTCATCGCCAGTGTCTCGGAGTTGCCTTCGGACCCACTCCGTTCAGCAAAGAAAGGAAGGCCGAGCATGGCTATTGCACTCACCTATCCCGGTGTCTATGTTCAGGAAGTACCGAGTGGCGTGCGAACGATTGTGGGAGTCAGTACCTCCACGACCCTGTTCATCGCAGGCTGCAAGGATGGCCCGATCTCGGCGCCCGTGCAGTGCCTGAGTTACTCGGAGTTCACCAAGAACTTTTCGGAAGACACCTCAGTTTCTGACTTGGCGCGCTACGTCAAGCTCTACTTTTTGAATGGCGGGTCCACGGCCTGGGTGATGCGCATTGCCAATGGCGCCAAAGCGTCAACGGTGCAGCTCAAGTCGGAGGCGGGTGCGAATGTGCTGCTGTTGACCGCGAGCAATGCCGGCGCGGGCGGAGACAACATTCGAGTCTCGGTGAACTACGACAGTGATCAGCCGGAGTCAACCTTCAACATGGAGATATTCCGCTGGGACACCAGTGGCGCCACTCCCGTGAAAACCGCTGCCGAGATCTGGCGCAATCTCTCGATGAATCCGGCGTCGGCCAACTACGCGCCGAGCTTTTTGACGCAGAACTCTCTGCTCATCAATGCGGCCGCCGTGGGCGGCCCACCGGCGGCGGGCACCGGCTCATCACAGTCGGGCAGGGCGGTTGACATGACGGCTGCGACCTTCGTTGCCACCTGGGGCGCCATCATCACGCCGACGGCCAACCAGTTCCAGATCAGCGTGGCGGGCAGCGCCTATCAGCAGGTCGATTTGTCGAGCTTGTCGCCGCCCGGGCCTGGCGCCACGCCGGCGAACGAGGGGGCGCTGGTGGCCGCAGTGCAGGCTGCTGTCAGAGCCGTCTTCAATGCAGGGCATCCGGGCAAGACGGCCACGGTGTCGTTCGTCCCTCCGGGTGTCAGCACACCGAAGTGGCTGGCGATCACGGTGGCGGGTGGTGATGTGCAGATTCGCTCGGCGCCGACCAACGATCTCGCAGTGCGCTTGATGCTGGGCACCGAGCAAGGCGGCTTTGAGGTGGGTGCATTCGCGGCAGCCCGGCCTGCACAAACTGGCACCTCCATAGACACGAGCAAGCTCTTCAATAATGCCAATGCATTCGCGGCACTCGATCCGAAGCTCATTCTTTCAATGACAGTCGATGGCACTGCCATTGCATTCAACGCCACAGTGCCCGGCCCCGGCTTGCAGACAGTGGCCGGCGGAGCGATGACGACCGACAGCATTCCCGCCGCACTCAGCCCCAACGGCAACAGCGACGGCATTCGCGAGAAGCTGCGGCTCATCGCACAGTACGTCAATACCTTTGCGGCCAATAACCCGCTCTTCCGCTGGACGGCATCTGTCACGCAGCGTGGCTACCGCTTGAACTTTGTTCGCAAGGATGGGTTGGACAACGTTGTCGGCACGCTGGCTTTCCCGCAGTGGCTGGCTGCGGCCGGCTTCGCTGACTTCGAGAACGTTCGCTACTACAGCCTCGGCGCAGGAGGCACGGGCGCCTTTCAAACGCCCGGCACTGCAGGCAGCGACGGGGCGGTGCCCGCACCATCCGACTACGAGAAGGCCTACCCGATTGCCGACCGCGAGATCGACATCTTCAACCTCATGGTCTTGCCCTCGGCCAGTGGCGTCACACAAAACCAGCTCTGGGGCGCGGCCAGTGTTTTCTGTCTGAAGCGCCGCGCCTTTTTGTTGATGGACCCTGACCCGTGGGCGGATGCGAATGCCGCAGTCGCAGCCGGCGCCGGCATCAGCAGTTTGCGCATCGGGCTGGTCAAAGACTACTCTGCCGTCTACTACCCAAGACTCACCATCAGTGAGAACGGGCTCAAAACGCAAGTCGGCCCGACGGGTGCCATTGCCGGATTGATGGCCCGCATTGACAGCAACCGCGGCGTCTGGAAGGCGCCTGCCGGCACGGAGGCTGATCTTCGCGGCATCGTCGGACTCGAGAAGCGCTTCTCTGATGACGAGAACGGCTTGCTCAACCCGCGTGCGATCAACACCTTGCGCATCTTTCCGAGTGGCGTGGTGTGCTGGGGTGCGCGCACCAATGCTGGCGACGATTCCGAGCCGAACGACTACAAATATGTGCCGATTCGGCGGCTTGCGCTTTACATGGAAGAGAGCCTCTACCGCGGCCTGAAGTGGGTGGTGTTCGAGCCGAATGACGAGCCCTTGTGGGCGCAGATTCGCCTCAATGTGGGCGCGTTCATGCACGGCTTGTTCACGCAAGGTGCCTTCCAAGGCAAGAAGTCGAGCGACGCCTACTTCGTTCGCTGCGACTCCGAGACGACGACTCAAGACGATCGCAACAAAGGCATCGTCAACATTTGGGTGGGATTCGCGCCATTGAAGCCAGCCGAGTTCGTTGTTCTCTATCTGCAACAGATGGCCGGGCAGATTGAGGTTTGAGACGCGAACCGCTTGACCGCTTGAACGCCTACGGAAACAGGAGATCTTTATGCCGCAATTCGTAGTCAACACCTCGCGCTTCGATCCCTACAAAAACTTCAAGTTTCGAGTCAAGTGGGACGGCCGCTATGTGGCCGGCGTCTCGAAAGTCAGTGCGCTGAAGATGACTGGCGATGTGGTCACGCACCGCGAGGGCGGCAGCGTCAACAGTGCGCGCCTGTCGCCCAGCACCTGGAAGTTCGACCCCGTCACGCTGGAGCGCGGTGTCACACAAGATCTTGATTTCGAAGCGTGGGCGAGCCTCGTCAACAACGTCAAGGGCGACGCCGAGATGTCGCTCGCGGGGTTCCGAAAAGACATCACGCTCGAATTGCTCAACGAGCAAGGCGCAGTGGCCAAGGCCTACAACATCTACCGCTGCTGGGTTTCTGAATACACCGCATTGCCTGAGCTTGATGCCAATGCCCACGTCGTCGCGATCGAGAAGGTCGTGCTGCAAAACGAGGGCTGGGAGCGCGATGTGGCCGTGATCGAGCCGAAAGAGAGCTGATGCCTGACTCGCTCGGAGCGCTCGGCGCGGTCCGGCGCATTCCCCTCGATGGCGATGGCGCCCGCTGGGCCTTGCTGCGCGAGCCGGGCGGGCTCGATGAAGAAGGCGTTGCCGGCCGCGGCTCGCTCGATGCGATCCGCTTGATCGATCGCCTGCTGGTGGCAGCCCCTGGCGCTTGTGTTGCACCTGGCTCTGCCGCGGCGCTGACGATCCCCGAGCGTGACCTCCTTCTGGCCTCCGCGTGGCGCATGGCGCGCGGCCCCAAGATCACCGGCACGTTGCACTGCGCTGCTTGCGCCGCGCCGTTCGACTACGACTTCAACCTTGACGACCTCGCCGATCAAGTGCGATCGGCGCTGGCCGAGTTGCCGAGGCGCGGCGGCGTCTACACGTTGCCGGGCGGCGGCCGTTTTCGATTGCCAACCGGCGAAGACGAGCAAGCGCTCGAAGGGTTGCCCGAGGGCGATGCTGACCGCGCCTTGCTCGCGCGCTGCCTCGTCGAAGGTGATGCGCTTCGCGATGGCGCAGATGCGCTTGAAGCCATGGAGCGAGTGGGCGCCGGTGTCGACATGGACTTGCAATTGCAATGCGCCGACTGTGGACATGCGCATGAAGCGCGCTTTCAGATGCAGGACTATTTACTCGGTGCATTGATGGCCGATTGGCGCGCACTGGTGGAAGACATTCACCGCATCGCATTGGCTTACCGCTGGAGTCTCGGCGAAATCTTGGCACTGCCAATCCGCCGGCGGCGTGCATTCGTGGCATTGCTGAGTGGCGATGCGGTGCCGAGTGCCGAGGCTTACGCATGAGCGGCACGGCCGCCCGAAAGTCGACTGCCGCGGTGCGCAACATGGAGCTATTCCAATGAGTCGATATGTGCAGCGTTTGCTTGCTCGTGCTGCCGGTGCGCCGCTGCGGGCTTTGCAACCGGCGCCGCCGCTGCGCAGCGCTGCCCCAGATGCAGACCCGTTCGCCACGCCGGTGGGGCCAGAGGCCAGCGATTTGGCGAGTGGCGCAGCGCCAAGAGAGGCGAAACCAGCTGCGGCGCAGGCGGACTGGCCCGCCGTGCAGGCGTCGACTCAACGCGAGCCCACCATCGCCGGCGAGGCGAGCGTCATCGGCCCGAGCAGCAAGCGATCGAGTGAGCGAATCGCATTCGATCGGCCATTGATCCCGCTGGTGCCGCCAGCCCGCGAGGCGGCCAGATCGTTGCCGTCGTCAGCTGCGCGAGCCGATTCTCGTGATGAGTCTCGAATGCGGGCGATCGATGGCTCGCGCGAGTCCGGCATTGAAGCGAGAGCACCGCATTCGTTCACGTCGCAGCCTCATGCGGGATCGGATGTGACCGACTCTGACCGGCTTCACGCTGCCAATGCGAGCGCCTCGGCCGTCACGCTGCAAGCGGCCGCCACGCCGCGCACCGTGCCGGCCGCAGCAGCATCCGCAGGCCGTGAGCTGCCTGCGCCAACTCTCACTCAAGCCGCCACGAACCGCACCGCTGATCACCGCCAGCTGCTCGTTGCCGCACCGCCCTCCGCCACGCCGGCACAAGGAGCAGCCGAGCCGGCACCCAGCCGGGCGGAGGTGGTCATTGGCCGCATTTCGGTCTCGATCGAATCGCCGCGCCCTGCGCCGGTGGCACCGCGCCCCGCGCCGCGTGCGGCTGCCGCGCCAGCGCGGCCGGCCGAAGGCGCGTTCGATTCCGTCCATCACTTCGGCATTGGCCAACTCTAGCCATGGCACTGCTCGATATCTCGCTGCCCACCAAAGCGATCGTCGAGCTGCTGAAGGCGCACATCGGCCAATCTTCCGCATGGCAGTTTGCGACTTGGGGCAAACCACTCGTCACGTCACAGCCGCCCGATCAACTCGCGGCTGGCACGCTCGGCGTCTACCTCTATCACGTCACTGAAGAAGCTCACCTCAAGAACCAGCCGCCCAATGGGCGAGATCAACCGCCAGTGCGCTTCACGCCGATGGGCCTGTGCCTCTACTACCAGGTGAGCGCGCTCGGCAGTGGCGCGGGCGAGCTGGCCACTTTGCAGGAGCAGATCTACATCGGCTGTGCCGTCAAGGCGATGCACGACTACCCGGTGGTTGACGACGACACGCTGGTGCCGAGGCGCCCGCCCGATGCGCCGCTCAATGTGTTTCAGCAAGTGGGTCTTGATGGCGCTGGCAATCGCCTGCGCATCTCGATGCAGCCGGTGGCTTATCACGAGGCTTCTTCGTTCTGGAATGCGGCCTCATTGGTGCCGAGACTGGCTGTGTATTACCAGGTCTCGGTGATCATGCTGGAGCCTGAAAGGCCGGCCTCCAAGGCCGGGCGCGTGCTGCAGTTTGGCGTGCAAAGCTTCGTGGGTGGCGCGCCGCGCCTGGATGGCAGCGAGAACACGCTCAGCGTCACGGCGCCCGGCTCACCTGCTCAGCAGATCGTCTCAAGGCCTGCCGAAGTGCCCGTGGGCGGGGCATTGAGCTTCACCGGCTACAACCTGTTCGGCGATGCAACCCGGCTGCTGCTGCAGAACTTCAGCTGGCCACAGCGCATTGAGGTTGATTCGAACTGGGGCGTCGTCGCAACCGATGACCGCGTGCTTGCCACCGTGCAAGAGCAAGCCGATGGCACGCCAGTGCTGCCGGGCCACTACTCGGCGCGGGTCAAGGTGGTGCGGCGCCGCACGATGCCTGACGGCAGCATTCGCGAGTTCGGCGTGATGTCAAACGACACGCCGTTCACGATCTCGGCCCGCATCGACAGCCTGGTTTTCGCGGGCGATGTCGGCACGGTCAAGGGCTATGCCTTTGCGCCACTCGATGCGGCAGCGCCTCCGTTTCCACCCGACTCATTGCAGGTGTGTGTGGGTGACGCGGTACTCACCGAAGTTCTGCCGCCCGCTGCCGTATTGGCCCCCGGCCAGTTCGTGGTGGACGATCCGCGAACGCTGCGCTTCAGATTGCCTGCAGGCCTTGCCGCGGGCAAGCCAGTGCCGTGGCGGCTCTTTGTGCTGGGCGCTGAGTCGGCCCCGAGTTGGGTGGTGCCATGACCAGCCTCGTGCGCCTGCTGGACGAGCCGCCCGCGTTCGGCGAGGCGGGCAGCACCGCCAACGCAGATGCGCTTGATCCATCACTCCAGCGCGTGCTCAGGCGCGTGCGGCTCTGCGCCCGCAGGCGCAGCGAATGGCTGCGCGAGCTGTGGCGCACTGAGGCACCAGGCGCCACTGGGCGGCAGGTCACGCATGCAGAAGTCGATGCGCATCTCGACGACCGAGACAGTCCGGCCCATGAGGCAGATTGGTTGTCGGTACTCAAAGACTCTGCAGACGCCGTGGCACTGCGCGAAGTCGAGAGTGAGATGGCGGCCGACGATGCTTCAAGACTCGCGCGGCTCTGCCGCACCTTCGCGCTGAGCCCGATCGAGTGCGATGTGCTCCAAGCCTGCGCGGCCGCGGCCATCGATGTCTCGCTGCTGCGTGTCTATGCCTATCTGCAAGACCATGCGGGCAGGGCTTGCGTGAGCGATGCACTCGTCGCGCGGCTTTTTCAGCACGGCCGCACGATCCTGCTCGATGCCGATGCGCCGGTGTTGCGCTGGTCGATCGTGAACAGCGTTGAGGCTGCGCCCGGCGAGCCGCGCATGTATGTGATTGACCCCGCGATTCGCGATTGGCTGCTCGGCAGCGCCGCGCTCGATCCGCAGCTCGGTGCCATCGCCCAACTGCAACCCGAGCAGCCGCCGCTTGCCGAGTGGCCGCTGGAGCGCACGGTGGCTGACCTGCACCGATGGCTCAGCGGTGACGTGCCGCTGCCGGTGCGCGTGCGCATCGCGGGCGGCAAAGGCAGCGGCCGGCGCAGCTTTGCCGCGAGCGTGGCAGCGCGCTTGGGCTTGCCACTGCTGGTGATTGATCTCGACGGCGCTGACGCCTCCGCCTGGCCCGCGCTCTACGCCAAAGCGCAGCGCCAAGCCTTTCTCGATGGATGCTCGCTGGCCTTCATCGGCGAGCTCATCCACGCAGGCCGCCTGCCCGACACGATTGCCCACTTCCCGCTGCAGTTCGTGATTGCCGAGACCGCCCGCGCCGCCGCGCTTCCGCCACGCGCGATTGACTACCTCGTTCACTTGCCGCCGCTTTCGATCGAGTCTCGCCGCGCGCTTTGGCAGGCGCACGCGCCCTGGAGCGCGGAGTGGCCCGAGGCGCTGCGCGAAAGTCTGCTGACCCAACACCGCGCCACGCCGGCTGACATCGCCCGCATCGGCGCGCGCGGGCACTGCGAGGCTGCGGAGGCCGCAGCGCTGCTGCGCGAATCTGCGCGTGAGCTGCTCGGTGAACTGGCGCAGCGGCTCGATGGCCCCTTCGAGCGCCAAGACTTGGTGCTCCCCGCAGCACTCGACCTCGCGCTCGACGATTTGCTCTTTGAGGCGCACGAGCGCGTGGCCTTCTGGGAGCGGGCCGAGGCGGCGCGCCTCTTCCCGCAAGGCCGCGGCCTGCTTGCGCTCTTGTGCGGCCCGCCCGGCACCGGCAAGACGATGACCGCGCAAGTGATTGCTGCCGCGCTCGGCATGGATTTGTTCCGCATCGACCTGGCCGCCATCGTCAGCAAATGGGTCGGCGAGACCTCGCGCAACCTTGACCGTGTGTTGAAGCGCGCTGCGCACCTCGATGTGATCTTGTTGTTCGATGAAGCCGACGCCCTCTTCGGCAAACGCACCGAAGTGAAGGAAGCCAACGACCGATTCGCCAACACCGACACCGGCTACCTGCTGCAAGCCATCGAGAGCTATCAAGGCATTGCCATCCTCGCCAGCAACCGCAAGGGCGACATTGACCCCGCCTTCATGCGGCGCCTGCGCTACGTGCTCGACTATCCGCTGCCCGGCGAGCGCGAGCGCCTCGGCATGTGGCAGCGCGTGTTGACCGAGCTGGCAGGCGCAGGCGCCCGGCGCGCACTCGATGCCGATCTCGGGCGCTTGGCGGCCGGGGTGGAAGTCAGTGGCGCGCAGATCAAGTTCGCGGTGCTCAATGCGCTCTTCTCGGCGCGCCGCGATGGCAAGCCGATCAGCGCGAGCCACTTGCTGCGCGGCCTGGAGCGCGAGCTCGGCAAAGAAGGGCGGCCACTGACTGAGCGCCTGCGCGAGAAGGCGAGCAGCCATGCCGAATGACCGCGTGATCATCGAAGAGCTGTTCCTCCGCCTGCCCGGGCTCACCGGCGA
>JAYWGR010000019.1:0-3822 GCA_043778145.1 Rhizobacter sp.
CGGCCGCAACACCGTTCGGGTAGCTTCCACTCCATTCGGGCTGAGCTTGTATTTCCGACGGTCCTGAGCCCGTCGAAGGAAGCCTCGGCGACTTGCTCAGTGACCCTTCGACAAGCTCAGGGCGAACGGATCAAACCAAACAGTATTGAGACCGGGGGCCATGAAAAAAGCGGAGTTGATGAGGTCAACTCCGCTTTGGACTTGCTGATTGAACGCGCGCCGAAGGGCGCAGATGACTCGGCCGTTACCGCAAGCTCACATCCACCCGACGCGCTTCCGCAGGATTGCTGCCGCCCACCAAAACTTCGGGCTTCTTCAGCTCAATTTTGTCTTCGGCAACACCAGCCGCTTTGAGTGCGTCACGCACATTCATCGCGCGCTGTTTGGCCAACTCGGCATTGCTGGCGGCATTGCCAGTTTCGTCGTGAAAGCCACTGACCACTGCGCGCTTGCCTGCGGCCACACCGGCCACCACGTCGGTCAAAGCCGCCGCAGCACCGCTGGCCACATCGGCCTTTGCAGAAGCAAAGTAAAACTTCACCACGCCGCCTTCTACCTTCACCGTGGCCGCATCGACGGCAGCTTGCGCAGCTGCTGCCATTTTGTCGGTCGACACCGCCGTGCCGATGGCCGAAGCAGTTGCTGCCGCAGCACCTGAAGTGCTGTGCCCGACCGCGGCCGTGCTCGAACCTGAAGGCAAAGGCAGCAAAGGCACGATGAGCAAGGCCACGATATTGATGATCTTGATCAGCGGGTTCACTGCCGGGCCAGCCGTGTCTTTGTAGGGATCGCCCACGGTGTCGCCAGTCACAGCCGCTTTGTGCGCGTCTGAACCTTTGCCGCCATGGTGGCCGTCTTCGATGTATTTCTTGGCGTTGTCCCAGGCGCCGCCGCCAGTGCACATGGAGATCGCGACAAAGAGGCCAGTGACGATGGTGCCCATCAACAAGCCGCCGAGTGCTGCTGCACCGAGGAAAAGGCCGACGACGATTGGCACCACCACCGGGAGCAAGCTCGGGATGATCATTTCTTTGATCGCCGCCGTGGTCAGCATGTCGACGGCCTTGCCGTATTCGGGCTTGGCTGTGCCTTCCATGATGCCCTTGATGTCGCGAAACTGGCGCCGCACCTCGACGACGACCGCACCCGCCGCGCGGCCGACAGCCTCCATCGCCATCGCACCGAAAAGGTATGGAATCAAGCCGCCGATGAACAGGCCCACGATGACGCGAGGCTCCGACAAATCGAAGCTCACATGCATGCCGCGCGCCTCGAGTGCGTGCGTGTAGTCGGCGAACAGCACCAGCGCAGCCAGCCCGGCGGAGCCGATCGCGTAGCCCTTGGTCACGGCCTTGGTTGTGTTGCCGACGGCGTCAAGCGGATCGGTCACATCGCGCACGCTCTTAGGCAACTCGGCCATCTCAGCAATGCCGCCGGCGTTGTCAGTGATGGGGCCGTAAGCGTCTAGCGCGACGACGATGCCCGCCATGCTCAGCATCGACGTGGCTGCGATCGCGATGCCGTAAAGCCCGGCCAGTTGGTACGACACCAGGATTGCAACGCAAACAAAAAGCACTGGCCAAGCGGTCGACCTCATCGAGACGCCGAGCCCGGCGATCACGTTGGTGCCGTGGCCGGTGGTCGATGCTTGCGCGACGTGTTGTACGGGCGCGTACTGCGTTCCGGTGTAGTACTCGGTGATCCAGACGAGCGCGGCCGTCAGCACCAAGCCAACGATGCAGCTGCCGAACAGCGCCATCGCGGTGATGCTGCCGCCCTTGGCCAGCGCAATTGGCGTGGGGAACAGCATCGTGGTGACCACATAGAACGCGATGAGCGACAGCACACCCGAGATGATCAAGCCCTTGTAGAGCGCCGGCATCACATTCTTCATGCCGGGCGAGGCCTTCACGAAGCTGCATCCGATGATCGACGCGATGATCGACACGGCGCCAAGCAACAGCGGATAGACGACTGCGTTGAGAGCCGCATCGGCCGTGACCATCAACGTGCCGAGCGACATCGTGGCGATCAGTGTGACGGCGTAGGTCTCGAACAAGTCGGCTGCCATGCCGGCGCAATCGCCCACATTGTCGCCAACGTTGTCTGCAATGACCGCCGGGTTGCGCGGATCATCTTCCGGTATGCCGGCCTCGACCTTGCCGACGAGGTCAGCACCCACATCGGCACCCTTCGTGAATATGCCGCCGCCGAGCCGGGCAAAGATCGAGATCAGTGATGAGCCGAACGCAAAGCCTAGCAGCGGCTTGAGCGTGGCTGCATCGACCCGGCTGCCGCCGCTGATGTAGTAGAAAAACAAGGTCACGCCCAGCAGCCCAAGCCCCACGACAAGCATGCCGGTGATGGCCCCGCCTTTGAATGCGACCGCAAGCGCCGGGCCGATGCCTTGCGTAGCCGCCTGCGCCGTGCGGACATTGGCTTTGACCGACACGTTCATGCCGATGAACCCGCAAGCACCCGAAAGCACCGCGCCGAGCACAAAGCCGGCCGCGCTCAATCCGTCGAGAAACACAGCAATCAGAACAGCGAGCAACACCCCCACGATGGCAATCGTTTTGTATTGCCGCGCCAAGTAGGCCGCTGCGCCCTGTTGGATCGCTGCGGCAATTTCCTGCATCCGGGCATTGCCGGCGCTTTGCGCGAGGATCCAACTGCGTTGAATGAAGCCGTAAACGACAGCGGCTAAGCCGCATGCCAGCGCCGCATAAAGCGCCATGGAGGTGGACATCAGGTGGGTTCCTTCTTCATGATGGCGCTGCTGTTCGAGGCTTCTCGGAAAGCCATCGAGCCGGCTGTCACCGGGCGGCACCCTGCGCGGGCAAGGCGAAGGGTAGGGGCCAAGGCCGTGCGCTCGTCATGGTGTTTTCCAGCGGTCGAGACAGGCAGTCTCTGGGCGCTTGGGCGCAGGTGCCGCCGCGTAAAATTTCCGCTCACCAGCACCATCGAACCTATCCTATGAGCCTCCACAAAGTCACCCCGGGCGCCAAGGCGCCTGAGCAGTTCAACGTCATCATCGAGATCCCGATGAATGCCGACCCGATCAAGTACGAGGTCGACAAAGACAGCGGCGCGCTGTTCGTGGATCGCTTCATGACGACGGCCATGCACTACCCCTGCAACTACGGCTATGTGCCGCAGACGTTGGCTGACGATGGCGACCCGGTCGACGTGTTGGTGATCACTCCGTTTCCACTGTCGCCCGGCGTGGTCGTCACTTGCCGCCCAATCGGCGTGCTGAAGATGACCGACGAAGCCGGTGGCGACAGCAAGCTGCTCGCGGTGCCGATCGACAAGGTGTTGCCGATCTACACCCATTGGCAAAAGCCGGAAGACATCAACCAAATGCGCTTGAAGGCAATTCAGCATTTCTTCGAGCACTACAAAGACTTGGAAGCCGGCAAGTGGGTCAAGGTTGAGGGCTGGGAAGGGCCGGAATCGGCCAAGGAGGAAATTCGCATTGGCCTGGCGGGCTACGCCGCAGCACTCGTTGCCAAGTAAGCGGGTCAGCCCACTGGGCGCCTGATGCGAGTCACTCGGGGTCAATCAGCGCGGCCTAAACTGGCCGCTTCTCAGGCCTCGTGATTTCCCAACATGTTGAATCGTTTGCGGGCGTCGGCCCTCGTGGTGCCAGTCGCAGTGCTTGGATTGGTCATCTCTGCGCCGGCATCGGCACAGCGCCTCCCCGTCCCTGTGAGCAGCGTGACCTCGGTCGAGGGCATCGATGAATACAAGCTGCCCAACGGCTTGCAACTTCTCTTGATCCCTGACGACTCGAAGCCGACGACCACCGTCAACCTCACC
>JAYWGR010000020.1:0-35186 GCA_043778145.1 Rhizobacter sp.
TACGACGTGACCTATCGCTTGCGCTGCAAGGACGAGCAATACCGCTGGTTCCGCGCCCGCGGGCAGACCAAGCGCGGGCCCGACGGCACGGCGCTGCAGGCCGTGGGCGCGCTGGCAGACATTCAGCCCGAGAAGAACCGGCAAGAGTCCGAAAAGAAGGGCAGCGAATACAACCGGCAACTCGAGTTGAGTCTGAAAGACATTGGCGACATCGTCGGCACGATCCAGAGAATCGCGCAGCAGACCAATCTGATCGCACTGAATGCGGCAGTCGAAGCGGCGCGCGCCGGAGAAGCTGGCCGCGGGTTCTCGGTCATTGCCGGCGAGATTCGCTCACTCTCCAAACGAACCAGCGACGCGACCGGCGATGTCACTCGCATTCAACGCGGCATGGAAGAGGGCAAGCTGAAGATGTTGACTGTCTCTGGTCAGTGAGCTGACGGGTCAATGACCAGAAGAGCCCGCGCGCGAATGACCGGCGTCGGTGGTGCGGCCAACCGCACCTGGCGGGGCGATCTTGTCTTCCGCTTCCAGGTTTTGCATGGCCGCTTGCAACACGGCAACAGATGCAGCGGCAATGCTTGCAACAGCGCTCAGAAGAGTGACGTCGGCGGGCAAGCCCATCGCGCCGGGAGGCGTCACCGTGTCGTGGACAGGCAAGCCGTGCGTTGACGCATTCATGGTCGACTCGGACGCTGCGGCCACGCGCGCACTCGCGCTCAACAAAGCGGCGTTGGCGGTGACATCCATCGCACCAGGAGTGGCCATCTGGGTTTGCGCCTGCGGGTCGGGTGTGGCGGCAAGCCATGCCGCAGGCGCAGCGGCGAGTGCGGTGGCCGTGTGCGTGTGGACGATGGTCACCGCGCCTTGCCCGTCAGCCAGCCGGAACGTGGCGTGATCCGCCGCGCCCTGGGCGCCCACCACACCGCCGATCTCGGTTGTCTCGTGCACCTCCGGATTGGCCAGCATGAACCTGGCCGCGTCCCGCGCTGCTGCAGGCGCGCTCGAGTCAACTGAGAGCTTCTGAAGGTCACTGAAATTCACCGACGCGAGGCTTTGGTCCACCTCGTACCGATACAGCGCGCTTGATGCGACGACAACGTCAGTCGCGGCCGGCACGGGCGTTGCGTCTTCCGGCTCGCCCAAACCGGCGGCACCCACCGATGCCAAAGTTGCCACGGTCGATTGAGTCGTCGTCAATTGAACGGGCTCCTTGGCCTCGTGCGGGCCCTCGCCCACGAGAATGGTTTGCACCACCGGGCTGCAAGATTCGGTGACAGTGATACTCGTCATGACAGTCATCCTTGGATGAGAGAGCGATCTGGCGGCTCAATGAATGCGTGCCTTGAAGGCTACGTTTTGCTTGAGCCGGCGGCCGTTGGCGCGCACCTGCCGAAGATGTGCCGGAGCTGCATTCTTCCTCCCGGCGGCTCGAGCGCGTTCACTTTGCGCGTGCTCTGCGGCATCCTAAATGTCAGCTTCATCACGGCTCGGCAGCCGGCCGAAGGCGCGCGCGCTCAGGCGCAAGTCATTCATCCGCGACTCGGTGATCGTCGAAGCGCGTTGGGCCTGCCACGACAATCTCGCCATGGCCAAAGAAAAGTCGATCTACACCTGCACCGAATGCGGTGCCAGCTCGCCCAAGTGGCTGGGCAAATGCCCGGGCTGCGGTGCGTGGAACACGCTGGTCGAATCGATCCCCGAGAGCGCGCCGAAGAACCGCTACCAGTCTGGCGCGCGCGGCTTGAATGCGAGCCAGCCGGTGGCAACGCTCTCAGAAATCGAAGCCTCTGATGTCGACCGCCAGGCAACCGGCATCGACGAGCTCGACCGCGTGCTGGGCGGCGGCATCGTCGCCGGTGGCGTGGTGTTGATTGGCGGCGATCCGGGCATCGGCAAATCGACGCTGCTGCTGCAAGCGCTCGACAGCCTCTCGCGCCAGATGAAGGCGCTCTACGTGACCGGCGAAGAGAGTGGCGCGCAGGTTGCGCTGCGCTCGCGCCGGCTCGGCCTGCCGGGCAGCCAGGTGCGGGTGCTGGCAGAGATTCAACTCGAGAAGATCGCCTCCACGATCGAGGCCGAGCAGCCGGCCGTCTGCGTGATCGACTCGATCCAGACGGTCTACAGCGACCAACTCGCCTCGGCTCCCGGCTCTGTGGCGCAAGTGCGCGAATGCGCCGCGCAACTGACACGCATCGCCAAAGGCAGCGGTACGACGATCATCCTCGTCGGCCATGTGACCAAGGAAGGCGCGCTCGCCGGCCCGCGCGTGCTGGAGCACATCGTGGACACGGTGCTCTATTTCGAGGGCGACACGCATTCCAGCTTTCGCCTCGTGCGGGCGATCAAGAACCGCTTTGGCGCGGTCAATGAGATCGGCGTGTTTGCGATGACCGAGAAGGGCTTGAAAGGCGTGGCGAATCCGAGCGCCATCTTCCTTTCGACGCATGGCGATCCAGTGCCGGGCTCTTGCGTGCTGGTCACGCTCGAAGGCACGCGGCCGTTGCTGGTGGAAATACAAGCGTTGGTCGATTCGGGTGGCCCGAGCCCACGGCGTTTGAGCGTGGGCATCGAGCGCGATCGGCTGGCGATGATGCTGGCGGTATTGCACCGCCACGCGGGCATCGCGTCTTATGACCAAGACGTGTTCGTCAACGCTGTGGGCGGTGTGCGCATCAGCGAGCCTGCCGCCGATTTGGCGGTGATGCTGGCGATCCAAAGCAGCTTGCGTGGCAAGGCGCTGCCGAGAGGCTTCATTGCATTTGGCGAGGTCGGCTTGGCCGGTGAAGTGCGGCCTGCGCCGCGCGGGCAAGAGCGCCTTCGTGAAGCGGCGAAGTTGGGCTTCAGCGTGGCCGTGGTGCCGAAGGCGAATGCGCCCAAGAAGCCGATCGAAGGCCTGACTGTGCATGCGGTGGAGCGCATCGAAGAGGCGATTGACCTGGCTCGCGGGCTCTGAAGGCCCGAACGCCCGACGAATAGAATCGGCCCTCGTTTCAATAGCGCGGGAGCACGCCATGTCGATGGCCGATCGTGACGGAAAGATCTGGATGGACGGCGAGCTCGTGGAATGGCGCGACGCCAAGATCCACGTGCTCTCGCACACGCTGCACTACGGCTGTGGCGCCTTCGAAGGCGTGCGCGCCTACAACACGGCACAAGGCACCGCGATCTTCCGCTTGCGCGAACACACACGGCGGCTCTTCGACAGCGCCAAGATCTTGCGCATGAAGATTCCGTTCTCGATCGAGCAAGTGATGGAGGCGCAGCGCAGCGTGGTGCGCGAGAACAAACTCGAGTCTTGCTACTTGCGGCCGCTGATCTGGATCGGCTCCGAGAAGCTCGGCGTGAGCCCGAAGGGCAACACGATTCACGCGATGGTCGCGGCTTGGTCGTGGGGCGCTTATCTCGGCGAAGAAGGCATGAAGCGCGGCATCCGCGTGAAGACGTCGAGCTACACGCGGCACCACGTCAACATCACGATGACGCAGGCCAAGGCGGTGAGCAACTACACCAACTCGATCCTTGCCAACATGGAAGCCACCGAAGACGGCTACGACGAGGCCTTGCTGCTCGACGCCTCCGGCTTCGTCAGCGAAGGCGCGGGCGAGAACATCTTCGTGATCAAGAACGGCGTGGTCTACACGCCCGATCTGTCGGCCGGCGCCTTGAACGGCATCACCCGCAACACCGTGTCCGCGATCTGCGCCGATCTCGGCTTCAAGCTGGTTGAAAAGCGCATCACGCGCGACGAGGTCTACATCTGCGATGAGGCCTTCTTCACCGGCACGGCAGCCGAGGTCACGCCGATTCGTGAGCTCGACCGCGTTGAGCTTGGTGCGGGAACGCGCGGGCCGATCACCGAGAAGATTCAATCGGCGTTCTTTGACATCGTCCATGGCCGCAACCCGAAGTACGCCGAGTGGCTGACGGCCGTTTGACTGGAAGGACCCTGGCGATGACCACACCGAACACACCCACCGCGATCGAAGTGACCGCGCACGACCTGCAAGGCCCGGGCGTGGTGTTCTGCCCCAACCCGAAGATGGCGCTGTGGAGCACTCACCCGCGCGTCTTCATCGATGTGGCCACCACTGGCGAAGGCAAGTGCCCTTATTGCGGCACGGTCTATCGCCTCAAAGCGGGCGAAAAAGTCAGCGCGCATTGAGCGCCATGGGGGCGGCGCTGCGCCGCTCTTTGCTGATCGCGCCGCAATGGATCGGCGACGCCGTGATGTCCGAGCCGCTGCTGGCGCTGCTCGCTGCGCGCGGGGAGCAAGTCACCGTGGCAGCCTTGCCTTGGGTCGCGCCCGTCTACCGTGCGATGCCGCATGTGGCCGAGGTGATCGACTTGCCCTTCACCCACGGCCGGCTGGATTGGTCGGCGAGGCGGCGCGTTGCTGACGGCCTGCGTGATCGTTTTGATCGCGCTTATGTGGCGCCGAACTCGATCAAATCGGCGTTGATTCCGTGGCTTGCGCGCATCCCGCTGCGCATCGGCTATCAGGGCGAAGGTCGGCCGCTGCTGCTGAATCGCCGTTTGCCCAATCCGCCTGGCCGGCCGCCGATGGTGGCCTTCTATGCGGCGCTGGCTGAAGCGCCCAATGAACCTAACGCGCAAAGCAAGCGGCCCCAACTTTCCCTGCCCGACACCGCCATCGCCAGTGCCACGCAGGCCGCCGCAGTCAGTCGCGGCGCTTATTGGGTGTTTGCGCCTGGCGCCGAATATGGCCCGGCGAAGTGCTGGCCGGCATCGCACTACGCCGCGCTAGCGCGCGGGCTTCACGCACGCAGCGGCGCGCCGGTGCTGCTGCTGGGGTCGGGCAAGGAGGCAGCGCTCTGTGAGCAAATCGCTGCAGAAGCACTTGGCGCCTGCAAAGTGCTTGCTGGCAAAACGCCATTGCTGGAGGCCATGGCGCTGATCGCCGGGGCACGTGGCGTCGTCAGCAACGATTCGGGCTTGATGCATGTGGCGGCGGCGTTCGGTGTGCCGCAAGCGGCCGTGTTCGGCTCGACAAGCCCTGAGCACACGCCGCCGCTCAGCCCGCATGCCCGCGTGCTCTGGCTTAAAGAGGAGCTAGCGCTCGACTGCGCGCCGTGCTTTGACCGCGTCTGCCGCTTCGGTCACACCCGCTGCCTGACCGAAGTCAGCCCCGCGCGGGTCGACCAAGCGCTCGCCGAGGCGATGGTCTCGGCCTGAGGCGCGCCGGATCGCCGGCCGATTCGAGTCGACGAGCACGCTCGCCGGCGAATCGGCTTTCAGCGCATTGAACGCTGATCAGAGCGTCAGTTTGCCGAGGTAGAGGATCGGGCCGGTGGGGCCGCCAGTCGGTGAGCCGCCGGGCGGCTCAAGCGTGACGGCGAGCGCCGCAGCGCCTTCGAGCACCTTCCGCTTCTGCACCACTGTCGAGCCGCTGGCGGATATCACGCCGAGCGAGCGCGGCGCGCCGGTGGCAGGCACCGACCAGAGCTCGAGCGAATGATCGGCCTGAACGCTGACGTTCATCAGCGGTCGCGTGACCATCGCACGGCCATCACCGCTGATGCTGGCAACAAACGAAGCAGGCGTGGCGCCATTGGCGCCCGGTGTTGCCGCCGAGAGCACGACGATGATCGGCGCCTGTGCCGGTCCCGGGCTGCCAAGCAGCACGGCGAGGCTCAGCGCCAGCGCACCGCCAACGGCCGACAGCGCACGCCAGAAGCCGAGCTGTGCCCACCAGCTGGTGGCTGCAGCTTCGACAGGTTTTGGCGCGCCATGGACGCGCGACTCGATGCGCTTCCAGAGGTTTGCGGGCGGCGCCTCGGGCGCGATCGTGAGCGTCAGCGGCATCAGGCGCTCGTGCCATGCCTGCACGGCACTGCGCAGCGCCGGATGCGCCGGCAGCAGCGATTCGAACCGGCGCCGCGCGGCACCGCGCAAGGTGCCTGCAACGTACTCGGCCGCAAGGCGTTCGGCCAGGTTGGGGCGGCTGTAGTCCATGTCAGTTGCTGCCCAAAGAATCGTGCCGGGCGGCCGAATCGAGACAAGTCTTCAGCGTCATCAGCGCGCGGCGAACCCAAGACTTGACGGTGCCGAGCGGCTGCTTCAATTGCGCCGCGACCTCGGCGTGGCTCAGGCCATCAAAGAAGGCGAGGGCCACGCTCTGGCGCTGCTGTGCGCTCAGGTTGTTCATGCAGTTGCCGAGAGCACGCGCATCCGATGCCCGGCTCAGCAGATCGAGCGGGCCGGGCGCATCGCTGGCCACGGAGTCATACACGTCAGAGTCCTCGTCATCGCTGTGGCTGGTGGATCGGAACTGCGGTTGGCTGTTCGAGCGACGAAGGCTGTCGATCGCGCGGTTGCGCGCAATGCTGGTCAGCCAGGTCAATGGTTGGCTTTGGGCAGCGTCGAAGCTTTGCGCCGCCCGCCAGACATTGACATACACCTCTTGGAGGATGTCTTCCGCTTGGGGTCGGTCACGATTGATACGCAACACCACTGCGAACAGATGCGAGCTGGTTCGCTCGTACAGCGTGGCAAATGCCGCACGATCACCCAAACCGGTGAGTGCCAACAATCGGGAGAGGTCTCGGCTGCGTTCAGTCCAGTCGGATTGGGGCGTCGGCATGGGCGGGGAGGCGAAGACTTCCGGAGGCGATGGGCACTGGGCCGCTGCGCCAGGGGCTTCGTAGAATTCGAAGGCATGCGAGACTACCTTATGTCCAGCGACCGCGAATTCGTTCTCACCCTATCGTGCCGCGACACGAAGGGCATTGTCTTCAGCGTTTCTGGCTTGTTGTTTGAGGCGGGTTGCAACATCCTCGACTCGCAGCAATTCGGCGATGTGACGAACGCGGACAGCACGGGCCTCTTCTTCATGCGTGTTCACTTCGAAGCACCTGAGAACTTGGCCGACTCGCTTGCGATCGATGCCCTGCTTGACCCGCTGAGAACTCGCTTCGGCATGGAAGCCCGCATCCACGCATTGGCTCGCCGGCCTCGCCTCTTGCTCATGGTCAGCAAGTTCGGCCATTGCCTCAACGACTTGCTGTTCCGCTGGCAGTCTGGCCAGTTGCAGGCCGATGTCGTCGGCGTTGTCTCCAACCACCCTGACTTCGCGCCGCTTTGTGCGAGCTACCAGTTGCCCTTTCACCATCTGCCGTTGGCAGCCGGTGCGCCAGTCGAGGCCAAGCGGGCGCAAGAAGCGCAGATCGAAGCGTTGGTTGACGCGCAGCAGATCGATCTGGTCGTGCTGGCGCGCTACATGCAGATCCTCAGCCCCGCTTTCTGCGCATTCTTGAAGGGCCGCGCCATCAACATCCACCACAGCTTCTTGCCAAGCTTCAAAGGCGCCAAGCCTTACACCCAAGCGCATGCGCGCGGCGTGAAGCTGATTGGCGCCACGGCGCACTACGTGACTGCCGAGCTTGATGAGGGCCCCATCATCGAGCAAGACGTCGAGCGGGTGGATCACTCGTTGAGCCCGGAGGATTTCACGGCAGTTGGCCGTGATGTCGAATGCGTGGTGCTGGCGCGTGCGGTGCGATGGCACGTCGAGCATCGGGTGTTGATGAATGGACACAAGACGGTGGTTTTCCAGTAACGCCATGCCTCGACCCAAGCCCACACCGCCTCCGGATTCGCCGGACGACACCGAGCAGCAGTTCTACGAAGCGCTGCAGCAAGGCCACATCGACCAGCTGATGGCGGTGTGGTCGGACGATGAAGACATCTGCTGCGTTCACCCCGGCGGGCCGCGCTTGGTGGGCTCCAGCGCGATCCGCTCGGCCTTTGATGCGATGTTTGCGAATGGCGCGGTCAACGTTCGCCCCGAGCGTGTACGGCGTTTGCACACGCACACCTGCGCCGTTCACAGTGTGCTCGAGCAAGTGCAGGTGATGACCCCGGAAGGTCCGCAGTCGGCCTGGGTCATTGCGACCAACGTCTACGTCAAGTCGGCGCAGGGCTGGCGCCTCGTCGCCCACCATGCGAGCCCTGGCACGCCGCGCGAGGTGCAGGAGCTGGTCGAGGTGGCGTCGGTTTTGCATTGATTGCGATGGAGGCGTACCGGGCGCCCGCATGGCTCGTCGGCGGCAATGCCCAGACGATCTGGCCTGCACTCTTCTCGCGGCAGTTTGATGGCAGTGCGCCGGTATTTCGGCGCGAGCGATGGGCCACGCCGGATGGCGACTTCATCGATGTCGATCACAGCGCACCGGCCAATCTGCGTGATCGGCCGGGCCCGCCTGATTCGCCTGGCCCGCAAATGGCCGCGGTGCCGCTGCTCGTGCTGTTCCACGGCTTGGAAGGCTCGTCGGCCAGCCATTCGTCGCTCGCCTTTGCCGATGCGGCGCGGCGCCTCGGGTGGGCGTTTGCCGTGCCGCACTTTCGAGGTTGCTCCGGCGAGCTCAACCTCGCACCACGCGCCTACCACTCGGCCGATTTCGAGGAGATCGGCTGGATCCTCGCGCGGCTGCGCAGCAGTCATGCGGGGCCGATTGCCGCCGTCGGCATCTCGCTCGGTGGCAACGCGCTCTTGCGCTGGGCCGAAGAGGCGGGCGATACCGCCACCAAGAGCGTTTCGGCGGTCGCTGCGGTCTCGTCGCCGGTCGACTTGATGGCCTCGGGCTTGGCAATCGGCCGCGGCTTCAACCGGCACACCTACACCCGCATGTTCCTGCGCAGCATGAAGCCCAAGGCGCTGCGCAAGTGGGCGCAGCATCCAGGCCTGTTTGATCGCGAACGCTTGCGCGCAGCGCGCAACCTCTACGAATTCGATGATGTCTTCACCGCGCCGCTGCACGGTTTTCGCAACGCTGACGACTACTGGACCCGTGGGTCCGCCAAGCCACAGCTGGCGAGCATCCGCATTCCGGCGCTCGTGCTCAACGCGCGCAACGACCCTTTCGTGCCGGCCGAGTCGCTGCCCGGCCCGCGCCAAGCGGGGCGCCATGTGACGCTGTGGCAACCGGCGCACGGTGGCCACGTTGGCTTTGCGAGCGGGCGCTGGCCGGGTCACGTGAAGGCCATGCCGCAGCAGGTGGCGGCGTGGTTGATGCCGAGGCTTTGAGCGATCATCGGCGCATGGACGCGATCGTCGAAGCCGCACTGAAGAAATGGCCCAACGTGCCGCATTGCCACGGCTGGCTCGCGCTCGATGCGCGCGGCGACTGGTACTTGCGCGATGACCGTGCGCAGGCCGCCGGGCCGTTCCCGCGCGTCAAGGGGAGCCGTGTCGAGCACGCGAAGCTGCGCGAGTTCATCGAGCGCAACTACGGCTGTGACGCGGCGGGCGAGGCCGCGGGGAGCTGGTTTTTCCAAAACGGCCCACAACGCGTTTACGTGACGCTTGAGGCCGCGCCTTGGGTCTGGCGCCTGCATGCCGATGAGGCGGGCTTGCCGGTCGTCGTCAGTCACACCGGCCTGCCGGCGCGGGCGCAGTCAACCTGGCTCGATGAGCGCGGCCGTCTCTTCATCGCCACAGAACTCGGGTTTGGCTTGGTGCACACGCTCGACATGGAGTTGGCCTCAGTGGCTGTCGAGCGCGGCGTTTGGGTGCCGCAGGAGATGCGTTTCGATGCGATGCCGGCGCGCTTCGCCTACTGCCTTCAGCCGCGGCCAATCGGAGTCGAGCGCGCATGAAAAAGCCGGCGCGAAGGCCGGCTGGTTCGGGTGGCGGCGAGCCGCTTACTTGACGGCGGCGACCATGTAAGTCACGACTGCCTTGATCTCGGCGTCGCTCGCGGCAGACCCGCCTTTGGGCGGCATCGCACCCTTGCCTTTGATCGCGCTTGCGGTGAGCCCGTCGATGCCCTGCGCCAGGCGAGCGGCCCAGGCAGCCTTGTCACCCAACTTCGGTGCGCCTGCCAAGCCCGCGGCATGACAAACCTGGCACACCTGCGTGTAGAGCGCCGGTGCGGCCGAAGCGTCCGCAGCCGGAGCAGCGGCAGCGACGACTGCGGCCGGCGTAGGAGCCGCTGCAGTGGAGGCGGCCGCCGATGCCGCTTCAGCCGGAGTGGCCGCCATCGCGGCGGGTGCTGCAGCTGCGCTGGCCTCGGGAGCGGAGGCGCCTGCGGCTGGCAGCTTCGGTTCGTCGAACTTGGCGCCGCCTTTGTTCGCCATGTAGACCACGGCGCGGCCAATTTCCAAATCGCTGTAGTCGCCGCCGCCTTGTGCGCCCATCGCGCCCTTGCCGTGCAGTGCCGAATTCAGCAGGGCTTCGTAGCCGGCCTTGACGCGCGGCGCCCAAGCATCGGCATCACCGAGCTTCGGCGCGCCGGCCACGCCAGCGGTGTGGCAGGCCGTGCACTGCCCGGCGAAAACTTGCTCGCCGGTTTTCAACGATGCGAGGTCGGTTGCGTCTTTGACCTCGACCATGCCCACCGGGTGAATTCGCTTGGCGATGGACTCTGCCGTCATGCTGTCGCTGCCGGCGCCTGGTTTGTGGTCACTCGATACGTACTCCACCAGCAGCACGATCACCACGATCGGCACGATGAATGCATAGAGCACTGCCAAGATCAGCTGTTTGGGGGTTTTGATCGGGCCTTCGTGGGGGCCGTCGTGGTGGGGGGTGCCGGGCGCGTCGCTCATGTGATCCTCAACTGCAAATTCGTTTTGCGGGGGGATGTGGGAGACATCGCACTTCGGAGAAAGGCCCGCGCAAACCCGGCGAATTATAGGGCCCGGGGCCAGCGCGACGCTGGGCGCGCCAGGGGCGCACTGTAGAATCGGCCGCGTTGCGCCCGTAGCTCAATGGATAGAGTACTGCCCTCCGAAGGCAGGGGTTGCTGGTTCGATACCAGCCGGGCGCACCAGTGCTGCTGCGGCCCCAATCGTGCCGCGCAAAGATTGGTCTCTCAGGCCAACAGCGGAGGCACAGCAGGCAAGGCGGCGACCGCCGACGCGGCTCAAAATCCTTTGCGTATCTTCTTCTGCTCAAGGCATTCCGAATGAAGACAGCAACTGACGCCTCAGTTCAGCAGCACTCGCGCGAAGCGGTCATTGCGGCACTGGACTCCTTGGCTTTTCGCGGCTTGAGTGCAGCCGAAGTACTCGACTTGCGAGAGCGCGTATTGACCAGCGCCCGCCTTTGCGGCGACCCGCGGCTGGAGGCGGAGGCGCTGTTGTGGCGGCATCGGTTTCTCGTCATTCACGGCGCCCCGGGCCAGGCGCAAGAAGCTCGAGAACAAGCGCGCGCCATTTGCTATCGCCTGGACGACAGGCCCGGGCTGGCGCTGTGTGACGTCTGGGACGCGCAGTCCGAAGTTGCCGAGGGCCGCTACGCGCAGGCAGTGATCATGTTGCGGCATGCCTTGCCGCAGTTGGCCGCGCATCGCAGCCCCACGCAGTCTCGCCTCGACGGCCTCTACACCATGGCTTGGGTGTGCCATGCCATGGCCATGTATGAAGAGGCATTGCAAGCCGCAGTTGCCATGCTTCCGTTGGCCGAGTCGCTCGGGGACACCGCGCTTCTGCGAGCCGCCAAGGTGATCAGGTTGACCTGCATGGCGGGTGTGGCGAGCATGCCCTATCAGGCCATGTCAACGGCGCCGAGCCACGACAAGCGCATGAATGCGGTCGTTGATGCACTGAAAGACCAGATCCAGTCTGACCGCCTCTCGCCAGAAGGCGCATTCTTTGACGCGCGCTTTCTTCTCTTCCAACTCTTGATCAGCATGGGCCGCGAGCAAGAGGCCGTCGCGATGTGGCGCGAGCGCCCCGATCTACAGCCGACGGAGTCAATGCCGAGCGCCGAGGGCCTGCTGGCGCTCTACATCGACGGACCCGACCGCGCCATCGATCTTTTGTTGCCCTGGACGGACACCGAGCTCGACTTGGCCGTGGATGTCCGTCACGACGTCTGGCAGACACTGTGTTTGGCATACGAACGCAGCGGTGACTACCGGGCCGCACTCGATGCCGCACGAGAGAGTTTTCGTTTTGCCCAAGAGCGTGCCAACCAGAATTCGAAGTCACTCGCGACGGTGTTGGGGTTGGAGTTGGAGATGGCGCGCGAGCACGCGTTGGCGCAACGTGCCCTGATTCACGCCGGCAAGCTGGCGGCTGTCGGTCAACTGGCCAGTTCGGTGGCGCACGAGATCAGTCAGCCCGCCGGCGCGCTGATGCTGCTGTGCCTTGAGGGCCGCCAGAGCGCGCAGGCGCAACATTGGCCGGATGTTTCGCAGTGCCTCGTCGACATGGAGAAGCAGGTCGATCGTCTTGGTCGCCTGATCATGCGCATGAAAGACTTCTCGCGAGACGAGCCGGTCGACATCCGCTGTTTGTCGCTGGCAGAGGTGGTGGACGAAGCACAGCGCCTGGTTCGCCCCGGGGTGCGCGCCGCTGGCGTGATGCTGCGGGTCGACGTGCCCGACTTGATGGTGCTGGCCGACCAGGAAAGCGTGGTGCTGTCACTGGTCAACCTGGTCAACAACGCCGTCGATGCGCTGCGCGGCCAAGAAGTGCCCCCGCCCAGTGTGCGCATCGTGGGTGAGCAACACCCCGCCAGCCGAGAAGTGAGGCTGATGGTGATCGACAACGGCCCGGGGTTGAGCGCGGAGGTCATGGCGTCGATCTTCCAGCCATTCTTCACGACCAAAGCGACTGGTCACGGCCTCGGGTTGGGTTTGACCATCACGCGCCAGGCGCTGGTACGCACCGGCGCGCACCTGGATGTGCAGAACGAACCCGCAGGCGGAGCGCGCTTCACCGTGCATCTGCCCGCGGCTGAGCGAAGCGCTGATGCGGCCATCGATCCAGTTCAGGGCGAGCAATTGAGGTTGGCGCCATGGTCTGGAGATGCGGCGAGCGAGTAGGTGCGCCGACCGCGACGGTCGCTGGCGCGTTGCCTTCCTGCCGATCGTGGTGGCGCCGGGGCCGCCATGGAACGCTTCAACCAGAGTGACGCAATACCAGCGCAGGTGACGCCAAAAATTGGCGCCGAGCGACGGTCGGGTCAACGATGCGGTCCAGCAAGATCGACGCTGCATTTTCCCCAAGCTCGCCGGGACGAATGTCCACCGTGCTCAGTGGTGGGTTGGAGTGGGCAGCGTCGAGCACGTTGTCAAAGCCCATCAAGGCGAAGTCGGCGCCCGCCCTCAGGCCGCGCTCCCCGAGCGCAGAAAGCGCACCGAAGGCAGCCAGGTCGTTGTAGCAAACCGCGGCTTTGATGGGCGGCCGGATTTTCAACAGCCGGCTCATGGTTTCGTACCCGCCAGCACGAGTCGGGTTCGCGGCAATCACCAGTCCGCCATCGAATGCAATGCCGGCCTTTGAAAGCGCTGCTTTGTATCCCGTCAATCGCTGGTCTAGTACTGGGCCGGATTGACCACCCAGAAAACCAATCCGCCTGTGCCCGGCATCAATCAAATGCTCGGTTGCTAATTGGACGCCGCGGGCATTGTCTGAGCCGGCAAAGTCATAGCTGCCAGTGCCGAGAGTCCGCACCATCACGACCAATGGAATGCCCCAAGACTGCACTGTCCTGGTCAATGATGCCGGCGTGCCGAGTGCCGGACACAACGCAATCCCAGCAGCGTGCTGTTGGCGCATGGTCAGCAGCACTCTCTCTTGACGCAACAGGTCTTCGCTGGTGTGTGCCATGAGCACGGTGTATCCGGCGTCGACCAATCGGCGTTCGAGTCCGACCAGAACCTCGGCAAAGAATGGATTCATCAAGTCATTGATGACCACGCCAATGGTGTTGGATGATTTGCGCCGCAAATCAGCAGCACGCTGGTTGTACACATAGCCGAGTTTGAGTACCGCCGCACGCACGCGTTCTGCTGTCTCCGCGCGGATCAGATGACTGCCCTGCAGAACAAGCGAAACCGTCGACTTTGAGACTTGCGCCTCGGCCGCGACATCGAGGATTGTCATCTGGCGGACGGGCGTCTTGCTACGGGCCATAGGCATCTCGTTGGAATCCCCAAGAAACGAAGGGGTGCCGTGGCGAGCGTATCAGAACGATCCAATAAGTCACCCGGCACTTCCAGCGCATCGTCGCGAAGGCTGGCGATTGTCGTGGGCGGCAACGGAATCAAGAGACGGCGGACTCACTCAGTTCGGTGCATGTGCTCGCAGCCGACTTGACCAAGCGGGCTGGCCAAGCCCGCCAGGCGGTAGCGCAAGTCCGAGTGAATGAGGGAGGTGGCGAGATGGCCGTTGTGTGCGGCGACTTCAGCGGCCGTGAGTCCATCCGGGCCGGCTGCATCGAAGAGCGCGAGCTTTTGGTCCATGGTGAGCTTGTTGCCGAGTAGTCCGAGGATCTGGGAATAGGCAAGTACACAGTCCGCATGGCCGTGCATGCAAGCCAAGTGCAACGCCGGAAGATGGCTTTGAGGCTCCACGGCGGCTAGCAATTTGACCGTGTCCGCCGGCGATAAGTCGAGTCGAGCTACCGCTTGCCCGAAGGCCAGCACATGAGCACTCTTCCCAAAAACAGCCGCCTGAGTCAACGCGTGCACCCCACTGCTCGACCGCGCCGCCATGAGCGACTCCATCACTTCAGAGCCGAAGGTCTGTGCCGCAACTTGAAAAAGCCGCAACATCGCGGCGACGACGTTTAAGTTGCGATCATCATTCATGAGCGTATGCAGTGCGGGCGGGCTTGAGCTTGTGCGCCGCGCAATGTGGCGAAGCAGATCTGCCCACTGCGTCTTGTCGGCGGCAGTTTCGAGCTTGGCTGAAAGGGCATCAATGATCTCCGGCATGTCATACATGGCTGCCAGTGCAAAGCTGTCTCGGCCCAGGTTGGAGGCCAGCCGGGCCGCGTCAAGTCGAAGCGGAATTTCAATGCAAACGGCAACCAGATCAGGGCTGCCGAATTCATTCCATCCTGCGACGTGGTGGAAGTCCGCCAGCGTGAAACGATTCAAATCTTCTGGCTCGGCAGCTTCGACGCGCACGTGGTTTGCCGTCTCGTTGGGCTCATAGAGCTTGACCGCGAAATAGTGCGCGCCGGCATCTGCCTCGTGCGGCTTTCGCGCTTTACGTTCTATGTGCAACGCCATCAAGTGGGTGTGTGAGCTCAGAAGCACGTTGGCTTCGCGCGGCGCTGACGGAGCGTTGAGTTGTTGTCCCAGTAGACCCAGGTACTCGCCGAGCTTGTCGGCATTGATCAGGTGTCGCGTGTGAGGCACGTTGATCGCGTCGATGACTTTCTCAACGACACGGGCACACAAACTCGTCGAGGGGCCCAATGCAGCGAAATGCGCCTGAATTCGCGCAACAGAAGACAAGCTTTCCAACGCAGCCGACTTCTTGCCCGAAGCCATCGCGTATTCGACTGAAAGATGCCTACAGACAATCGTTGTTCCGGCCACTTCGGCGGCCCCATTCAGGTTCTCTCTTGGCCGACCCTTGTTGGGCAGATAGGGTTCAGCTTTTCGCGCTTCGATGGCTGGCCTTGGCGGTCGGGGCGTCTTTCCGGTCCGAAGCTGACAGGCACCACCGCTGTCGGCGTTGATCGAAAGTCGTTCATGGCGGGGCGCCTTCCCCGGGAGGCGCGTGTGCTCCGACTCCTCAAGCTCGCGCTTACGGTGGGTGCTCCGTGGAGGGTCGATGCGAATGGGCATGGCTTTGGCTGGAAACGCTCGCGGGGCGAAGCGCTTGCGAGGCGAAGAGCTTGCAGGCGAACGCGCTGCGGTCAGGTGAGGTTACGACACCGTGCCGCTCGCCAGGCGAGTCACGACGCGCTGCTCAATTCAATCAAGACGTGGCGGCGCGTGGCTTGAGGGGATCTGCCGGCGGAGTGCGTTCACCGTGGATCGATGAGTCCCACCGATTCACGTCACGCATCACACATCGAACAACGCCGTTGTTTCGCTGCGTGGGCACGATGAGTTGCATCATTCTTTGCTTTGCGCTGGTTGCTGCAGCGCAAACATCCAGGCCTTGAACTTCGCACGATGCTGCACTGGGCGGCACTTTATCAAGCTCGCGCAGCATCGCGAGCGCCAGTCTGTACTTTGCGCCCTTCAGCGGTCCTTTGAAGATGGGATAGAGCGCTTGCACGCAAGCCTGGCGATCTCCGGCCAATCGAAACCATCTGGCGGTGATCACAAAGGTGGCGCCCAACACGCCGGGCACGTTTTCGCTGCCAATGGCGTCGAGCACTTCGCTGAGATGCGCCCGTGCCGCAGACAGGCTGCCTTGCGCCGTCAATACGGCCGCGTGCCCCAAATGCATTCTCAAGCGAAGGATGCGCCGTTGCGGATGATCGCGCACGAGCGCTTCGGCCTGCGCCATATATGCCGCCGCTCGTTCGACATTGTGGTTGTCAATGTTCCACTGCGTGATTTCGCTCAGGTAAGTGGCAATCAGGGCGGGATTGGCTTTTCCCGAGGCGCCCACTGCAAGGGCTTGATCCTCGAATTGAATGGCGCGTTCCGGCATGTCGAAGCTGTGATGCGCCGCGGCCATGCCCATCAGGCAAATCAATTCGCTGTCGGGATTGTCGAATTGGCGCGCGAACTTTGCCGCCTGGCCGTAGTGCTGCAGGCAGGCCTCCAGGTCGCGCAGTGAGAGGGCCAGCGTCGCTCGGCATGCGCAGACGCCCATCGCCATCAAACCCGCCGTTTCATCTGCGGATGCGAGAAGCGACTCCAGTCTCGATATCAACGCCTCGGCCTGCGCGTGGTCGCCCTGGTAGACACTCGTCCAGCACAGCACGACGAGCGCCGCCACCGTGGAGTCGTAGTGCCTTGCGCGCTGCCCCAGGCGCAAGGCTTGTCGGGCATGGTCCGCCGCAGGAGCCCAACGGGTTTGGTAGAAAAAGTCTTGGGCAATGCCTGCCAGCAGCGTGGCCCGCAACGCTGGCGGAGCCAGAGGGTCGTTGCGAGTCAAACGCTCGGCCTCGACGCAGCGGGCGTTGAAATCTCTGGACGTTCGCGTTCCGTCGTCCAGAAACCAGCTCGACTCCTGAAGGCTCAACAACGTCGCATGGTCGCGGCGCTCCAGGGCCAATGCCCACGCGCGTGCGAGATGAACTCGTTCTGTGTCGACAAACTGTTCGAGCGGTCGAATCGTTTTGGTTCGCGCCAGGACGGACAAACTCCGCATCCGCTGGGTGTAGTAAGCAAGATAGTCGGCCACGGCATCGGCCGATGGCTGCGGGCACAGAGACTGAACGCATGAGCGAATCGCCGCATGCAACGACAGTCGGCCGGCCCCTGTTGCTCTGATCAACGAGCGGTCCACGAGCGAAATGATCAGCGGCAATTCGGCCTTCGCCACCCAGCGTCCGGCGGCAATCTCGAATTCCGCCGGGAAGACAGCGAGACGGGCCAGCACGGTCTGTTCTGCAGGCGACAAGGACATCCACGAACGCTGAAAGCTGGCCAGCAGTGACGGAAGCAACTCGGCGAGTTCGACGGAGTTGGCCGGCAGCCCACCCAGTTCGGGTTGCTGGCGGACGCTGTCAAGGAGTTGGCGCAATGAGAAGAGGTGAGTCAGTTTGCCCAACAACTTCAGCGCGAGTGGCAAACCCTCCACGGCACGGACGATGTCCGCCATGGCTGCAGCGTCTCGGGCCAGATGGACGGGTTGCCCGGCCTTTTCGATGGCATCCGCGAGGAAGCGAACGCCGTCATTTGCGCTCAGCGATTCCGTGTCAGCTTCGTCAGCGTCGGGCAGCGGAAAGCCATCGAGCACCAACAGGTGTTCGTTGTCCAAGTGCAAACGATGGCGTGATGCGATCAGCCAACGGGTCTGCGGGCAACGCTCTAGCAAGCGCAAGAGCGGTGTGGCAAGGCCGGCCTGTTCCGCGCCGTCAATCAACAGCAACCAGCGACGATTGCCAAGCGCATCAGCCAGAGTTTCCTCCTCAAGCGCGCCCTGCGGGCTCTCCACGCCAATGGCTGAGGCGATGGCGGCGAGAGCCGCCTGTGCGCTGGGCGCCCCGCTCACATCCACCAGAAATGCATCTGCCCCGTTGCATTCGATCAACTGCCGGTGGAATGCCGCAAGCAGCGTCGATTTGCCTACGCCTCCAGGTCCCGTGACAGTGACGAGTTGCGTCGCGGCATCGGTCAGCAGTGATTTGAGCTTTTTCACCTCCAGCCGCCGACCGAACATCGATGGACGCGCTGGCGCCGCTGGCGGCATCGCTCCAAGATCGTTTGGCGGTGCTGTCGGGCCCTTGGCGGGCGCAGTTGGCGCAGGCGCGCCAAGTGCAAAGTGCTCTAGGTCGACCGAGGGCCGGACGCCCAACTCGTCACGCAGCCTGGCCTCGAACGCACGGTAGATTCTTGCCGCGGCAGCGGTTTGGTGTCGTTCGTAGGCCAGGCTCACTCTGGCTTCCACGGCATCCTCATCGAATGGGCAGCGCAGGGCCCATGACTCGGCCAACGCCTCTCGATATTCGAGTGGGCGCGAAGGCTGTTCGAGAAGCGCCTGAACAGCCTTTTTCCACTGGCCCAACCTGGCCTCCCTCTCGGCGCGCAGCCACAGCAGATACGGTTCTGACGCGGTGCTCTCAAAGCCTTCCAGCAATTCCGACCGCCCAATGCGCACCGCGGCTTCCCAGTCTTGGCGCTGTATGGCTGCTCCAAAGTCTTCGAGGTCGCTCGGCGCCTTCAGGCGAAGTGCGTGCTGTGTCGATTCGATGGGTGCAAATGGCGCTGTGTCTTGCACTTTGCACAGCAGGTTGCGAAGGTTGCTGCGCGCGATCTTGTTCGGGCGATCGGGCCAGAACAAATGCGCCATGTGGTCCCGCCCCTCCCAGCCACCACTCACGGCCAGATGCGCCAAGAGCTGCATCGGGCGATTGCAGGCCAACGGCACGCTCGCCGTGGCGAGCTCCACGCATGGCAAGCCCAGGAAGGTAAAGCGTATGGATGGCATCAATGAACCTCGGCGCGAATCTCCAACGGGCGCGCTGTCCGCCCGAACGGATGAGCAAGCAGTGCCTGCCGGCGCAGCACCGCTGATGTCTCGTGTGTATGTTCGTGGGCTGTGAAAAAAGCAGCCGGCCACGCACTGTTTTTTGTCAATTCATGACCGCTCTGCAGGGCGGCTTTGGCCAGTATGAGACTGGACCTCCGAAGATTTATCACTTCACCGTCAAAGGCTTTGTGCGCCCCCGCGAACCGGCGGGTCGAACAGCAAAAGCTGTGGTCAGATGAAAAGACTGGCCCGCGAGCCAGTCAACTGTGGCCGCCGTGCGACCAGTCCGAGGCGCCAACCATTCAGTCCGGAACCCAGTCGGACGGGTACTTCCAGAAGTCCTTGTGCAGATAGTTCATCGGCAGATTCAGCGAGCGACCGTTTGGCGGGATCGGGCGCGTGAACCAGCGATCGTGAATGGCCGCAGCTTCCTGCGACACGATCAGACGCTTCATTTCCCCGTCGACGATCTGTTTAAATTCCAGATCAGTCTTGGGCAGCATGATGCTCAGTGGCTCGATGGTGAGGAACTTGCCGACGATCATCAGCTTGCTCGGATCCGGGCGGCTTGACCGAATGCCCACGAGCAGCACTTCATCCAGAACGTAGCCGTCGGCCTCACCCTTTTCCACCATCTCGACGCCGCGAACCAAGTCGGGCGCGGTGACAACATCGATTCCCAGGTGGTTGCCCTTGTTCACCTGCTCCACGACCTTGAGCGTTGTCGTCCCCAAAGTGGCTGCGAGCTTCTTGCCTTGGAAGTCTTTCAACTCGCGGATGTTGCTGTCGGCACGCACGATGTAGCGGCTGCCAGTCACATAGTGTGGAACGGCGAACGCCACCGTCTTGCGGCGTTCCGCGTTGTTGGTGGTTGACTCGCACTCGAGATCAATCTCGCCCTGCGCGACTGCCGGGATGCGGGTCGTCGAGCTGACCAAAACAAACTCGACCGGCAGATTGGGCACGGCCAGCTTTCTGCGCACCGCTTGGGTCACTTTCATGCACAGATCGATTGCGTAACCAATCGGCTTGCCTGTGGCGTCGAGGTAAGAAAACGGCATTGAGTCGTCGCGGTAGCCGACGACCAACTTGCCCCGCTGCGCGATGCGGTCGAGTACCGGTCCCGCAGCCGCAGAAAAGCTGGCCAGGCACAGGCAGAGGTTCAATAGGAACGTTCTCATAGCGGGAGCCTTTTGATTTTCATAGCTGCAGATTGTCTGATAAGAAGGTGTTGTGCCCCGCAGGCGATGCGGGGGCTAGTTCACGTTTGACCGCGGCCAAACGAGCGGCCGACGCGCTGTGAAGCGAGTCAGGGCCGTTTTCGTGTCAATCCGTACTCGAGCATGCGGCGTGTGAGCGTCTTCTCGGAGACGCCCAATTCAGCCGCCGTGGCCACGACATCGTGTGCATGTCGCTCCAGGGCGATGCGAATCAACTGCTGCTCATACGCGCCAAGCTGAACGCTCAAATCGGGTGTTGGGGCTTCGGCCATGCCTTCATCGGGCAGCGGTGGCATGCCCAATGTGAATCGTTCGGCAGCGTGTTTGAGTTCGCGCACATTGCCCGGCCATCCATAAGCCATGAGCTTGGCCATGCTCAGTCCGGGGAGCGTTGATTCCTGGATTCCGAATCGCTGGCAGGCTTGGCTGACATAGCCCGAAAACAGCAGCGGAACGTCTTCACGGCGGTTGCGCAGTGGCGGCACATCGAGGGTGATGATGTTCAGGCGGTGCCACAAGTCGCTGCGAAAAAGCCCGTCTTTGCAACGCTGCTCCAGCCTTTCTTTGGATGCCGCAACGACTCGCAGATCCAGTGGAATTCTGGCGCTGCCACCCACTCGCTCGACGCACCGAGTCTCGAGCACTCGCAGCAATTTGACTTGCTGGTTCATCGGCATCGATTCGATCTCGTCGAGAAAGAGCGTGCCTTCATTGGCTTGTTCGAATTTGCCGACTGTGCTGCGGCTGGCCCCAGTGAATGCGCCCGCCTGATGACCAAACAACTCGCTTTCGAAAAGGGTGTCAGGAATGGCGCCGCAATTCAGGGCGATGAACGGGCCCGGTCGGCCGCTGAGTTCATGCAAGCGGCGCGTGACCAAATCCTTGCCGCTGCCAGTTTCGCCGATGACCAGCACATCGGTGGGCACGCGAGCAATTTGGACCACGCGTTGACGCAACGCGGCAATCACCGCGGATTGACCCACGATCGTGTCTTTCGTGCCGCGCGCCAAATCGAGCCAATCATGCAGCTCGCCGGCTTGCGCTTGCTCTTGTCTGTGCGCCTCAGCGCGCTTGACAACCTCAGTCAAGCGTTCGGCACTGAATGGCTTTTCGATGAAATCGAAAGCGCCTTGTTTCATGGCCGATACCGCGCTTTTGACGTCGCCGTAACCCGTCAAGAACACAGTCAGCCACTTTTGTTGCGAGTCAGACCGATTGGCCATCAACGAGTAGCCGCTGCCGTCTGGCAGGCGGACGTCGGCGAGCACCAAATCAATCGGCGTTGAGCCCAGCGCCATGCGCGCCTGCGCCAGATCGCGACTCCATTTCACATCCGTGTCGCTGATCCGAGCCAGGCACCGGACCAGCACAGCACCGAAATCCTCGTCGTCTTCGACAACCAGGATGTTGAATAGTTTGGTCGCGGCTGGAGTTGGCGCCACTTGGCTGCTGGTGCTCATGCTGCGTTCAAGTCGTCGTTGCCGCGTCCCTGGGTGCCGAAGGGTCTGGTCAAAGCGAGGGTGTTTGGTGAGGGGGGTCCGTTATAGCGCCATTTCGTGACGCTAATGCTGGGCGCGCCCGGTGACACCGTCGAATCGGTGTCCAAATGATGGCTTCCTGCGCTCTTTTTGCGCGTGCTTTCAACGAACGCCGCCAAAGTTCTTCACGCAGAGTCGCGAATTTTCCGGCAATAACCTTAGGAAACGCGCGTCTTTCCAGTCTGCGTCGTGAGTTTTCACGCGGGGCTTGCGGCAGCCTGGTGGGGTGGCGCTCGTTGCTCCTGCTGCGCAGTCTGAGAGCTGAGTTGGCACAACGATGACGATCGCTGCGTTTCGCTTCTCCGGCGTTGGATTGCGCGTCGACGATGCGGCGGCTTCTGGGCGCCTTCAGGTGCTCGCCCAGCGCTTGATTTCGGGCAGCACAAGCCCTGGCCCTGGCGCGTGAACTGGTTCCAGGCTTGCTGCAGGCGGAAGAGCAATCAACCGTAGACGCCATCCTCGCGGTCGCTGCCGACTTGGCTGCGCCCCGCGAAAGGCTGCTGGAGTCGGCGGCCGCCAAGCGCAAACGATCGGCCGAAGACAGCGATTAACGACGGCAACTGGATGGTCGACTGAATGGGCGGCGGCAGGTGCATGAGTGAAGTGAAATACTCTGCGTGAACTGAAGTGCCAAGCCGACTAACCGTTGGCGTCGTCCTTTCTCAATTTGCACTGACCCCATGACCCGTCCATCGACCGACTTCAACACTGAGCAGGCGGCGGTACGCGCCGGCGCGAGTCCTGCAAACGCGACCCAGTCGGGTGCGCTGCCCGCCGTCTCCAAGCGCGAGCTCAAAGAGCGCATCGCGCATGAACTGCGCGCGCGCGACGCCGTGCTGGTGGCTCACTACTACGTCGACGGCGATCTTCAAGACCTCGCGCAAGAAACCGGTGGCTGCGTCGCCGATTCGCTGGAGATGGCGCGTTTCGGCCGCGACCACGCCGCCAAGACCTTGGTCGTCGCCGGCGTGCGTTTCATGGGCGAGACGGCCAAGATCCTGTCGCCCGAAAAGCGTGTGTTGATGCCCGATCTCGAAGCCACGTGTTCGCTCGATCTGGGCTGCCCGCCGGATCAGTTCGCGGCCTTTTGCGACGCTCACCCTGACCGCACCGTCGTCGTCTACGCCAACACCAGCGCCGCCGTCAAAGCGCGAGCCGACTGGATGGTGACCAGCTCTTGCGCCGTCGGCATCGTGCGCCACTTGCAGAGCCTGGGGCAGAAGATTCTTTGGGCGCCCGATCGTCACCTGGGCAGCTACATCCGCCAAGAAACCGGCGCCGACATGCTGCTCTGGGATGGCGCCTGCATCGTGCACGACGAGTTCAAAGGCCTGGAGCTCGAGCTCATGCGCCGCGAGCATCCAGGCGCCCTTGTGCTCGTTCACCCCGAGTCGCCTGCCAGCGTGGTGGCGCAGGCCGATGTGGTGGGCTCGACCACGCAATTGCTCAATGCGGTGGCGCGCAACCAGGCGTCAACCTACATCGTGGCGACGGACAACGGCATCCTCCACCGCATGCGCCAATTGGCGCCCGGCAAGACGCTGCTCGAAGCGCCGACCGCCGGCCAAAGCGCCACCTGCAAGAGTTGCGCGCATTGCCCGTGGATGGCCATGAACGAATTGCAAGGCGTGCTCGATTGTTTGTTGCAAGGCCGTGGCGAGATCAGCGTGCCCGAGCCGGTGCGCGGGCAAGCGCTGGGCTGCATCGAACGCATGCTCGCCTTCGTCGCCACGCAGCCGGCACAAGCCGCTCCTGCAGCACACACGCCGAACGTCGGGGCCGCATAGCCTCGTGGCAACACCGCCAAACGCACTCCTTTTCCACGTTCATGCGCGCGCACCCCAAGGTGGCGCGCGCGGGCCACACAACCATGTTTGACACCAACGAAACGCTTGCGCAGGCGCGCGAACGCAACATTCGCGACGCCCTCCGCGAAGACCTCGGCACTGGCGACTGGACGGGCCGCCTCATTCCCGAAGGCCGCCGCGTTCGCGCGAGCGTGAAGGTGCGCGAGAGCGCGGTGCTCGCAGGGCGCGAGTGGTTCGATGGCTGCGTGCTCGCGCTCGACGCCGAGGCCCGCATCACGTGGCATGCCGATGAAGGCGCCGACATGCCCGCCGATGCCCTCGTCTGCGAGATCGAAGGCGATGCGCGCGCCTTGCTCGCCGCCGAGCGGCCCGCGCTCAACTTCCTGCAGTTGCTGTCGGCCACCGCCACGGCCACGCGTGCACATGTGCGCGCCATCGAGGGCGCCTCTCCCAACCCTTCGGGCTGCGCCGTGCTCGACACCCGCAAGACGCTCCCTGGCTTGCGCTTGGCGCAGAAGTACGCCGTGCGCATCGGCGGTGGGCAGAACCAGCGGCTGGCGCTGTGGCACGGCATCCTCATCAAAGAGAACCACATTGCCGCGGCGGGCGGCGTGTCAGCGGCGCTTGCCAATGCGTTTGCGCTGAATGCTGGCGTCGAGGTTCAAGTGGAGGTCGAGACGATCGACCAGCTCCGCGAAGCGCTCGCTGCCGGCGCCACGAGCGTGCTGCTCGACAACTTCACCGAGCCTCAAATGCGCGAGGCCGTGGCCTTGACGGCGGGCCGCGCGCTGCTGGAGGTGTCGGGTGGTGTTGGGCTCGGCCAGTTGCGCGAGATCGCCGCCACCGGCGTCGACCGCATCTCGATCGGCAAACTGACGAAGGATGTGCGCGCCGTCGATTACTCGATGCGCGTCACCGCACCGGCCTGAGCTGAACTCAGCTGAGCTGAGCCCTTCGGTTCAGCTTTCGCTGCGCACGGGCCGCGTCAACACCGTCGGGAAGCTCACCGGCAGCGGGTTCGGGAAATCGCGGCTGTAGTGCAGGCCGCGGCTCTCATGGCGCATCAACGCCGAGCGCACCACGAGTTCGGCGCAATCGACGAGGTTGCGCAGTTCCAGCAAATCGCGGTTGACGCGGAAGTTGGCGTAGTACTCGTCGATCTCGCCGCGCAGCAACGAAATGCGGTGCAGCGCGCGCTCGAGCCGCCGTGTGGTGCGAACGATGCCAACGTAGTTCCACATCAGCAGCCGCAGCTCGTCCCAGTTGTGCGAAATCACGACTTGCTCATCAGCGTCTTCGACCTGGCTTTCGTCCCACGCCGGCACGAGCGGCGATGGGGTCAGCGGCGCCAGCAGGATGTGCGCAGCGCATGTTCGGCCCAGCACCACGCATTCGAGCAGCGAGTTGCTGGCCAGGCGGTTGGCGCCGTGCAGGCCGGTGTAGCCGGCTTCGCCCACGGCGTAGAGGCCGGGCAGATCGGTGCGGCCGTCGAGGTCGGTCACGATGCCGCCGCAGGTGTAGTGCGCTGCGGGCACCACCGGGATCGGATCGCGCGCCATGTCGATCCCGAGTTGAAGGCAGCGCGCGTGGATGGTCGGAAAGTGCGCCTTCAAGAAGTCTTCGCCCAAGTGCGTGGCGTCGAGCAGCACGCAATCGAGGCCATGCTTTTTCATCTCGAAGTCGATCGCGCGGGCCACGATGTCGCGCGGCGCGAGCTCGGCACGTTCGTCGTGACTCGGCATGAAGCGCGTGCCATCGGGCAGGCGCAGATACGCGCCTTCACCGCGCAGCGCTTCAGTGATCAGAAAGCTGCGCTCCAGCGGGTGATAGAGGCAAGTCGGGTGGAACTGGATGAACTCCATGTTGGCCACGCGGCAGCCCGCGCGCCAGGCCATCGCGATGCCGTCGCCCGTGGCGGTGTCCGGGTTGGTGGTGTAGCGGTAGACCTTGCCGATGCCGCCGGTGGCCAGCACCACCGCGCTGGCAGCCAGCGCCTCAACGCCGCCACCGGCGATATCGAGCGCATAGACGCCGTAGCAGCGCTGTGGCTCGCTGTGTTTGAGGTGCCGAGAGGTGATCAGGTCAACCGCCATGGCCTGCTCGCGCAGCTCGATGTTCGGGTGCGCCGAGGCACGCGCGAGCAGGGCGTCGTGGATGGCTTTGCCGGTGGCATCGGCCGCGTGGGCGATGCGCCGCACGCCGTGCCCGCCTTCGCGCGTGAGGTGCAGGCCGAGCGGGCCGGCTGCATCGTCTGTGAAGGGCACGCCTTGTTGCACCAGCCACTCAATGGCCGCGGCACTGTTCTGCGAGATGAACCGCGCGCTGTGTTCGTCAACCAGGCCGGCGCCGGCTTCTTGCGTGTCCTGCACATGCGCGGCCACGCTGTCGTCTGCGCCCAGCACGCCAACGATGCCGCCCTGCGCCCACGCGGTGGCGCCCTCGTGCAGGCTGCGCTTGGCAAGCACGATCACGCGGCGTTGTTCGGCCAAGTGCAGCGCGGCAGACAAGCCCGCCAAGCCAGCGCCAACGATGACGATGGGCAGTGCATTCGTGTGGGTTGCGTGCATGGCAGCGATGGCTCAGTAAGTATGAATCGATTCGACCGGGAAACTGCCGTCACGCACTGCCGCCACATAGCGGCGCAGCGCGTCTTCGATGCTGGTGCTGGCTTCCATGAAGTTGCGTACGAAGCGCGGCAACCGGCTTTGTGTGATGCCTAGCATGTCGTGCAGCACCAGCACTTGGCCACTGCAACCAGCGCCCGCGCCAATGCCGATCACGGCCATCGGCAGTGAGCGCGTGAGTTCGCTCGCGAGCGCGCTCGGCATCAGCTCGAGCACCAACATCGCCGCACCCGCGTCGGCCAGTTCGCGGGCGTGGCGGCGCAAGGTGTCGGCGGATTCAGCCTCGCGCCCCTGCACGCGGTAGCCACCGAGTGCATGCACCGACTGCGGTGTCAGCCCCAGGTGCGCACACACGGGAACGCCGCGGTCCACCAAGAAGCGCACTGTCTCGGCCGTCCAGCCGCCGCCTTCGAGCTTGACCATGTGGGCGCCGGCTTGCATCAGGCTGGCTGCACTTCGCATCGCCTGATCCGGGCCCTCGTGGTAGCTGCCGAACGGCAAGTCGCCAACGATCCACGCGTGGGTGTTGCCGCGCGCCACACATTGGGTGTGATAGGCCATCTCTTCGAGCGAGACCGGCACGGTAGACGCCTTGCCCTGCAACACCATGCCGAGCGAATCGCCGACGAGCAGCGCATCGACACCCGCTTGGTCGAGCAGCCGCGCAAAGCTCGCGTCATAGCAGGTCAGCATCGCGATCTTCTCGCCCGCGGCGTGCATCGCCCGCAGGCGGTGCAGCGTCATCGGCTTGCGCTCTGCGCTCACGACATCACCTTCAGCCCGAGCCGCTCGAACAGTGCACGGTCACGCTCCGCTTGTGGGTTAGATGTGGTCAGGAGCCTGTCGCCATAGAAGATCGAATTGGCGCCGGCTGCGAAGCAGAGCGCTTGCAGCGCATCGTCCATTTGCTCGCGCCCGGCCGACAAGCGCACCATCGTCTTCGGCATCGTGATGCGCGCCACGGCGATCGTGCGCACGAACTCGAAGGGGTCGAGCGGCGCCGTGCCGGCCAGCGGCGTGCCGGGCACCTGCACGAGGTTGTTGATCGGCACCGACTCCGGATACGGGTCGAGATTGGCCAACTGCGCAATCAGCCCCGCGCGCTGCGCACGGCTTTCGCCCATGCCGATAATGCCGCCGCTGCAGACCTTGATGCCGGCTTGGCGAACGCGGCTCAGCGTGTCGAGCCGCTCTTGATAGGTGCGCGTGCTGATGATGCTGGGGTAGAACTCAGGCGCGCTGTCGAGGTTGTGGTTGTAGTAGTCGAGGCCGGCTTCGTCGAGCGACTTGGCTTGTTCGGCATCGAGCATGCCGAGCGTCATGCAAGTCTCCAGGCCCAGCGCCTTGACCTCGCGGACCATCTCGGTCACGCGCTCCAGGTCACGCGGCTTCGGGCTGCGCCAGGCCGCGCCCATGCAAAAGCGCGTGGCGCCTTCGGCCTGCGCGGCGCGTGCTGCATCGAGCACCTCGGCCAACGGCATCAGCTTGCTCGCCTCAACCCCTGCATCGAAGTGCGCCGACTGCGGGCAATAGCCGCAGTCTTCAGGGCACCCGCCCGTCTTGATCGACAGCAAGGTCGACAGCTGCACCGCACTGGCATCGAAATGCTCGCGGTGCACTTGCTGGGCCTGAAAGAGGAGCTCCATGAATGGCAGTTCGAACAATGTTTCGATTTGCGCCCGCGGCCAGCGAGCGTTGGGCGATTCGGGTGCAGCCTGCGCCGTGGCGCGCACGGCAGACAAGGGGATTGAGGCAATCGTGGTCATGCGGCTTGCGGCTTGTGAGGGATGGGCGCGCGGATTATGCGGCGTGGCCTCGCGCCAGCGCAGGGCGGTCCATGGGTGCTTGATGGGCCTAGGCCGCCAACGATCGCGCGCACCACCTTGCGATGGTAGGCGGCGAAGGATTGCAGGTGCGTAGCCTTCGCCCCCGTTCGCGACCAGGCCGCCTCAAAGCTGATCGTGATCTCGTGGCGCGCTTTGTCGAGGATTGGAAATGACGTGCCGCCGCGTGCACCGAGTTTTGACAGCGGCAAGCTCGCCGCGCCACTCGCAGGCGCAGTCCACTCCTCCAGCAACTGATGTACGGACAGCATCCGTGTCGCACCTGGATTGGCAGCCCGCACATGAGCTCGCATCGGCCGCCGTCCACATCAGGTTGCCCGTATTCGTCAAGGTTGGGCACTTCCTCTGGACGCAGGATCAGGCGCTTCGGTGGCAGCGTGCAGCTTTGCGTGCATCTTCTTCGGCACCTCCTGCAGCACCGTGACTTGGTGCAATGCGCGCGCTTGCTCCTGGCTGACGATGCGCAGGCCCAGGTTCAAGCCGCTCGTGCCGCTGGTTTGGTTCTGCTCATAAGTGCCGAGGCTGCGGTAGCGCCAGCTTTCGTCGTCGGCCAGCAATTTCAGCACTGCGTTTTGCAGCGCTTCGCATTCGCGGAGCTCGGCACCCGAGAGTTCGCGTGCACTGGCTTCGCGGTCACCGCGCCCCTGCAAGGCGTTCAGGCGCGCCTCTAAGTAGTTGATCTTTTCGGCAATCTTCCTGGCCAGCGAATAGCGGGCGCTGTACATGCCGTCAGCCGAATCCGGTGCCGCCGCGACTTCCGCCAGGTAACTGTTGAAATACGCCTCCGCTATTTCTTTCGTGACGGTGCCGGGCTTGTGGTGCTTCATCAGCCGGTCTTCCCAGTGCGCGCGGGTGTGTTCGGCGTAATCGAGCAGGCTTTGGCGCGTCTGAAAAATGATCTCGCGTTGGCACATGCGCGGGCTCAAGCTGCCGTCGCGGTGGCGCCCCAAGCGACCCGTGCCGATCCCTCCGGCCAGGGTCCATTCGGCAGTGGCGCCCACCAGGGGCACGGCCCCGCGCCAACCGGCCACTGCGCCAAGCTCCTCTGCCACGAATGGCGCCGTCTGTGAAATCCCAGCAGACGCGATCGCCCCAAACCGACGAGCGTGTGTGGCGGAGGGCACGTCTGCGCCATCGGCACTGGGCGTTCGTTTCGAGCGGCTGCTTTCGGCGCGCAGCGCAGCCGATACGGTGGGGCCAATCGCCGTCTGCGCGCTCACACGAACGCGGGCCGATGCCGCAACACTAATCTGCGATTGAGTCGACTCGGTGTGCTCGCTGTTCCAGCTGATCGCCAGATGCTCGTCGTCATGAAACGCTTCGGCAAATCGGCTCCAAAGTTCGCTTGCATTCGTGGCTCGGCCACCACTGCAGTCGCGGCTTGCTTGCTCGAACATGAACTTCGTGACGGCCGGCACCGTCTCTTGCCAATGATCGTTGCCGCTGCGCGCTGTGATCACCACGCCCTTGCTGCGCATGGCGGTGTGGCCCACCGTCGCTTCGGCCAGCGCCGAGGCGGTCACCAGCTTGTTGAGCATTCGCGGCGTGGACCAGCCGCCAATGGCGCCGATGGTTGCTGACCTCGACCTTTCGGTGCCCACAAAAAAACGCGCGCCGGTGTTCGACACGCCGATGGTCACCACCGCTCGCCTGCCTCGCTCGGCCCGCAGCACCGGTGCGGCCACTGGCGTGCCTAACGCGGATGTCACAAGCAAAGGCAACGTACCGAACGTGCCTGCGCCGTGGCTGGCGCCGTCTGTAAACGTCGCCATCGACTTGTGCTTGCCGTGGGCGAGCGCCGTCATCACGCGCTCCGCATCTTCCGGGCCGGGGCCTTGGCGCGGCTTGCCGCGCAGAATCGCCTTCAGGTCCGAGAGTTTGAAGAGCGCCTTGCCGTCGCCGCCGGGGTTCTCGATTGCGCGCATGTCGGCAAGCAGCGCGCTGACCAGTTGCCGGCGCTGTGCCTTCAGCTCTTGGAACCTCGCCTGTTGCCAACCAGTGCGCGCGCCCAATTTGCGCAGCGTCGCCAGCTCTTCCCTGATCGACTCTGGCGCTGTCGGCTTGAGCGCCGCACGGCTGCTGCGGCGAGTGCGAGCCTCGCCCATCGCTTCGAGCGCCGCCATGCGCACCAGGACCGCAGGCGCATCGCCCTTCTTCCCGCGTGCTGGCGACGTGAAGCCCTTCAGCTGCAGGAGCAGCGAGGGCACGTACACGCCGCCACCGTTCGGAATCTCGCCAATCACCCGGCCCGCACGCTCAAGCACTTCGTCGTGCGTGAAAGTCGTGTGCCCCGTTTCCCGCCACAGTGAGAATACGGCGGCCTTGGCCAGGCACTTGTCGCGTTCAATTTGGTTTTGCTGGACGAGCGGGTCGCGCAGTTCATCCGTGAGGTTGTCGATGGCGGCACTCAGCGTCGCACGCAATCCCTCGTTGAGTTTGCGCTGTTCGACTTTCAATAAATCGAGGTCGCCACCCTGGGTGCCGTGGCGCATGGGCGTCAGTGGCGATTTGCCCACGCCTACCGTGCGGCCAAACCAATTGCGCACGTCGCGCGCCATGTTGCCGAGCGTGCGGTCGCCATGATTGGCACGGTCCACATAGGTCGAAAATTTTTGCAGCCGGCCGATCGCGCGGTTGAAGTCCGTGCCCTTGCCGCTGCAAACAAATCCGCCCTTCTTCCACGCCACATAGGCCGATCGTTGTGGGCCCGCGCACGCCGCACTGTTGTACATGTCGGTGGCGTACTTCAATGCCTGCGCTAACAGCTGCAAGCGCTGGTCATCGTCATGGCCGATCGGCGCGTCCATGTTCGTCCTCTTGCCCTCGTTTTGCAGCACCCGCAAAACATGTGAAGCAGACACGTGCTGCGACATGATCAGGCCCCGCTCTTCCAGAGCCGTGCAGAGCAGCAGCCGGTCACGCAGCGCCTCCTGCTGTGATTCGCCGAGGCTGAGCTTGCGCAGCTGAATCAGCGCGAGCATGCCCGGCTCGCTCGTGGCCAGCAATCGTTCCAGGCGGAAAGTCTCTTTGGTGTGCTGGCCGGCCGCCACCGCATCGAGCAATGCCGTGGCCTCCGCCAGATTCGTCACGCCGACTGACCGCAACGCGGTTGCCAGCACCAGCTGCTCAATGTGCGCTACTTCTTCGTCTGCGGGAACGGGCACGGCATCCTTAAGCCGCCCAGCAAGCTCCACTCGCTCTTTGTCCGTGCCGAACTCCGGCCCGAACATCCTTTGCAAAGCCGCTTTGAAGCCATCAAAGTCGGTCATGGCGCTCAGCATGTCCGGCTCGCCCGCGTGGTCGGGCGGCGCGCGGTGCACTTCGTGCAGGGTGGCCATCGAGCGCTTAGCCCGCGCAATCATGCCGGGCAGCTTGCGTTCTCCCATCTTGCTTGACGAGACCGCGGGCGCACTGCAAGGAACGCTGAACTGCGGCCGAATCGGCCCATCCGTCGCGGTGGTGGTGTGGAGGCTCGGGAGGCCCAGCGTCAGCGTTTTTCGTGCGGGTGGGGCGCCGAACGGCCAGCGCCGCGGTGGGGTGCAAGGCGCCGCCGGCATCGTTGGCACGACAGGCTGGTGCGGATCTTCACCTTGGCTGCTGTCGACCGAGTCCAGTCGAGCGGGAACCTTATTGAATCGAATGGGCGCCGGAGGTTTCATTCGGAGGCCCAAGGGTCCCAACTGGTGCAGCTTTAGCATGGGATCGAATCCGTCGAATCTTTGAATTCATGCTAGGGGCCGTTCATGACACCCGTTTGAATTGCCGCAGTGCAACAGACTGAAAGCGTGATTCGAGAAGTTCAGCAGAACCCACGAGAACGCGGATCAGGCCAATGCCATTGCCATTGCACGACCCGTGTGTCGCAGGGTGTCTGTGTTTACCGGGGAGTCACCGAATGAGCAGAGCGCGCGGCCAACATCGCCACAGGGCCCGGCAGCTCGATGCCCATGTTGGCCGCCACTTGCCGAGGGTCGAGCGTGTTCCATTCACCGCCGGCCGGGAGGCTGTCCACCGCAATCAGCTCCAGGTCCAGGAGCGTGTTGAGTGCAGTCAGGCCGTATTGCTGTGCCACAGCGCGCGGGTGCTTGCCGCCGCGCACGGCGTCACCGGCGGGGCCGAGGAGGGCCATGCTTTCCAGCTCGCGAACACCGTGCGTCGTGATGAAGCCAAAGCGCTCGGCCATCGCCTGCACATTGGCGCCGCGCTGCAAAGCATCTCTGATCAGCGGCCGGCGCGCAGTGTGCCGCTCGAGCGCGGCCACCAAATCCGGATCGCTCATGCCGAAGCACGCGGTGACGAGACGCAAGTTCTCGCCTCTACCCGCCGCAACAGACGCGAACTCGCAACGCCCAATGCGCTCGATCGCCATCAGCTCGTGGGTTCGATGCGCTGCGCCGAGTGCGCGGGCCGCGGTTCGAAAAGCAATCGCAGCCGGCCGGCGATCATTCGCCGGCAACTCCGGAATGCGCTTGATCAACACCGCCAAGGCCAAGGCCCGCAAGTCTTGGCGCAAGCTCGTGATGGTGGGCGGCTCACCGGCAACCGCAGCGTTGCCCGTGCCCAAAACACGGCGGAAGCTCGCCAAGTCATGCACGTTTTGGGCAGCATCGCGGAGTGGTGAGTAAGTGGCCTCCAGCGGGCGCAACGCGCCAAGTGCGCCGCGCGATTTAGCGTCGATTGCCATGGAACGCATTTCGCGATCGGGCCTGAACGACGCAATGTGGCCAAGTGCTTCCTCCGGCAACTTGGGCATCGCGACTCGGCCAACTCTGTTGGCGGGCGCAGGCGAAGTGCCCATGGAATGGCGCCCGCGGTCCACAGACACGCTGCGCCCAACGGCAGGCAGACTCGTGCAATTGCCCATGGCTCTACTCCGGGTGGTTTGGTGGCGCAACTATCCCGGTCTTGCTGCCATGCCTCTGCTGAAAACCCGAACTGCTGCTGACCATTCCGAAGCGCGCTGCGCGAGCCCTGGATTTGAGCTGCCAAGTGCTGCCGCGACCGTGCAACGCCCCGCCAAGTGGCTGAGTGAATGCCGTGGAAGGCAAGGGCGCTTTCGGCAGTCAGAGGCGCTTGTTGCGCCCGCACGGTTTTGGTCAGTGAGCGCCATCGCTTCTAGTCGCATCGTGCGTCGGCGCTCAATGCGTTTGCGCCTCACCCTGGGCGTTGACTCAATTGGGCGGCGACGAAAATGCCGGGAAGCGCCTTCTAGCGCTGCCGGTTGCGGGCTGAGAAGTATTTGCGTCGAGGGCGGGTGACGCGCGCGGCAACTCCCCTCCGGTCAAAACCGTCCGCAAATGAGTCAGCAGGGCCAAAGGGTCATTTTGTGCCCGGGACGCGGCAATCAACACGTTCACGGGTGTGGTGAGCACGGTTCCGGATGCCAGCTGGTCCAACTGCTCGCTGATCAGTTGCGCGTGCTGCCGAGACATCGGTATGCCGCCTGGAGGGTTGGTGAAGTTGGAGAGATTCGCCCTTGCTTGGGCATGTGTCGCTCTTGATACCAGCGTTGCATCGGCTGCGCTCTGCGACCAAGGATATTTACTGGTGACTGTTGCTGTGCCGGGCATGTCCGCGAGGAACTTTATCAAGACCTGTGGTTTGTCTATGGCCAAAACCGCAGCTCTGACCATATTCGGATGCAGTGCACTGGCCGGCTTCCCGTGCAAATCGGCAATGAGCCTTTGAAGTTGCACCGCGGAGTGGCCTGCGAGCTCCCGAAAATCTTCGTCTTCGCTTTCATGCAAGCCCAGCAGGCCTGCGGAAGCAATCTGCAGCGTTTCCGCTGTCAGTTGCCGCCATTCGGACTCTGTCGATGTGATGGATTCTTTTATGGCCGCTGCGGGTGGCGCCGCGTTGGTCGGCGCCAATCCTGGTGTGGCGCGGTTGCTTGCTGCAGCCGAAGCTTGCCGTCCAGGCGTGGCGCCTCCTGCTCGGTTGCCAACCGATGCACCCTGTTGTGTCAACGCTGCCGCGGTGGGCGCCGGTGGCGGCAAGCTTCCCGGTGTATTGCCTTCGTCCAATCTGTCTCTCAGATGTCTTAAAAGCGCCAGAGGATCGTTTCGTGCCAGGAGAGCCGCGTTCAAGAGGCGTGGCGGCGTAGTGACAGCGGTGCCGTATGTCAATTGCACCAGTATCTCGTTGATTGAAAACGCATGCTCCGTCGATATCGAGGTGCTGTTCTCTGCGTTAACCAAATTTACCAGCTCGATCTGCGCGGCATCCAAGGTCTCGATTGACGCCAAAACTGCACCCGATGCGGTGAGGTCATATTCAGGAAACCTAAGTGCCAGCCTCGGCGCATCCGCAAGAAGGTTGATAAGGTTGTCCGGGTCGTTGTTTGCGATCAGTGCCGCAAGAACCACACGCGGATGCAATGACTGGACCGTGCACCGAGTGAGATTTTCGAGGTCACGCTGAATCTCGGGCAGGCGAAGCGCCGCATTCTCATCATCGAGATCTGAGAGCCCGTGCACCTGATTCCACTCGATTCGGGACGAAACCCTGTCCGTGGCGACGGACAGCGTCTGAGCGGTCAGCGGTGCTGGCGCCCGCGGTGTCGGTGCGGTCCTCGCTGTCAAGCTTGTCGGCGTGCGCAAGCCGGTCGCCCTCGCGCCCTGCAGGTTTCCCCGTGCAAGGGCAGCGACTGGAAGCGAGGCTGCCGGCGCAGAATGAGCGGGCAAAGGAACGGGTGGCGCTGCGCCCATTGATACTGCAGCCCGAGTCGGCTCCGATGCCCGGTTCTGCGGCACCGACGAGTTGCTCTGAGCGGCGCTGTTCTCGCCAGATCGTGGCACGGGATGAAGGTACGGGATGGGTATCGTGCTCCAGTCGGTGGCGGGCGTCGCGTTGCTGGGCTGGGTTCCTACCGCCCTATCTTGCGCTTGTGCCTGAGGGCGCTGTTCCCCGCGAACACCCTCACGGAAAGCACGAAGAGTGCTTCGAGGGGCAGCCCCAGTTTCTCGCGCCGGCCGAGCTTGTGTCTCGGGATTTTGCGGCGCCCGGCGAAAGAGCCCCAGCGAACGAGAGTGTGCCGGGGGCTGGGCAGCGTCGGAATTCACCGCAACGCGCCCGGCGGGCGCAGCGCCACCAGGGGTCGGCGTCGAGTTCGGAGGCGTTTGATCGGCCGGCAATGGGTTGCCCCTCACGGTCGTGTTGCGATGCAGACGGTTCATGCTTGCTTATTTGTTCCTGAATCCGTGACCTCGACCCGAGTGGATGCGAGATTGGGGCTGAGTTTCATGACAAGTATTTCCGATTGATGAATCGAACGATGTCGTGACTCGGT
>JAYWGR010000021.1:0-10969 GCA_043778145.1 Rhizobacter sp.
CGACTCCAATGGCTTGAGCACCAGCCAGAGCTTCAACTGGACGGCGGCTGCAACCCCCAACAACGGGCCGAACACGGTGGGGTCGCTGAGTGCCAGCACGGGCAACGACGGTGCTGCAGTCACCGTCAATGCGTCGGGCGCATTCAGTGATCTTGATGGCGACACGCTGACCTTTAGCGCGACCGGCTTGCCGGCGGGGCTGACCATCGACGCGAGCACCGGCGTCATTTCGGGCACGGTCGGAGGTCATGCATCAAACGCAACTTCTGGCGGCGTCTACACGGTGATCGTCACGGCCAACGATGGCCGCGGCGGGTCGGTTTCTCAGGGCTTCACGTTCACCGCGTCGAACCCGGCACCGACCGCTTCGGCGGACAGCGCAGCTGGCATCGAGGACAACGCGCTCTCCGGCAATGTACTTTCCAACGACAGCGATGCGGATGGCGATGCGCTCGCGGTCAGCACAACGCCAGTCATGGCGCCATCGCACGGTAGCGTGGTGTTGAACGCCAATGGTGCGTTCACCTACGCACCTGATTCGAACTACGCCGGCAGCGACAGCTTCACGTATCAAGTCACCGATGCGGACGGCAGCACAAGCACGGCAACGGTCACGTTGACGATTGCGGCAGTGAATGACGCGCCCACATCGATTGCACTCAACGACCGCAGCAACGCCGTGGGCGCAAGCGTCAGTGTCAATCCTTCGGCATCGCTCACTGATGTCGATGGCGATGCGCTGATCTACACCGCAACCGGCTTACCGCCTGGGCTGACGCTCGATGCGTCGACCGGCGTGATCTCGGGCACCTTGCTCAACCAGGGCAGCTACTCGGTCACGCTCACCGCCACCGATCCCAGCGGCTTGAGCACCAGCCAGAGCTTCAATTGGACGGCTGCTGCACTCCCTAACAACGGGCCGAACACAGTCGAGCCTTTGAGTGCCAGCGCAGGCAATGACGGGGCGGCGGTTGCCATCAGCACGTCGAGCGCATTCAGTGATCCCGATGGCGACACGCTGACCTTTAGCGCCACCGGCTTGCCGGCCGGGCTGACCATCAACGCCAGCACCGGCGTCGTCTCGGGCACGGTCGATGGTCGTGCTTCGGCTTCAGTCGCTGGCGGCGGCTACACCGTGATCGTCACGGCCAACGATGGCCGAGGTGGATCGGCCTCTCAAGGGTTCACGTTCACTGCGTCGAATCCGGCGCCTACCGCTTCGGCGGACAGCGCAGGGGGCATTGAGAACAACGCGATCTCCGGCAATGTGCTTTCCAACGACAGTGATCCGGATGCCGATGCGCTGGCGGTCAGCACGACGCCGACTGTGTCGCCAGCACATGGCAGCGTGGTGTTGAGTGCCAACGGTGCATTCACCTACACGCCCGACTCGAACTACTCGGGGAGCGACAGCTTCACGTACCAAGTCACCGATGCAGACGGCGGCACGAGCACGGCAAGGGTCACGTTGACGATCGCAGCCGTCAACGATGCGCCCACGTCGACCGCGTTGGTTGATCGCATCAACACCGTTGGCGCGAGCGTTACCGTGAATCCCTCTCCATCGTTCACCGATGTCGATGGCGATGCGTTGGTCTACACCGCCACAGGCTTGCCACCTGGGCTGACGGTCAATGCATCGACCGGCGTGATCTCGGGCAGCGTGCTGAACCAGGGCAGCCACTCGGTCACCCTCACCGCCACCGACCCCGGCGGCTTGAGCACCAGCCAGAGCTTCAACTGGACGACCGCTGCAGCGCCGAACACCGGCCCCATCACCGTCGGATCATTGAGCGCCAGCACGGCCAACGACGGCGATGCGGTCACCATCAACACATCGGCCGCATTCAGTGCTGTGGATGGCGAGACGCTGACCTACAGCGCCACGGGTCTTCCAGCCGGATTGACGATTGACGCCATCACCGGAGTGATCTCCGGCACCGTCGACAGCCATGCCTCGGCGGCCGCGTCTGGGGGCGCCTACACCGTCCTTGTCATGGCAGATGACATGCGTGGCGGCAGCAGCGTGCAGGGCTTCGCTTTCACCGCCACCAATCCGGTGCCGATCGCCGTTGATCAGGCCGCCACCTTGACCGCTGGCGACAACGCCAGTGGCCGCTTGCTGGACGGCGCCAGCGACCCCGACGGCGACTCACTCACCACAGCCACCACGCCAGTCGCGGCGCCCGCTCATGGCAGTTTGGTCATTCAACCCGATGGCAGCTACAGCTACACGCCGGCGGCGGGCTTTGTCGGGGTCGACAGCTTCAGCTACCTCGTGGTCGATGCCGACGGCGCCACTGTTTTGGCCACCGTGACGCTGACCGTCTTGCCCCCCGCCACCGTGGTGGTGACGCCGCCGCCCGTGGAGCTCGTCGACACGCCGGTGACTGCCAATCCCATCGCCAGCGATGACCCGCAAGCGGCCAGCGCCTACACCGCCAGCGCAACCGTGAGCAATCTCACCACGCAGACGCAGCTCGAATCGCGAGCGCTCGCGTACGACATCGTGTTGCTCGATGCCGTTAACGCCGTGAAGCGACTCGACGGCATGGGCGAATTGAAAGGCGATGCACCGCTGCTTGCGGCGGTGGGCGCGTTGCGCGAATTGGGTGGCCGCTCTGAGCTCACTGCAGGCGCCTCGCCCATTGGCCAACTGGTGGGCGACATGAGCGGCCAGTTCAAAACGCCGATTGACGTTGACGACATGCGCCACAGCAGCTTTGGCAACAGCCTGCGAGACAGCGACGAGATCTCAAGCGTCGGCACGGCCAAGCCGGGGCTGTCAGACGCGGGCAGAGACATCTCGCCAGCACTGCTTTCTCCGGAGCCGCCTGCTTCTCTGCCACCCTCTTCCGAGCTGTCATCGCAAGCGCCTCGCCATCAACTCACTCGCTCACTCGACACAGCGCTAAGTTCTTCGGCCTACCGGCCGACAACGCTTACAGAGCAACTGCGCGCTGCCAGCCTCAAAGGCCATGAGGAGCTCGATGCGCTGGCCGAGGCTCTCAGCTGACGAGCCGCCGACACACCAGCAAATCGACCCATGGAAATTCCTTTACCGAGAAGTCCCGCCGCATGCCGTGCGGCTCGAAGCCTTCTGCAGCACCACATCTCGCACGGCGCCAAACGCATGCTGATGATGCTTGCCGCAGGGCTCGCACTGGCGGGTTGCGCCTCAGAGCCCAAGCCGCTCAACACCGACACCAGCGCCCTCGCCACACGCGCGCGCCTGAAAGCTCTGATTGCCAGTGAAGAGCCGGTGAACGGGCCAGTCTCTCTCTACGAGGCCATGGCCCGCGCGTTGAAATACAACCTCGACCAGAAGATCGAGCTCATGGCCGCCACCTTGCGCCAGCGCCAGCTCGACCTCAGCAGCTACGACATGCTGCCCAACTTTGTGGCGTCAACCGGTTACTCGGCACGCAACAACGATGCAGCCTCGAGCAGCCTCTCGTTGATCACGGGCAAGCAGTCTTTGGAGCCATCGACCTCCAGCAAGCGAAGCAACTTCAACGCCGACCTCGGCGCGAGTTGGGACGTGCTCGACTTCGGCCTCGCCTACGTGCGCTCGCAACAAGCGTTCGATGAAAAGCTCATTGCGGTTGAAACGCGGCGCAAGGTCATCAACCGCATCCTGGAAGACGTGCGCACGGCGTACTGGCGCGCGGTGAGTGCAGACCGCACGGTCAAGAAGCTGGTGAATCTCGAAGCACTGGCTCAACGCGCACTGCGCCAGGCGGAAGACTTGGAGTCGCGCCGCGTGGTGGCGCCATTGACCGTGCTCGCCTACCAACGCGATCTGCTGCAAGTGCAGGCCGATGTGCAAAAGCTGCAGCGCGAGCTCTCGCTGGCGAAGAGCCAGCTGGCCGCGCTGATGAACCTCGCACCCGACACCAACTTTCCCCTCGAACTGCCGGACCGGACCAACGTGATGCCCGAGCTGCCCGGCTCGGCTGACGAGATGGTGCTGGTCGGCCTGCGCTTTCGCCCTGAGCTGCGCGAAGCGGCCTACCGCCAGCGCATCAACCAGCGTGAGGTTGACGTTGCGTTCCTGAAGTCATTGCCCAGCATCAAAGGCGTGCTCGGCCTGAACTACGACGCCAACCCCTACCTCAGCAACAACGACTGGACGAGCATCAGCGCGCGCATCAGCTGGAACTTGCTCGAAGTGTTTCGCTACCCCGCGAAGAAACGCATGTTGCAAGCCGAGGGCGACGTGTTGAACCAGCGCGATCTGGCACTCACGATGGCCGTGCTCACGCAAGTGCATGTCTCGCGCGTGCGCTTCGTGCGCCTGGTGCAAGAGATCAACGTGATTCGGCGTGCGCGTGAGGTGCAAGAGCGCATCTTGGAGTTGGCGCGCAGTGGCTTCAAGGCCAAATCGCTGAGTCAGCAAAGCCTTGTTCGCGAGGAAATGAGCGCCGTGCTGGCCGAGGTGCGCTACGACTCGGCTTATGCCGATCTTCAAAACGCATACGCCAATCTCTATGCCTCGATGGGGCTGGACAACTTCGACATCGATCTCGATGCAGAGCTGCCCATCAAAGCCATGACGGAGAAGCTTGAGACGCATTGGACCGAACGGGCTCAGTCGCTGCCGGCGATGGGCGAGGGAACATCATGATCTCAACACGAACATCCGCTTTCGGCGTGGCCGTTGCGGCCATCTCGGTTTCATTGTGGGCGCCTTGGAAGGGCGGGCAGCTGGCGCACGCAGCTGGATCGCCGGCTGCAGCGCCTGCAACATCAACCGCTTCAAGCTCCTCGACTTGGAGCGGCGCGCGTGCACCAGCCCCACTCGATTCGAGCGCACAAGTTGCGCGCCAGCCCGCAGGCGCCGACGCATCGCCAAGCACCTTCACGGCAAGCTCGGCCGCGCCCACCGAAGGCACAGCCCGCGGCGTGGCCCGCGCAGTGCGTGAAGCCACGCTCTCATCGCGCCTTGCGGCACGGATCGTCGAGATGCCGTTGGCAGAAGGCGCCTCGTTTCCAAAAGGCGCATTGCTCGTCAAGTTCGACTGCGAGCGCCAAGCCGCCGAGGCGCGGGCCGCAGGCGCCGCCGCAGACGCTCAAGCAAAGATGGTGGAGACCAACATCGAGCTCGACAAGTTCGAGTCCATCGGCAAGAACGATCTTTCGATCTCGCGCTCGCAACTCGAGAAGGCCCGCGCTGAGGCCGACGCACTCAAAGCGCAGCTGAAAGACTGCAGCCTCTACGCGCCATTTGCAGGCCGCGTGGTCGAGCGCCAGGCGCACAACTTCGAGGCCGTCTCGGCGAGCCAGCCGTTGTTGCGGGTGGTCGATACCAGCGAGCTGGAGATCGAACTCATCGTGCCTTCAGCGTGGCTGCAATGGCTGGGCGATGGGGCGGGCTTTCAGTTCCGCATCGATGAATCCGGCCAAACCTTGAGCGGGGCCGTGACTCGCCTCATGCCGACCGTGGACCCAGTGAGCAAGACGATCAAGGTCTTCGGGCGGCTGCGCACCGCCAAGGGCGCGAGCACGGTTCTGCCCGGCATGAGTGGCACGGCGCAATTCGCCCACTTCATGGCCGCTGACCAAGCCTCTGCCGGCGCAGCACCCACCAGCGGCGCCACCGCGGCCGCAGCGGCCAAGCCCCACGCCCAATCGAGCCCAGCGCCACACGGCGCGAAGCCGAAGCGCATGGCAGCCAAGAGCGGCTGAACCCCCAGCGCACGAGAACGGCATGCAGACCCACACGCCGCCAATTCGCCCTGCGGCCAGCCGCATGCCGAGCGCCGCATCTGCATCTGCATCTGCATCTGCCGAGGCCGGCGCCTCGCCTGCGCTGCGCCTTCTGCGCCATGAGGCCGAGGTGCGGCGGCTTCAGACCGTGGAAGAGCTGCTGTTCCACCTCGTCAACAGCGTGCGCGCGCTGGCGCTCTACGGCAGCGCCATGGTGTTGCGCCGGCAGCGCAGCAACGATCGGCTGCGCGTGGCGCTCGTCTCCGATCTGCCCGAGGCAGACCGCGACGCTCCGCTGACCCGCGCACTCGAAGAGCGCCTGATCCGGCTCGACCACAGCGCGGCGCTGGCCGAGCCCATCGCCTTCGCCGCATTCGATGCCGGCGACTCGCGCTGCTCGGCCGATGACGCCGTGCTGCTCGCCGACTACCCATTCACGCACCTGCTCTGGCTGCCCCTTCGCGACCGCAGCGGTGCGCTCGACGCTGGCGTGGTGTTCGCCCGCGCCGATGCCTTCACACCCGGCGAGCAAACCCTGCTCGCCCGGCTGGCCGAGACCTACGCCCACGCGTGGGCTGCCTTGCCGGTGCGGCGCCGCTTCGGCGTGGGCCTCGCGCTCAAGCGCAAGTGGTGGCTGGGCGCGGCGGGTGCTGCGGCGGTGATCGCCTCGTTGCCAGTGCGCTTGAGCGTGATGGCGCCGGTGGAGGTGGTGGCGGAGGCACCCTTCGTCGTCACCGCGCCGATTGCAGGCGTGGTCAAGGCCATTCTGGTGCCGCCCAACAGCCTCGTGCAGGCCGGCCAGCCACTCGTGCAGTTCGAAGACATCCAGCCGCGCAACGAGATGGTGCTGGCCCGACAGCGGCTCAACGTGGCCCACGCACGCGACAGCCGCACCGGCGCCGCCGCGTTTCGCGATGCCGCCGCGGTGCACGACATGGCCGCCGCACGCGCTGAGTACGAGCTGGCCCGTGTGACCTACGAATACACCGCCGAAGTGCTCGGCCGCACGCAAGTGCGCGCCCCGACCGCCGGCCTGGCCATCTACACCGATCGGCGCGATTGGGAAGGCCGCGCGGTGCAGGTCGGCGAAGAGATTCTTCAAGTGGCCGACCCCGCTCGCGTGGCGCTGCGCATCGATATGCCCACGGCCAACAGCATCGAGCTGGCTGCCGGTGCTGAGCTGAGCGTCTTTCTCGACAACGCGCCGATGGGCGGCTTGCCAGCGCATGTGCGGTCGGTGAGCTACACCCCGCGCAATCAGCCCGGAGGCGCCACCAGCTACACCGTGATGGCCGATCCGACGGAGGCGCAAGCACCGCGCATCGGCAGCCGCGGCACCGCACGGCTCTATGGCGAACGTGTGCCCTTGATCTTCCAGTTGCTGCGCCGCCCGATTGCCGCCACACGGCAATTCATCGGGGTTTGACCGCGCCCTGCCGAGACCCGCCGTGACAACCCTTGCCGACGACACCCCGCTGCCTCAGCTGCGCGATGAGCTGCGCCTTGAGCCTGCTTCAGCCAGCGCCGATGGCGAGCCGCGCTGGCGCTGCTATGACCCGCTGCGCCACCGCTTCTTTTTGCTGGGCGAAGGCGATGTGAAGCTGCTCTCGCTCTGGCGCTGCGGCACGGTTGGCGCGCTTCGGTCGTCACTTGCCAAGGCCAACGCCTTGCTTGACGACATCCAGCTTGCCGGCTTGATTGACTTCTTGCGCACCCACCACCTCGTGCGATCTGCGCCTGATGCCGGCAGCGCACAGCTGATGGCCACAGCACGCCAGCAGCGCGGCAGCGGTTGGCGCTGGCTTGTGCAGCGCTACATGGGCATGCGCTTTGCGCTGTGGCGGCCACAAGCCTTTCTTGATGCGACGCTGCCCTGGCTGCACGCCCTGCGCTTTGGCCCGGTCTTCAGCGCATGGGCCTTCTTCACCGTGGCCGGCCTCTACCTCGCCACCAAGCAGTGGGACAGCTTCACCACCACCTTCGTCGATTTTTTGACGCCCGGCGGCGCGCTCGCCTACGGCACGGCGCTGCTCGCACTGAAAGTGGTGCACGAGCTCGGCCACGCGTATGCCGCGGCGCATCACGGCTGCCGCGTCAGCAGCATGGGCGTCTCGGTGGTCATGGGCGTGCCGATGCTCTACACCGACACCACCGCGGCCAGCCGGCTGCCCGAGCGGCACCAGCGCATGTGGATTGCCGCGGGCGGTGTGCTGGCCGAATCCATCGTGGCGGGCCTGGCCACTTTTGCATGGGCGGTGCTGCCTGAGGGCAGTGCGCGCAGCATCGCTTTCGTGTTGGCCACTTCAAGCTGGTTGATGACCTTGACCATCAACCTCAACCCCTTCTCGCGGTTCGACGGCTACTACTTCATCAGCGACGCACTCGGCATCGAGAACCTTCAGTCGCGCGCCTTGGCCTGCGCAGGCTGGGCACTCGGGCGACTCGCGCTCGGCCGCATCGAACCCGCTCCGGAAGCCTTGCCGCGCCGGCGCGCGTTCGGCTTTGTCGCCTACGGCAGCATGGTCTGGGCGTACCGCGCGGGCCTCTATGTGGGCCTGGCGGCGCTCGCCTACGCTTACCTCTTCAAAGCGGCGGGCGTGATCGTGCTCGGCTTGGAGTTGTGGCTCTTCATTGGCAAGCCGATCTGGCGCAAAGTCGGCCAATGGTGGCAACTGCGCGGCCACATCGCGCGGCAACGGCGGCTCGCTTTGGCGGGGCTTGCAGCAAGCTTGGTGGTGCTCGCGGCCATGCCGCTCGACCGCTCCGTGGCCGTGCCGGCGATGCTGACCTGGCAGCACGAGACGGTGCTGCAAGCGCCTGAAAACGCGCGCATCTTGGAGGTGCTCGTGCGTGCTGGTCAGCTGGTCAAGGCAGGCGACACGCTGCTTCGGCTGGAGGCGCCGGAGCTGCGCATCAAACGCGCTGCTGCGCGCATCCACCGGCTCAGCGCCAGCGAGCGGCTCGACCGCATCTCGGGCGATCAGAAAGACCGGCTCGACTCGACCGTGCTCGCGCAAGAGCGCCACGAAGCCGAGGCCGAGCTCCAGGGGCTTGATGCGCGCGCACAGCTGCTCGAACTGCGCGCCCCCGCGGACGGCGTGGTCGCGGATTTGGCGCCGCACTTGCAGGCCGGCCTTTGGGTGCGGCCCGAGCTCACGCTCGTCCGTGTGCTGCACGGCAGCGCGCGAGATGCGCGCGGCTTCGTCAGCGAGCGTGATGCGGCTCGGCTGGCAGTCGGCGCGCGGGGCCGCTTCGTGGCCGATGACCCGGCGCTTGCCTCGCTGCCCATGACGCTGCAAGACATCGAGCCGCACGCCGCTGAGCAAATCACGCCGCCTGCGATGAGCTCGCTGCACGGCGGGCAAATTGCGGCGCAGGCCGATGCGGGTGGCCGCGAGGTTCCGGTCACGGCGCAGCACCGCATTCGTTTTGCAGCCGTGGCCACGCCCTTGGCGCTCGCTTTTGATCAAGCACCGATGCTGCCCAAAAGTTTGAGGGGAGAAGTTGTCGTCGATGCCGAGCCGAAGAGCTTGCTGGCGCAGGCCAGCGCGCAGCTCTGGCGGCTGTTCATGGTGGAGATGCGGGATTGAGCCGCGCGGCCATCACGCGTTCATGCGAAGGAGGAATTGCTCATGACTGACGTGCCCACCAGCGAGCCGCGGCGACATTTCATGCGCTCAGCGCTGGCCATCGGCGGCGCACTCACCGGTCTGCCGGCCATGGCAGAAGGCGCCAGCCGCGTCGTGCTCGGCCTGTTCCCCGACAACGCTTCGCTGGTGTTTTCGGCGGTATTGAAGGCCTTGCAAGGACACTACGCGCCCGACCTCGGCACCCGCGTGACCTACCTGCCCGGCAACTCAGGCGCGCTGGCCTTCGAGGCCATCCACCGTGGCCCGGCCGATGGCAGCCACGTGCTCATCGCGCCCAGCTCCTACCTCACGCTGGTGCCACTGCTGCGCAAGTCAAGCACCTTCGACGCCGTGGCCGACTTCAACCCCGTGGTGGGCTTGGCTGACCTCACCATCGCCTTTGCCGTGGGGCCGGCCGTGCCCAAGACCGTGACCTCGCTGACCGACTATCTGGCGTGGATCAAAGAGAATCCGGCCCAGTCGAACTACGGCGTTTTGGGCTTGGGTGGCTTGTCTCATTTCACCGGCTTGTCGCTCTCCCGCATGGCCGAAGTTCCTTTGAAGGCAGTGGCTTACAAAAGCTTGATCTCGATGAACGACGACCTCGGGTTCGGTGACTTGCCAGCCGCTTTCATCACCGTGACCACCGCCGGCGAACTCCCACCCGATGGCCGCGTGCGGGTGCTGGCGGTGGCCAGCCAAGAGCGCTGGCCCAATCTGCCGCAGGTGCCGACGATGCGCGAGCTGAAGGTGTCTGAATTTGCGGTCGCGCTCACCTATGGCTTGAGCGTGTCGTCGCGCACGCCCCAAGGCAAAGTCGAAGAGCTGCGCGAGGCGGTGCTGCAAGCCTGCAAGCAGCCGGCTGTTCGCACTGCGATCATCCAATCCCACATGCGGCCCATGACTTCGCAGGCCGACTCTTATGCCGATGCACTCGCCCAGGAACGTTTGGTCTGGACCGACGTGCTCAAGCGGTACCGCTTCTCAATCGACAGCTGAAATTGCCCCACACCGACACCCACCCCGCCGGTTCTCAGCCCACCGCTGCAGCCACTTTCACGACCGAGCCGGCAAGCGAGCCCACGTTTGCTGAACCAAGTTGCGTGATTCTGGACACCAACGTCGTGTTCGACTGGTTGGTGTTCAAGAACCCGGAAGGCCTGCAGATTGGCCGATTGATCGCCTCGGGTGACGTGCGCTGGATCGCCACGCCCGCCATGCAATCGGAATCAGCGCATGTGCTGGCACGCTGTGTTCTCGATGCCTGGCTGCCGGACGCCTCAATGATTGCGCAAGCCTGGGCGACTCACGCCGAGTTCGTTGAGCCCGCGCCCACAGCGGCAGCACGTGTCCCGCGCTGCACCGACCCGGACGACCAGATCTTCATCGACCTCGCCTGCCAACTCGGCAACGCCAGCTTGCTCAGCCGGGACCGCGCGGTGCTCAAGCTCGCTCGTCGCGCCCGCACATTGGGCGCGCAAATCCTCGCGCCAAGCGACTGGCTCAAGCGCCGAGCCGCCGTCGCACTGCGCTGAGTAGAGTCGAGAGCTGGCGCGGTAGAGATACATCCCCCGTTTCCAGCCCCCGCTCATCGAACCGGACGTGCGGATTTCCCGCATCCGGCTCTCCGA
>JAYWGR010000022.1:0-35045 GCA_043778145.1 Rhizobacter sp.
ATCAACTCAACGGCAAACCAGTTCGATTGAGCGCTTCAACGCTCCATCTTCTTTGGACAGATTCAAGTTGCGCCGCAGATCGCGTTGTGCAGAGCTTCCCTAGCGTATTCGTCTGGGAAATCCCCCGGCCAGTTCGCTTGCATGTTGGCAGCGAGTGCAACAGCCGAACCCATGCGAGTCTCCGCCGAGAAGGACATGATTTGCCTCATCAGCGCGGTGTATGGCTCGAACAAAACATCTGAGCGCAAGCTCGTGACGGTTGGCGCACCGTTTGGGTCAGGGCGCGATGCATCACCCAACGTGTCGACGAAGCTCTGCTCGTCGTTTGCATTCGAAGCGCGCTCGATAACAGCGTCGACCCTCTGTTTGATGGCGCGCAACTCGGCCTGCGGCCCAGGCCGATTGGCCACATCAGCAACACCTTGCCGGCCGACCAATACCGCCATGGCGGCCATTTCGTCAACGGGCAGGTAACTTGAGATGTGCCCTACCACTTCAATCGGCAATGTGAGTGCAGCTGCATTGCCAGCGGGCGCAGGTGACGCCGCACGCGGATTCGGCCTGGCAGGTGGACGGGTGATCTCGCCTGTGTCAGGGCCTCGCAGGCGAGTTGGATTTGGAGCGCGTGCGGGTTGGGTGGTTCGATCGTCTGAAGAGATGCGGCGATGCGCGACTGGAGCGGCGTGTGGCCGAGTGGCTGGAAGACTTGCGCGATTGCCCATGTAAACACTGACCGGGAGTTGAATAGGGCGCGGAGTGTCTCAGCTGTCACCACTCCACCTTCGCGGGTAACCGAAGCAACGGCAGCAAAGCCGAAAGGGGCTTTGGTGCTTGCCACTGCGGACTGGCCGCACCCGGGTTTCGATTGATTCTGTTTGTTCCTAAAGCAGTTGAATCGTGCGGATGCGTGGAGGTGCGATGCAGTGACTGGCCGGGAACTCGCCAAAGTCATTCTTGGCGGGGGCTCTTGATGGACACATCTGGTTGCGAGCTTGCATTCAGTTCGTTCAGAAGCGAGATCATTTCTGGAGACTCGATGCCAAGCCTGGCGGCAACGGATGCAGCGTCTTCTGGGCACTGGGTGCTTCGATCGGCTTTGAAGAGGCCGTTGACGGCCATGCCCTCCATCTTCATGAGCCATTCCGCACTGCGGATACCAAAGCGCTGCGCGATTTCGCGAACATTGCCTCCCGCCTCCAGCGCCGGGATGACATGGCGATCCATCGCGTAACTCTCCAGCTCATGGATCGCCGCATCGCTTGCGATTCCGGATGCGCGCGCGACTGCTTCCACGTTTCGCCCGCGCTCCACTGCGCGGCCGGCGTGCTCGCGAATGGCCATGCGTTCGAGATGCAAGATCCTGGCGGCGCTTTCTATTCCGTGATGCCGCGCAATCTCTTGCACATTGCCGCGCAGTCGCACTTCTTGTGCGGCCACCCGGGATGCTCTGATCTCCAAAGAGCGAATGCCGCGCGCTGTGCGAATGCCGTAGCTTCTGGCAACCGCCTGGAGATTGGCGCCGGCCTCAACCTCGCGGCCGGCAGGTCCGTTACCCGATGCTGAACAGGCCTCTAGAAAGGCGATGTCTTCCTCGTCATCCAGGCCATAGCGTTCGGCCACATCGCGCACGTTTTGCGCCGCGTACACGGCGGGTCGCGCGTAGTCGATCAGCAATCTGCTGCTGAGCACCGCGATCTGATCCGGGTCATGAAGGCCATGGAACGCGACGACTTGACGAAGGTTTTCTCCGGCGTGGATCGACAACGCCGCATTGCCGTGCCGAGCAATTCGTTCAATGCCTCTCACTGCAGTTGACTGGTGCTCTGGCGCGATCAACTGAATAGCGACTTGCAGTGCCAATCTTGCGGCCGGGCGATCCGCTTCCGGCAGTGCCGTGATGCAGTTCGTGAGTGCCAGAAGCGGTGCATTGCGCAGGTCTTGGCGCAAGCTGGCGATGGATCTGGGATGAGTTGCACCACGGTCGCCGATGTTTCCGAGCGCGCTTTCAAATCCGGCTAAATCCACCACGCCTTCTATTCGCGCGAGCACGGCCAAGTACGGCGCCTCGAGCGACATCAACTCTCGGTGCGCAGCTTGCGCCCGGTGCCCGAGTTGGCCCACTTGCCGAAGTTGCTGCAGAGGCAAATACGACGCGATGTGGCCGACCAGATCTTCCGGCAACAGATGCGCGGGCTCAAGGCTTGCCGCTTGAGCTGCAGCCTGGCGGGGCGGTGGGTCGGCGAGCGGGCCAGGCTCAGCCAAAGCGTTGGTCAGTCGCGTCTGGCCACTTGGCCTGGCGTTTTGTGGTGCCTGTGCGTGCTGCGCCGGTGGGCCGAATCGTTGTGCAGGCGGTCGGGGAATTCTGCGGTGGGCTGGAATGCTGCTGCTGTTTCCCATTGAGGAATCGTTTGAGTTTCGAAAGTGCGCGAAGTGTCACCGCCGGCGAGCGCGGGTGATTCGCTGCTTGCGAAAGTTGATCTGCCGGCGCGAAGTGCCGCGCTGAAGTTGCTTGCGTTGCCGCTTGGCGGCGAGCAGGCGCCTCTGCAGAACGGGCAAAACGTTCAGCCAGAATTCCCGCTCTCCGACTCCAAAAACTCCCCTATGAAACTGCTACGTCATGGCCCCGTTGGCGCTGAAAAACCCGGCGCACTCGATGCCGAAGGCCGCGCGCGCGATCTCTCGCTTCTGATTGCCGACTTCACACCCGAGTGGTTGGCACCAATCAAGCTCGACGCGCTCGCTGCAATCGATCTCGCCCGGATGCCGCTCGTTGCGCCAGGCACGCGGCTTGGCCCGCCGATCGCGGGCTCGCGCCAATTCATTGCGATCGGCCTCAACTACCACCAGCATGTGGTGGAGGCGGGCATGGAGACGCCGACCGAGCCGGTGGTGTTCACGAAGGCGCTCACGTCAATCGCCGGGCCGAATGACGATGTCGTGTTGCCCGAAGGCTCTGTGGCGAGCGACTGGGAAATCGAGCTTGGCGTGGTGATCGGCACGCTCGCGAAGAAGGTGGCGGTGGCTGACGCGCTTGCACATGTCGCCGGCTATTGCCTTGCGAATGATTTGTCCGAGCGCGATTGGCAGATCAAGCGCAATGGCCAGTGGCACAAAGGCAAGAGCTTCGATGGTTTTGGCCCGCTCGGCCCATGGCTCGTGACGCGCGATGAATTGCCTGACCCGCAATCGATTCCGCTTGAGCTCGCCGTCAACGGCGAAGTCAAGCAACACGGCAGCACGGCCGACATGATCTTCCCGGTGGCGGAGATCGTGTCTTATGTGAGCCAGTTCATGACGCTGCTGCCGGGCGATGTGGTCATCACCGGCACGCCGGCCGGTGTGGGCCTTGGCGCCAAGCCAACCCCCGTCTTCCTGCGCCGTGGCGATGTGATGACGCTCAACGCCGGCCCGCTCGGCACGCAGCGGCAACAAGTGGTTTGATCATTCATCGGCCCACGCTCGTGGGCCGCTTGGTGCCGCGCGCATAGCGCGTTTGAGCGGGCCGAGTAAGCGAACAAATAAGTGACCAAGTAAGCGACCAAGTAAGCGGCCAAGTCAGCGGCCAAGTAAGCGCCCAGACAAGGCGGCCCCACCGCCACGCGCTCCGCAAGTTGGATGATGCGCCCGCTCAAAGCCGGGGCTTTAATGGCAACTGCTCGATGTGCGTGGAGGGTTCATGCCGACGGTTGCCAATCTCGCAGCGCCTCATTCGCAGTGTCCGATTCGGTGGCTTGCTGCCATCTCGTTGATGACGCTGGCGGGCTGCGTGAGTGTGCGCATCGAGGCTGGGAGCGGGGAGGTGCGCACGATCGAACATCTCGGCATGTTGCGCATCGAATTGGCCAACCCTCGGCAGGCGATCAGTGGCTCAGTGGCTGGCGTGGGTTTGGTGGGCGCCCCATTGGGCTGGAGCCTGGGGTACACGCGCCAACGATGGGCACTGATGGGCAGCGGCTGCCGTGCGGTGGTCTGGCTCGCGCCGGGCGGGCTCAACGAGTTGACGCGCACAGAGCTCGCCCGTGCGGCGGGCGTTTGCTTGATCGATGAAGACGCCGCCACCACGTCGCCGAGTGTGGCATCCAACGAGGGCATCCCATGAACAAACTCATCTCCGGGCTCGGTGTGCGTGGTGTCGTCCGCGCTGGGTTCCGCTGTCTCGACAGCCATGCTTTCTCTGTTGCCGTGATGGGTGCTGTTGCCAGTGCCGCGTTGATCACCGGTTGTGCGGTCACCAATCCGCCGCTGATGTTTGGTGACATCACGACATTCGGCCTGCGCATTGGCAATGACACCGCCACTGCGGGCGGCTCGGTGTCGTTGGGCTACAAGGCGCAGAGCGTGGCGATCGTGCCGGTGTCGGCGCTCGATGCAAATGGCAAACCTGGGTTGCTCAAGGGGCGAGGGCGCGGGCAGGCAGATGCGATGTCGGTGTTTGCTTCGTTCGTGAGCGCGTCGCCGGCGTCGGGCGCAGATGCTGGAAGCACCGTGCAACTCGGTCAGGTTTTTTCAACTGGCCTGGCGGCGCAATCACTCACGATGGGCTATGTGTGCCGCGAAAACGCAGACCCGAGCTGCGCCGCGACTGCTTCTGCCAAGGCGATGCAATCGGCTGCCGCGGCCGATTCAGCTGCCGCCTCCGCACTTGCGGCGGCGCGCGCAGCGAGCGGCGCGGCTTCCGCGATGTCAGCCGCGCTCGGCGGCCGGGCTTTGAGCGTGGCATCTGCGCCCGAGCCCGCACCCCGAGTTGACGCGACCGATCGCCCCTATCAAAAGCCATTGTTGTTTCTCCGAACTGATGTGGTCGGTATCGACATCGGCGGCTCGGTGGCGCAGCAAGGTTTGCAGTTTGTGCTGGGCTACAGCAACCGCAATCTTGCGTTGATTCCTGTGGCAACGGTCGGCGCCGGCCAGCAGATCGTGCGCATCTCGGGCAGCGGTGAGGGCACTGGCGCGGAGGCCGCACTCGATTCGCTCTCCGTGCTCGGCCAGTTCAAAGCCAACAGCGAGACCAAGCGCCTCGGCTTCGGGCTTGAGCGCTATTTTTCGACTGGGGTTGCGGCGCGCAACCTGGGCGAAAGCCTGGAGTCGGCCATCGCCAAAGTGCCGCTGCCAAGCGATGGAACGGCGGCCTCGCGCGCGGCGATGCCAAGCACTGAGCCGCCAGTCACTGCACCGCTCGCTGCCAAGTGATCGGCCCCTGATCGGCCCCTGATCGGCCCGTGAAGCCCGCACTGGATATCGCCCCACATGGCCCAAAAATCAACTCCGCAGACTCGCGAGGCGGTCATTCCCGAGGGCACTGACTTGCCCGAAGGCGATGGTCTTCCCGAGGGCGATGACTTGCCCGAGGGCGACGACTTCAGCGTGCGCAGGTTCAGCGCCAAGTCCATGGTCAGCGCCAATGTGCCGTTCTCAGGCGCCACTGGCGACGATGTGCTCAGGCTTGCTCGCAAGCACCTCGGCGAGCCCTACGTGCTCGGCGCGCGAGCGCCAATGGGCAACGCCGGCTGGGCCGGCCCGTGGGACTGTGCCGAGTTCGTGTCGTGGTGCGTCTATCAAGCGAGCAAGCTCTTGTTTGGCACCGAGCCCCGGAGTGATCCCCTCCTGGCCGATGCCTACACAGGCTACTGGTTCGAGCAGGCGCAAGCTACCGCTGGCAGCCTGATTGCGTGGCGCGATGCGGCGGCCATTCCAGGCGCTGCTGTGCTCAGGCGGCCAATGAACGGGCAGAACGGGCACATCGTGTTCTCTGACGGCCAAGGCGGCACGGTGGAGGCGCACAGCAAGCTGCGCGGCGTCATTGCCGATGGCCTGAGCGATCGGCGCTGGGATTGCGGCATCCTCGTGCCCGGCATTCGGTATGCGCGCAATGATGTGCCGGTGGCGCTCAGCGCTGCCCCGGTCAACACACTCCGGCTCACCACGCCGTTGACTCAAGGCGAGCGCGTCAAAGCCGTGCAACAGCGGCTTGCAACGCTCCAGCTGCTGGTCGGGCAGATCGACGGCATCTATGGGCCGCAAACGGCACACGCTGTGCGCAGCTTTCAGGCGCGGGCTGGCTTGGTGGCCGACGGCGAAGTGGGCCGCACAACACGAGCGGCGCTCGGGATTGGCGCAACGTCATGAAAGCCGACACGGGGATCAGCGAACTCACCGGCCCAGGAGTGCAAATCGTTCATGTGCAGGCCTTCTGCAGTGTGGTGCTGCTGATCGCCTTCTTGATCGCGACCACCGTGTTCCAGCAGCGCGCAACGATGCAGGTCAACTTGGTGCTCGACAAATTGCCGCCGCCCATCAAAGCCACCCAGTTGTTTGCGAGTGCGAGCCGCTACTTTGCGCGGCGAGACATTGGCAATCTCTTCACGAGCCCCGTGCATGCGGTGCCGGTGTGGTTTCTCATCCTCGTCGTGTCGCTCTGCGCATTCGCGACTTACTTTGGCGCCGAGTTCTTCTCAGAGCCTTTTCATCCCCGCGTGGCCAGCTACGTGTTGGGCGGCGCCTACGCCGCGAGCCACGTTCCGATCGACGTGTTGAACCACTATCAGTCGGGCACGGTATTCATCGGCTCAACGGCATTTCTCGGCGCCTACATCTGGACGATCTCGCAGCTGGTCAACCGCATCAACAACGACGACATGAACCCGGTGACCTACTACTTCATGTCGATCCGGATTCTCTCGGCGTGCCTCGTGGCCGGCATTGCGCGGCACATCATCGAGGCAGTGCCTTACGTCGGTACGCACATGTCCATTGATGTTGGCACCGAGAAAGTGCCCGTGGGCCTGGCCGTGCTCGGCTTTCTCATTGGGTGGAACCCATCGCTTTGGATCAACGAGCTTTTGTTGAAGGCGGGCGACTTCATCAAGAGCCAGATCCCGTCGCAGCGCTGGCCCGAGCGGAAGAACTTGCCACTCAACCTGACGCTCTTGATGCTGCAAGGCATGGTGCCCGACACGATTGACCGGCTCAACGAGCTCAACATCGACAACTGCCAGAAGCTCGCAAGCGAGAACCCAGTGATCATCTGGATACGCACCTCCTACACGCTGGAGCTGGTGGTTGACTGGATCGCGCAGGCGCAACTGGCCATCCGCTTCGAGCAAGAGGCGCTTCAGATGCTGCGGACGATGGGCATTCGCGACATCTTCAGCTACCGAGCCGCGATTGACGACGCGGCCTCGCTGCGGGTTGTCTCGGCCAACATCAGCGTGGCCGAGCCCGTGTTGACGAGCCATTTGCAAGCCATCGATGCGTGCCCGGAATTCGCTCGGTTGGCGGAGCTGCGCGCGTCGCTGTTGCCGCAGTGTGTTGATGTGGTCGCGTTGAAGGCTGTGCGCTAGAAGGTGCTGATCGGAGAGAGCCTGGAATCGGGGAACACACCTTCGACGCCCCAGGCCACACCGCTGTCCTTCGCCTGCGCCCAAGGCTGCGCGCTCAGCAAATCAGTGATGGCTGCTGACGGCACGGGCTTGCTGAAGAAGAAGCCTTGGAATTCGTCGCAGGCGTGGCTTCTCAAGAATTCGATCTGGCCTCTCGTTTCCACACCTTCGGCCACGACTTTCATGTTGAGCGTCCTGCCCATCGCGATGATGGCATCGGTGATGGCTCGGTCTTCCTGATTGCCCGGCAGGTCGCGAATGAAAGAGCGGTCGATCTTGATCATGTCGATCGGGAATCGCTTGAGGTTCGAGAGCGACGAGTAGCCAGTGCCGAAGTCGTCAAGCGCGAGGCAAATGCCCATCGCCTTGAATGCGAAAAGCACTTCGCTTGCCTTCTCCACATTGCGCATCAGCATGCTCTCGGTGATCTCAAGTTCGAGATAGCCGGCGTTCATGCCGGTCTGCGCCAGGATCGAGCGCACGTCGGCCAGCAGGTGATCGTCGTAGAACTGACGGGCTGAGAGATTGACGGCCACACGCAACGGCGAATGGCCCAGCCTCCGCCACGCCATGTGCTGCTCGCAGGCGGTTTGCAGCACCCATCGGCCAATCGGAACGATCAAGCCGTTTTCTTCTGCCACCGGGATGAATCTTGCTGGCGAGACCATGCCGAGATCCGGATGCTTCCAGCGCAGCAGTGCTTCCACGCCGGTCATCTTGCTGGTCACGCAGTCGACCTTCGGCTGGTAGTGCAGTTCAAGCTGCCGCTCCTCGAGTGCGCGACGCAGACTCGACTCAAACGCCAGCCGCTCGACCGAGTGTGTGTTGAGTGCGGCCGAGTAGAAGGCGAAGGTGTTCTTTCCGTCCGCCTTGGCTTGGTACATCGCGATGTCGGCGTTTTTCATCAACAGCCGTTCATCATCACCATCGGCTGGAAAGACGCTGATTCCAACGCTTGCCGTGAGGTGAAATTGGTGGTCGTGCAGCTGGAAGGGGCGCGACACGGCGGCGAGAATTTTTTGCGCAACGACCGCCACTTCGTCTGAGTCGGCCACGCTCGTGGCCATGATCACGAACTCGTCGCCGCCGAGGCGTGCCACGCTGTCTTGTTCGCCGACGCATGCGCAGAGTCTGGCGGACATCTCTTTGATCAGTGTGTCGCCCGCCGTGTGGCCCAAGGTGTCGTTGATGTTTTTGAAGCGATCGAGGTCCACGAAGAGCACAGCGAGCTGCGCTTGGCGCAGACGTGCCTCCTTCATTTCTTGCTCGAGCGTTTGCGAGAAGAGACTGCGGTTCGGCAAGCCTGTGAGCTTGTCGTGGAATGCGAGGTACTCGATCTGTTTGGCCGCCTCGTTCTCTTTTTTGCTTTCGTTAAGGAGTTCGTTGCGGGTGACTTGGAGATCGTTGGTCATGCGGTTGAAGGCTTCGGTGAGCATGCCGATCTCATCCCGCGTCGCAACCGGGAGCCGCGTGTCGTAGTGGCCGCTGGCCACGCGCTGCAAGCCGCGGCTGAGCTGCATCAACTGACCCGAGACTGCCGAACCAAGCCGCATGCCGAAGAAGCCGACCAAGGCCACCAAGAGCAGCCCCACGCCGCCGACCGTGTAAATCTGCCATTCCGGCAACTCGCGGTGAACTTCCGTGTATTCAAGGATCACGGCACCGAGGATGGGCGCATCGTCCTGCACGCCGGCGCGGCGCGGCACGACGATCTGCTTGGCGCCTTCTGGGTGCTGCTCATTCGTTTCGACGAACACGCGCACTTGGCCGTCCCGAATCGTCTTGCCAACGGCGTCGTCTGCATCGCCGTTGTAGATGCGGCCTATCTCGTGGGCACTCGCGTCAGCAATGCCACGTTTGTGGGTGTCGACGATGACGATGTCGCGATCGAAGAGGATGCTGATCCCCTCGACATAAAGTTGAAGATTGCCTTTGGTCAAACTGACGGCGTGTGCCACGGAAGCTGCGAGGTGGCGCGCTTCCAATTCGGCGCTCCGTTCCAGCGCGCCCATTTGGAGGCGAACGACAACACCGGTGAAGACGAGGATGACCGTCGCTGCTGCAGCTGATGCCAGCATGAGCTTGAGGCGGAGCGTGATACCCCTCTTGGCGTGCATCGCGAAAATTCCAGTTGGCCAGGCCAAAGGCAGCCGCGATCACCGCGCGGCACTGCCGTACCTACGCGGTATTTCGGCGGGATTGCGGCGTTCTGGAGTCAAAGTTGCAGCCAATCGCCTGAGATTGGCTCGGGCCCCGCGCGTGCGGAGCCGGGTGATTGCGGCCGAGCTACAGCGGCCGTTCGCTGATGAGTGGCGGCTGTGTGTCGGGCACGAAGAACCACAGCAGCAAATAGGCCAAGAGGCCTGTGCCGCCAAAGAGCACGAGCAGCGTGAAGATCATGCGCCAGCCCCAAGACGCCATGCCAGTGACTTCGGCCAAGCCGCCGCAAACGCCGCCCAGCCAACGGTCGCTGCGGCTGCGCCGCAGGCCATTGACGGCGGCGATGCCGGAGGCTGTGCCCGCTCCTTGAGCGCCTGCGCCGGCCGAAGCCTGCCCAATCACACGCTCCTTGGCGCGCGCAAATTCTTCATCCGACAAGACGCCGCGTTGATGCAGTTCGCCGAGCTTGCCGAGTTCGTCGCTGAGGGCCATGGTGAGGCTCCGGTGGTGTGGTTGAAGATCAGAGTGTGCTGGGTGGCACGCGCTTTCCGGTGATGACCACACGTTCGAGTTGAACGACCGGCATCGGTTCAACTGCAATTCGGCGCATCGATGCTTCGGGCAGATGCACGCTGGCGGCAAAGGCCAACGAGGCGGTCGCGAGCACGGCGAAGGTGGCGGCGAAGGCGGTGAGGCGGCTGATCATGATGGGCTCCTGAGTTCGTTTCGGGTTGCGATGAAACGAAATCTAGGCGCGACCACCCGCACAGCCAATCGACTTGCGACGAGCCGCACGCAGGCGCTGATCAGCTGCAAGCTTGGCCGATGAGGTGCGGGCCGCTTCGGTTCGCTCTGATTCAACGCAACGGCAAGTCGTAGCGCAATGCGACGAGGTCAACGCCGCCCATGCGGTCATCCATGCGGCTGCCAAGTTGCCAGCCGCGCGATTCATAGAAGCCGATCGCCTGCGCGTTGGCCTCGATGACGAAGAGGTGCAGGGCAGTGGCGCCGCTCGTGCGCGCCCACTGCGCAGCGGCGTCGAGCATGGCCGTGCCGGCGCCGCCGCCTTTTTGGTCGGGCAGGGTGTGGAGGTTGTCGATCAGCACGCTGCCGGTGTCGTCGGGTGCGAGCATGCAAATGAATCCGATCGGCGCGCCTTGTCGCATCGCGATCAACGCTTGGCCGCCGCCATCGGCCAGGGCTTGCAGCTTCAACGGCCACTCTGCGAGGGCTTCGGCGCGCACTTCGTCGTCCAGATAACGATCGGGCAGCATGCCGCGGTAGGCCGATGCGCGGCTGCGGGCGAGGATGTCGGCGATGAGCTCGGCGTCGGCCGGCGTGGCCAGCCGGAGTGTGGCGGGCCACGCCGCCATCGCCCCGCGCCCGATGCCGCAGCAAAACGCGCTCACCCAAGGTCTCAAGGTTTGGGCGAGGTGCCGGCCTTCGGCGTTCTGCGCGTCGAGCCGCTCGGCCGCGGCTTCAGCCTGGCGGCGCAGCGCCGGTTCATCAACCGTGGTGACGCGGCCTTGCGCAACGACCACTTCGCCTGCGACCAACACCCGGTCGACGCCGGCACCGTTCTCGCCGAGCACGAGTTGGCGCAGCGCATCGCGCAGTGGCACGTAGACCGGCTGGGCGAGGTTGAGCAAAACGAGATCGGCCGCCGCACCCGGCGCGATGCGGCCGATGCGCCCGGCCCAGCCGAGTGCTGCCGCACTGTGCTCGGTGGCCATGCGCAGGGCTTCTGCGGGCGTGATCCAGCGCGCGTCATCGGTATCGATCACGCGTGACAGGCCGGCTGCGAGGCGCGCGGCTTCGAAGAGGTTTTGCGTGTCGGCGGTGTTGGCGCCGTCGGTGCCCAAGGCAACGCGCAAGCCGCGCTCGATCATGCGGCGCACCGGCGCCAGGCCGGAGCCGAGCCGCAGGTTGCTGAGCGGGTTGTGCACGGCGGTGGCGCCGGCTTGCGCGAGCAGCGCGATGTCGGCGTCTGACACCCAGATGGCGTGGGCCGCGCTGAACCGGGGGCTCAGCAGGCCGAGCTGCGCGAGGTGGGCGACGAGGCTGCGGCCGTATCGCTGCTTGCCGAACACCGCCTGCGCGCGGCTTTCGGCCAGATGCGTTTGCAGTGGCAGGCCGAACTCTTCAGAGAGGGCGGCACAGGCGCGCAGAAATTCGTCGCTGCAGTGCAGCGGGATGGTTGGCGCCAGGCCCAAGCGCACGCGGTCTGAGTCGAACGGCCAATCGCGCGCCGCTTGCTGCACGGCCTCGAGGTTCACATGCGCAGGCGTTGCGGCGGATTCGGTCACCGCCGCCTGCAGCGCAGCGGGCATCGAGGCCAGCAGAGTTGGGTAGGCCTGGTAGAGCGTTCGGTCGGCCATCATCGGCGCTAGCACTGCCCGGATGCCAACGCGTTCATACGCCGCGGCCACCGCATGCAGGCCGGCAAGCGTGGGGTGCGGGAACTCGCCACTCACATCGAACATGGCCGTGCAGCCGTTTTTCAGCAGCTCGACGGCGGTGAGCGTTGCGCTCAAGGCCAGGTCTTCCAGCCCGCGGGAACCGTTGATGGCGGGCGAGGCGGCGAGAAAGCCTTCGAGTGCGACATCGCCCACCGCGCCGCGGCCCAACGCGCCGTGGGCGTGCGTGTGGCCGTTGACGAGGCCGGGGATGACGAGCCGGTCGCTCGCATCGATGACCTTGGCATCGTCGAGCGCCGTGAACTGCCCCGGCGTGCCGATCTCGCGGATGCGGCCGGCTTCGATCAGCAGGTCAGCATGGCGCGGCGGCTGGGCGGCATCGGCCAGCAGCAGGCCGTTGGCGATGATGAGTGGGGGCGTCAAGTGTGGCGGCATGGGTGGCTTGATGGGCAGGTTGATCTGAGGATCAGCGGCCTCGTTCGAGCTCGGCGGTGGTCTGCTGAACGAGCTTGAGCATCTCGTCGTGCAACTGCCGGCGGGTGTGGTCGAGGTGGGTCGGCAGGGGTGATTCACCGAGGAGGTGATCGAGTTCGCGCAGCGCTTCGGCGAGCCGGGTGGCGCCGATGGCCAGCAGCGCACCGCGCGCCGAATGACTGGCCATGCGCCACCGGGCAATGCGCTCTGCGTCGTCGCCGCGGTCGTCGATCAACGCGGGGAGCCCGAACTGGTAGGCCTCGGCGAAGCGCTGGAGCACCCGTTCGAGCAAGGGCAGACGCCCGGCGAAGCTGCGCATCGTGACCTCGACATCGAGCGCCTCGATGGCGGCCAACCGCTCGCTCAGCGGTGCCACGGCGAGGGCAGTCGGCGGCGTCATGACGGCGGCTGATGCCACGACAGCTGCTGCTGCCTGGTCGCCGTGATCCGCTGCGTTGTTGCCTTGGCTCGCCGATGCCGGCAACCAGCGCAGCAGGCTTGCGTAGAGCAACGCAGGATCGACTGGTTTGGCCACGTGGTCGTTCATGCCTGCCTGCAAACAAGCCTCGCGGTCTTCGATGAAGGCGTTGGCTGTCATCGCAATGATCGAGATGCCGCGCCCGAGGTGCTGGCGGATGGCGCGTGTGGCGGCCAAGCCGTCGAGCACGGGCATTTGCATGTCCATCAAGATCAGGTCGTAGCGGCGCGAAAGGGCCATCTCGATGGCCTGTGCGCCGTCTGGCACGGCCTCGACCACCAGGCCGACCGAGCTGAGCAACTCGTCGGCCACCTCGCGGTTCACTGGGTTGTCTTCGGCGAGCAAGATGCGCTGGCCGCTGTGCCGGCTGCGCAGCAGGGTTGGTGCGTCGGGCGCCTGAACCGGGCGTGCCGGCGTGCCATCGGCATCGCTTGCTGGCGCCGGCAACTCGGCATCACTGCCTGGCAGCACGCGCACGGTGAACCAGAAGGTGCTGCCCGCGCCGGGCGCACTGATCACGCCGGCATCGCCACCCATCGCCATCGCCAGCTGGCGCGTCAAGGCCAGGCCGAGGCCGGTGCCGCCATGCTGGCGTGAGAAGGTGTTGTCGACTTGCTCGAACGCCGTGAAGAGCCGGGCCTGCCGTTCGGCCGAGATGCCGATGCCGCTGTCTTGCACTTCGAAGCGCAGCGTCAGGCGGCCGTCTGCCGGCGTGGGGTCCGGCTCGCTTTGCCGCTGGCCGCGCAAGCGCACCCAGCCTTGCTCGGTGAACTTCACCGCGTTCGAGAGCAGATTGATGAGGATTTGCGCGAGCCGCATCGGATCACCGCGCAGCCGGCTCGGCAGGTTGCCTGCGTCAATGGTCAGCGCCAAGCCCTTGTCGGCCGCGCGTGCGCTGACCATCTCGGTCGCGCGCGCAAACACCGCTTCGAGTGAGAACTCGACATCGTCGAGCGCAAGCTTGCCGGCTTCGATCTTTGACATGTCAAGAATGTCATTGATCACTTGCAGCAAATGCTGGCCGGCCCCAGCGATTTTGCCGATGCGCTCGCGCTGGAGCGAGTCGCTCGTCTCGCGTGCCAGCAGGTGCGTGAGCCCGATGATGGCGTTCATCGGGGTGCGAATCTCGTGGCTCATGTTGGCGAGAAACGCCGACTTTGCGCGGCTCGCCGCTTCGGCACCCAAGCGGGCGCGATCGAGTTGGCGATTGCTTTCTTGCAACTCGAGCGTGCGCGCTTCGACGCGGCGCTCAAGCCCGGCCGTGAGCTCGCGCACTTCGTCCTCGGCCGCTTGCGCAGTGGTGATGTCGGCCGAGACGCCGAGCACGATCGCCTCTTTGCCATCGGGCGAGAGCATGGGCCGCCGGATCGTGGCGAGCCAGCGCTGCGCGCCGTCGGCCCGGGTCAGCCGTTCTTTGGGGGCGACGAGGTCTTGGCCACTGTCGAGCACGGCGATGTCTGCCGCCCGGAATCGCTGGCTCTGCTCGGGCTCGCAGGTGAAGTCGGCATCGGTGCGACCGATCAGCTCATCGACCGTCGTGCCGAATGCGTCGGCCACCGCTTGATTGGCCAGCACAAAGCGGCCGAGGCGGTCTTTGGCGAAGATGAGGCTGGGGTTCAGGTCAATCACGCGGCGCAAGAAATCTTGTTGGAGCGACAGTGCTTCGGTGCGCTCGGCAACGCGCCGCTCCAGCCCATCGTTGAGCCGGCGCAGCGCATCTTCGCCGGCAAGCCGCGCGCTCATCTCGTGCCGCACGCGGCGGCCCAGCAGCATGAAGAGCAGCGTGAGCACCGCCAAGGTGGCAAGCAGTGTGATGAGGGTTTCCTGCTGCTGCCGGTCGGCATTCTTCAGCCGAGCGCCGAGCAGGGCTTGTTCGGCCGCATCCATGGCGGCGCTGAGCTCGCGGATGAGCCTCAAAGGGTCGGCGCTCGCTTCGATGGTCGCAACGGGCGATCCTGCAACGGCTCCGAGCGCGAGGATGCGCGCATCAACCGCCTCGGCGAGCTGCTGTGCGCGCGTCACTTGTGCGGGGTTGTCGGCAATCAGCTTGCGCAATGCGGCGATGTGCCGCCGAGCATCTTGCGCTCGGGCCGGGAGGCTGTTGTCGACGGCGTGCTGAGCGGATGACCGGCTGCGCGATTGGGCCAAATCAGCATCGGCGATGGCGCCATAGACCAGCGCCAACTCGGCGCGAACTTCTTGCGTGTGGGCCACGCGCTCGGCGGCACGCGCGAAGCTGGCACCCGATTGGTAGACAAGCCCGCCACCGACGATCACGCACATCGCCGTCGGCACGAAGCTGCCGAGCACGATCTTCTCGAGGCGGGTGCGCGTGCGGCGGGCCTTCGGCGCGGCTTGCCCCGCGACCAGCAAGAGCACAGCAGCGCCGAGCACCATGAAGCACGCTGCGGTGTGCAGGGCCACCGGCGGCGCCAGGCGATCGGTGACGATCTCGGCGGTGTCAAACCAATAGCCCAAGATCGAGACCATGCCAATGGCCGCGCCCACGGTTGCCCCGGCCTGCACAGCCCCTGCCGCGCGCCGGCGCGACAAGCCCAATGCGGAGCACCCCAGGGCCGCGAAAGCGACTGCGCTGTACGGCGACATTCGCCCTTTCGCGGCATTGAACGCCACGCCGTTGTCGCGCACGAGGAACTCGTCGATGCCGAGGTCCCAGCCAAAGGCATATTCGCCGAGCGTGGCCAAGCCGATCAAGACAACCGCCACAGCAAGCAGATCGGGCAAGCGTGGCGGCGGCAACGAGGAACGCGCTTGATTGCGCTGGCTGATCGTGATGCAGCCGAGCGCAGTGCTCAACGCCATCAAAGCCACCGCGGTGTTGGCCTTCATCTCCACAGCGCCGCGAAGGATGCTGCGCAGCGCCGGCTCATCGAATGCCCAGCCGACCAACACCAACCCGCCCAAGGCCGCAACAAATGTGGCTGCGCCGAGCGCAACGGTCAGCCGCAAGTCAAAGGCGGTTGGGGCTTGTTTGGCCAGTGCGACGGTGGGGGTGTGCATCGAGCAAGACTAGCGCAGCCCCTGCGTCAGCCCGCGCGTTTGACCGAAGCTTGACGAGCCGTCATCGCCGCAGGCCGGCCGTTGTGTCTCAGCGGCGCGCCGGGCGATGGGCGATGGGCGATGGGCGATGGGCGCAAATCGTGTTGCCGAGTCTGGCCATCGCCCGGCCCGCCATCAGGACTTGGCGGCGCCAACTCCGGCAGCCAATGCACCGATGGCCCGCGGCTTCGGCGCCGGCATGCCCGAGAACGCGAAGTCGACTTCCGGCGCCAAGCCACTCACGATGCGGGCGATGCTCTTGCCCGAGCCGCAAGAATGCGTCCAGCCGAGCGTGCCGTGGCCGGTGTTCATGAAGAGGTTGGGCAGCTTCGAACGGCCGATGATCGGCACGTTCGACGGTGTCGCGGGGCGCAGGCCGGTCCAGAACTGCGCTTGATCGGCATCGCCAGCGCCGGGGAAGAGCTCTTCGGTGCGGCGCACGATCGCCTCGCAGCGCACGCGGTTCAGGTCGCGGTCATAGCCGTTGAGTTCGGCCGTGCCAGCGATGCGCAGGCGATCGCTGATCGTCTCGCCGGTGGCGGATTTCGTGGTCAAACGGGAGAAAACGAGCTTGAATTCGTCATCGGTCAACGAGACCTGGTGTGCCATCGAAGCGTCTTTCACCGGCATCGTCACCGAGTAACCCTTGGCCGGGTAGATCGGCAAGTGAATGCCGAGCGGCGAAGCGTAGAGCGGGCTCAGGCTGCCCATGGCGAGCACATACGAGTCGCCACGAATGCGCTGGAAGCGGCCTTCAGCGTCAGTTGCCTCAACGTGGTCAATCTTGCCGCCTGCCTCGCGCAAAGCAGTCACGGTGTGGCTCATCAGGAATTGCACGCCGTCGGCGCGGCAACGCGCCACGAGCTCGCGGGCAAACCGATTCGCATCGCCCGATTCGTCTTCGGCGGTGTAAGTTGCACCGGCGAGGCGAGGGCGGATGTGGCGCAGCGCGGGTTCGAGGCGCACGGCTTCATCGGCCGAGATCACGCGGCGGTCGCAGCCGAGCTCGCGCATCTGCGCGGCCGGGCCTTCAGCGCCTTCGAATTCTTCTTGGCTTGTATAGAAGTGAAGAATGCCTTGGGCGCGCTCGTCGTACTCAATGCCGATGTCGCGGCGAAGCGCTTGCAGTGTGTCGCGGCTGTAGGTGCCAAGCCGCACGATCTGCTCAATGTTGTGCTTGGTGCGCGCTGGTGTGCATTCGCGCAGGAACTGCAAGCCCCAAAGCCACTGCCGCATGTCGGCCCGAATGCGAAAGAGGAGTGGCGCGTCTTCTTTGCCCAGCCACTTGAGCACCTTGAGCGGCGCACTCGGGTTGGCCCAAGGCTCGGCATGGCTGACCGAAATCTGCCCGCCATTGGCGAAGCTTGTCTCGGCGGCTGGTGTGGCTTGCCGGTCGACCACGGTCACGTCATGACCGAGTTGGCGCAGGAAATAAGCGGAAGTAACGCCGAGCAGGCCGGCGCCGAGAACGATGACTTTCATGGGGAGTGCTCCAATAAATCCGCAACAAAGGCGGGCACTGCATGACGCGCGCCATGCAGTGTGCCGCTCCCCCTGTCCTCGGTACCTGAGAGATTCAGCTGCGGCCCTTTGGCGCAGCTTTGCTCCTTCGGTGCGCCACAAGCGTGGCGGCTCTCCAGACGGCGATGATGAAGGTGCAGTACGGGACCTGAGCGTTCATGGGAGATTGCGCCTTCGGTGGCCGGGACTTAAGCTGTCTCGGCACTCTCCTGCGGGGCGAATTATCAACCATCTGTGCGCTCTCTCGCGCACTCGAAACGCGTGCGGTCGTGCGCACAGTCAGAGGGCATCTCTCCACTCGCGCTGCTGCGCGGCGTCGTCCAGATAGTCACCTTCTTCAAACGAAAGATCGGCATCCCGGAATATCTCGAGCTTTCGTTTTTTCGGCAGCTCGGAATCAACCACTGCCCAGATGAACGCCTCGACGCAGTCCACTTCGTCGGCCTCATCCGCCGCGACTGCGCTCGATTTGCCATCCGCGTCTTTCGTCGCCAACAGACTCAGCTTCTGCGACTCTGACAAATGCGGAGCTGAGGCCACCAGTTGGACGAATGCGCCCACGGTATCCGGACGACCGTTGACGAACGCGCGGTGCAAGCCGTGCAATCCGGTCAAATCCTGGGCTGCCAACAAAGAAACCTGTTCGGCGGCGGCAAGGCTCGACGCGAGCACCCGCCGGATATAGGCCACCGCGGCGTCAAAGTTGCCGACCTCCAAAGCCGTAAACAGCGCCGGCACTCCGTTGGCGTTTTTAGCCGCAAGCAAGACTACTTTTTGTTCCTCTGAGAGATTCGATGCTGTCACTGCCAGCGCAAAAGCGGCAGTCAGCGGCCCCACATCCTCATCGCAAATCGCATACAGCGCCGGCGTTCCGCTGGCATCTTTGGCGGTGAAGAGTTCGACTTTCTTTTGCTCGGGCAAAGCAGAGGCGACGACATCACGGAAATACGTTTGAACGACCGACGCGTGGTGGGGATTGACCGACCACAGCGCCGGAAATCCTTCGGCCGAACGCGCCGCCAAGAGTTCTGTCTGGGTGTCGATGGGCAAACCCGTACTCGTCACGGCCGCAATGAATGCCGTGACGGATTGGTGCATGCCCGACTGCATGGCGCCGTGCAATCCAGGTTTGCCATCGGTGTCTCTTCCGGCGAGCAGTTCAGCCTTTTGTTCGGCCGACAAAGGCATTGTCGCCAGGGCGTTGGCAAACGCTTGAATAGACTCGACCTGACCCAAATAAAGCGCCGCCGTCATGCCTTGCACCTGCATTGCATTGGCGGACTGCAGCGCCGCAAACAACTCATCCGGCGAATCGGAATACTTCTTGCGAAAGAAGTCGACCGCCGCTGTCACATGGTCAGCGAAGCCGAATTCCATGGCCATGAACAGACTCTCGACGGTCGCGGGCAACTCTTCTTGCGGCGTTGCCAGCTGCACTTCTTTTTCAAGACAAAACGCGCTCAACAACAGAGTAGATTGCTCTGGAGCAGCGTAGTGAGCTGGAGACAGGATCAACAAGTCTTTGAGCGCCATCCTTTCCAAATCGGCAGGGTCGAGGACTGTGATGCGCTTATAGGCCGCCGTGGCATTGGGGTCATAGACTTTGACGCCGAAGTAAGTCACGCCGTCTTTGCATTTGCGCTGAATGTGAGCGGCCATCGCGTGCTCACTCGTCAACAGCAAGCAGTTGGCCTCGTGCGGCGCACCGATCCCGCCGCCTAACGATTGCGCGACGGCAGACAAATACCGCCCCAGGTGTTCGCTGTTGAAAAGGCGCCTCGACTCTTGTTTGGTTTTGGAGAGGATGCGCAGAAAGGCGATGTTCGCAGAGTCCAATCCGCGCGGGGCTTTCTGGAAGTGAGCTCGAATCCCCTGGGGAGTTTCGAACCTTCTCATCAGCGGCCGTTTTTTGCCTTTGAGCTTTGCAAAGGCTGTGGCGAAGTGCCTGCAATGCACCAGTGCGGTGGCTGCGCCCGCGCGTTGGCCGAGCGCAGAGACGGCCACCTCACCGTTGAGGTCAATGTCCTTGGAGAATGACTTTGGAATGTAGGGAGTGGATTTGCTCTCGACTTTCCGCATCCGCTTGAGGTCCGCCGGCGGAAAGAGGCATGAAGTCAATGCACACAAGACGCCGGAGCCGATGCGCGCTGCTGGTCGGGCGTTGGCAGCGGGGCGCGAATCCTTTGCGTTGGGCTCAGCGGGGCGGCGAGGCGCAGGCCGCCCAGAAATGGGCTTGGTGGACATTGCTAAATCACAGGCAGTGTCATGGGGTCGCGTTTGGGTCGGCGCCGAGCACTCGGGCAGACGCCGCCCAATGCGAGTGCCCGCGCACCGTCTTTGGCCGCCCGCTCGCCATGTGCTGCCAGGGCGGGCTGGGCGGTTAACCACAAGCAGTTGACCTCGGCGTGCGAGTCCAATGTGTGAGCCACTACTTCGCGGTTGACTGACTGGCGTCTGGTGATCGACTGGGTTGGCATATTGTGTTTCGCGTGAGGTCGCCGCATTCAATGCCGTGCGAGTGATGTGCAACAGACAGTAGGCGTCGCGAGCCGAGCGCGTTTTGCCGGTTGCGAAATGGAGATGCTCCATACGAACCTGACTCGGCCTTGGATGAGCAACTGTGTTGGAAGTCAAGCGGATTTTGAGGTGGCGACATGGCAAGCGGCGTTCCACGGAGTTTGCTCTCTGCGCATGGCATTGAGCATGGTATTGAGGTTGCGCATGCAAGCGACGATGGCTGCATCGGCGCCCGTCGTGTAAGGACCTGCGTTCTGTGAGGACGATGAAGTGGCGCTCCCTACACCAGCGATTTGGCCTGTGTTGTTGATGGCCCAGCCGTGACCGTTGAACTGTGGTCCAGCAAGGAACTCAAGCCTGACGCCGGGCTGACTAGCTGGTGCACCGATGAACCATTGTTCGCGCGGGCTCGATGTCGGAACCTTCATGCAAAGAAAGTAGGCGCGTCGGCAGTCGCCGTCTGTGCGTTTGCGTGCAGAGAGCGACTTGGTCCATCCAGACAGCGAATGCAAGCACGCTGAAGGTGTGAAAGCTGCGCTTATTGGCTGCCTGATCTGTTGCCGCGCCGGCCTTCACAGACTCCGCAGAAAGCCCAGCAACAACGCGTTCACCGCCGCCGCCCGCTCGCGCTGCACCCAGTGCCCAACGCCTTCGAGCAGGTGGCATCCGCGCAGCCCTGGCAGCGTTTGTGCAAAGCGGCTGATGCTGGCTTGTGAGGCGGGGAACTTGAGCACGTCGTCTCGGTCGCCACCGATGAAGAGCGAGGGTTGATGGATGGCCGCGCCGCGCCAAGCGGTGAGCAGCTCCCATGAGGGGCGTATCGCGCGGTACCAATTGAGCCCACCGCGAAAGCCGGTGCGTTTGAATTCATCGATCACGGCGGTGAGGTCGGCTTCATCGATCCACGGCGGCAAGACGGCCGGGTCGACGGTGTTGTGCAAGAAGCCGTGGCCAGGGCTGAGCATGCCGGCCACGCCGCCGGCGCCATCGCCAGAGAGGCTGAAGGTGGCGCGGCGGATCGTTGCGGCCACGTCGGCCTCGAGCTCGGCTTCGGCCACGCCGACTTGCTGGAAGTACTGCATGTAGAAATGCTGCACGCCAAGCTGTTCAAGTGCGCTGAGCAGGTCGATCTTGCCCGGCGGCGAATAGGGCACGCTCATGCCAACCACCGCGCGGAACACCTCCGGCCGCAGCAGCGCCGCATGCCAGGCCGCTGGTGCGCCCCAGTCGTGGCCGACGACCACGGCCTGCGATTCGCCCAGCGCGCGCACGAGCTCGACCAAGTCGCCCACGTGGTGAAGCATCGTGTAGTGCGCTGGGTCAGTCGGGGCATCGGTGCCGCCGTAGCCTCGCATGTCGGGCGCGGCGGCGCGAAAGCCGGCCGCGGCCAGCGCTGCGAGCTGGTGGCGCCAAGACCGCCATGTTTCGGGGAAGCCGTGGCACAGCAACACCAGTGGCCCGCTGCCTTGCGTGGCCACTTGCATGCGGATGCCGTTGAGGGGCAGGGTTTGCAACTGCGGTTCGTTCATCGCGCGGCCTCGCTTGAGGTGGGGGTTGATGTGGTGATCAGCGCGTCTGCCCGAGCCGCTCATGCCATTCGGCAAGCGACTCGTCGGCGTAGCCCTCAAAGCGCATTGCGCCTGGCTGCACATTGGCCTCGACCCATGCGGGCTTGCTGCCCAGCATCATGTGCGTCACGGTGGGTGGCGTGGGCAAGGGCGTGTCGATGGCGCCGGCGTGGGGGTGGATGAGGTCTGGCCAGGTCGGGTCCCAGAGCCAAAGCGCGGTGCCGCATTGCTTGCAGAAGTGGCGCTCGCCGGTGCTGCGTTGGCCATCGGCCATGAGTGCGCGATAGACCGAGAGATGCTCCCGGCCCTCCACCTGCAGCGTGGCGTTGCTGGCGCCGAGGTTGATGGCAAAGCCGCCCGTGCCGGCCGTCTTGCGGCAGATCGAGCAGTAGCAGCGCATGAAGGGAGTCGGCTCGTGCGAGTCGACCGAGAAACGCACAGCGCCGCAATGGCACGATCCATTCAGTTGCATGCCGAGTCTCCGAAGTGGCTGATTCCCGCGTTGATGCCAAGGCATTCACCGTTGGGCCGGACTGTCTCATGAACCGATACTCGGGCGCGCGCAGCGGGTATCGGCACCAGGGTGAGAATGAAAGCGCGACACTGCTTGCATCCAATGGCCTGCACCGACTTACCCGCGCCAACTTACCCGCGCCAAATTGCCCGGCCCGATGAAAGGCCCGCGATGCATTTGCCGACTCACCCATCACGATGAGAAAGGACCACCATGCCCGACTACCGAAAAACCCCTGAGGCGCTGGCCGCCTTGACGCCCGAGCAGTTCCGCGTCACGCAGAAAAACGCGACCGAGCACCCCGGAACCGGCGAGTACCTCGACAACCACGAGCCCGGCATTTATGTCGACATCGTCTCCGGCGAGCCACTGTTTGCTTCGTCTGACAAGTTCGAGTCGGGCTGCGGTTGGCCGAGCTTTACCAAGCCGATCGAGCCCGCACACGTTAACGAGCTGCGCGACACCGCCCACGGCATGATCCGCACGGAGGTGCGCTCCGCGCATGGCGACAGCCACCTCGGCCATGTGTTCAACGATGGCCCGCGCGACCGCGGTGGCTTGCGCTATTGCATCAACTCAGCGTCGCTGCGCTTCGTCCATTTGGCCGACATGGAAGCAGCCGGCTACGGCCAATACATCGATCAAGTGGAGAACGTCAAATGAGCGAAGAACGCGCGATCCTCGCAGGAGGCTGCTTCTGGGGCATGCAAGACTTGATTCGCCGCCAAGCCGGCGTGATTTCAACGCGCGTGGGCTACTCCGGCGGCGATGTGCCGAACGCGACCTACCGCAACCACGGCACGCACGCTGAGGCGATCGAGATCGTTTTCGACCCGGCCAAAACGAGCTACCGGCAACTGCTGGAGTTCTTCTTCCAGATCCACGATCCGACCACGCCGAACCGCCAGGGCAACGACCGCGGGCTCAGCTACCGCTCGGCCATCTTCTATGCCGATGATGAGCAAAAGCGCGTCGCGCTGGACACGATCGCCGATGTCAACGCGTCTGGCCTTTGGCCCGGCAAAGTGGTGACCGAGCTCGCGCCGGCGGGGCCATTTTGGGAGGCCGAGCCCGAGCATCAGGACTATCTTGAGCGCTTGCCGAACGGCTACACCTGCCACTTCATCCGCCCAGGCTGGAAGCTGCCCGTGCGGGCTGGTGCGGCAGCGCCGGCAAGGTGATCGCAAGTTGATCGTGGTGTGGTGATGACGGCACGAGCCCGTCATCACCCGTGCTCTGATTGAAATCGCGCTCGAACTCTCGCCTGAACTCGCGCTCGAACTCGCATACACAGCGCGCTGCAACTTCGCGTGGCGCCGGCATGAACGCTCGCGCCCATGCCGGCGGCTACCATGCTGGGTTTGATTCCGCCACGCGAAAGAGCCGAGTGCATGAGTGTCGAGAGACGACTTTTCCCCGTTGACTTGCCGCAGCAACGCGCACTGCTGCGCGCACTGCTGGCGCTAGATGGATCAACCACCCGAGTCTGCGAGGCCGTGGTGCGCCAGCCCGTGCAGGTGCTCTTGCACCACCAAGACGAGACGCAAAACGTGCCCGACGCTGTTCGCGAGCAACTCGGCGGCAGCGCCTGGCTCGCACGTGTCACCAGCCTGCATGCCGGCGGCCAGGTGCTGATGGACAACCTCTCCTACACCCGGCTCGATGCCGTGCCCGCCGACTTCTTGCGCCGCATGCATGAAGGCCAAGCGCCGATCGGCCACCTGCTGCAAGGCTTGTTCGTGCGGCGCGAGGTGGTCGCGGGCTCAGTGCAGATCGCCCAAGCCCTGTGGGCGCACGTGGGCCAAGCCGATGCGCAGGCCAGCCGCGCTTACCGCATCGTCATGCCTGAAGGGCCGTTGATGCTGATTTTTGAGGCCTTTCGTGGCGGCTTGGTGCAGGCGCCATGACGCTCTCATTGCCCGAGCGCAGCCGCCGTGCCGTGTGGCACCCATGCAGCCAGATGAAGCAGCACGAGAGCCGGCCGCTGCTGGCCGTGGCCCGGGCCGAGGGCGTGTGGCTTCACGACACGGCAGGCCGCCGCTACCTTGACGGCATCAGCTCTTGGTGGGTCAACCTGTTTGGCCATGGGCATCCGCACATCAAAGCCGCATTGGCGGCGCAACTGGACGAGCTCGCTCACGTGATGCTCGCCGGCTGCACGCACGAGCCGGTGGTCGAACTTTCGGAGCGCCTGGGCGCACTGACCGGCTTGGGCCATGCGTTCTACGCGAGCGATGGCGCCTCGGCCACCGAGATCGCGTTGAAGATGAGCGCACACCATTGGCGCAACCTCGGCCGGCCCGAGAAGACGCGCTTCATCGGCCTGCAGCACGGCTACCACGGCGAGACGGTGGGTGCCCTCTCGGTCACTGACATTCCGCTGTTCCGCGAAGCCTATGGCCCGCTGCTGCGCATGAGCGCCACCGTGCCCAGCCCCGATGCGCGCGCCGCCGCGCCCGGCACCTCGGCTATTGACCACGCGCGCCAATGCGCGCAGGCGCTGCAGGCGCATCTTGAAGTTCATCACGCCGAGATCGCCGCGCTCGTGCTGGAGCCACTGGTGCAATGCGCTGCCGGCATCGCGATCCATGACCCCGAATACCTGCGCCAAGCCCGCGCGCTGTGCGACCGCTACGAGGTGCATCTCGTGGCCGACGAAATCGCGGTCGGCTTCGGCCGCACCGGCTCGATGTTCGCGCATCAGCAGGCCGGCATCACGCCGGATTTCATCTGCCTCTCGAAAGGCTTGACCGGCGGCACCATGGCTTTGTCAGCCGTCCTCTGCACTGACGCCGTCTTCGCTGCCTTCTACGACGACCGCACCGCGCACGGCTTCTTGCATTCGCATTCGTACACCGGCAATCCACTCGCCTGCCGCGCCGCGCTCGCCACGCTTGAGCTCTTCGAGCAGCAAGACTGGATGGCCCGCAACCGCGCCACGGCAGCCACGCTCAGCGCCCTGTGCGAGCCGCTGAGCGCGCACCCGCGCGTGCGCAACGCGCGCCAACTCGGCATGTTGTGGGCGTTTGATGTGGCCACCGACGACCCCACCTTCTCGCACCGCTATCACGCCGCTGCATTGGAGCGCGGCTTGCTGTTGCGGCCCATCGGACGCACGCTCTACTTCATGCCGCCCTACGTGATCAACGCAGACGAATCCGCCTGGCTGGCCGATGGTGCGTTGGCCGCCTTGAATGAGGTCTTGTGATGACGCTGGGCTGCTTCGTCACTGGCACAGACACCGGCGTCGGCAAGACGCTCGTGAGCTGCGGGCTGCTCGCGCATTGGCGCCAGCGCTATGCGCGCGTCGTGGGCATGAAGCCGGTTGCAGCGGGCACCATGCCGGTTGAAGGCGGGCAAGACAACGAAGACGCGCTCGCGCTGCGTGCCGCCAGCTCAATCCACGTGCCGCGCGCACTGCAAAACCCGTATTGCTTTGAGTTGCCGATGTCGCCGCATCTGGCTGCGCAGGCCGAGGGCCAGCGCATCGATGTGGCCCTGCTCGCCGATCGCTACCGCGAACTGGCCAAGCTGGCCGATGTGGTGGTGGTCGAGGGTGCGGGCGGCTTTCATGTTCCGTTGAACGAAGCCGAGACTGGCGCCGACCTGGCGCTCGCGCTGGCGCTGCCGGTGGTGATGGTGGTCGGCCTGCGCCTGGGCTGCCTCAACCATGCGCTGCTGACGCAAGAGGCCATCCAGGCGCGCGGCCTGCGCTTTGCGGGTTGGATCGCCAACCGCATTGATCCATCCATGGCCGCGCAAGAAGACAACATCGCCACCCTGCGCGCGCGCCTTTGCGCGCCGCTCTGGGCGGACATCCCGCACTTGCCGCACCTGCACGAGCGAGTGCCGGCGCCGATCCAGTGGCTGCCCGCAGCTGCTCTCGAATGAACACTGATTTGCCGACTGTCTCTTTATCGATTGACTCTTTACCGACTGTCTCTCTACCGATTGACTCTCTACCGACTGTCTCTCTACCCATTGACTCTCTACCCATTGACTCTTTGCCGACTGGCGTCGCGATCAACACGCCCAGCGACGCCAGCCTCGACGACTTCAGCGCTCGCCTTGCCGCGCTCGATGCCCGGCACCAGCGCCGCACGCGGCGCGTGGTTGAAGCCAAAGACGGGCCGCGCTTGCTGATCGATGGTCAGCCCGTGCTTTCGTTCTGCTCGAACGATTACCTCGGCCTGGCGCAACACCCGGCGCTGATCCGTGCGGCGCAAGAGGCCGCTGCGCAATACGGCGTTGGCAGCACGAGCTCGGCCATGCTCAGTGGCCACGAGGCACCGCACGAGGCGCTGGAATGCGAGCTGGCCGAGTTCGTCGGCCTGCCACGCGCGCTTTACTTCGGCTCGGGCTACCTGGCCAATGTGGGCCTGCTGCCGGCATTGGTGGGGCGCGGTGATGCGGTGTTTTCAGACTCACTCAACCACGCCTGCCTGATCGACGGCGTGCGCCTCTCGCGGGCCGAATCGCACATCTATCCGCACAAGGACTTGGCCACGCTGGTGCAGCAACTCACCGCCTCGACTGCAGCACGCAAGTTGATCGTCACCGATGCCGTCTTCAGCATGGACGGCGACATCGCCCCGCTCAACGAACTGCTCGACCTCTGCGACCGCTTCAACGCATGGCTCGTGATCGACGACGCCCACGGCTTTGGCGTGCTCGGGCCCGACGGCCGCGGCACCGCCATGCACCTCGGCCTGCGTTCACCGCGGTTGATCTACATGGCCACGCTCGGCAAAGCGGCGGGCTGCGCAGGCGCATTCGTGGCCGGCGAAGCCTTGGCGATCGAGTGGGTCTTGCAGCGCGCCCGCACCTACATCTTTGCCACCTCGCCCCCGGCCATGGTGGTGCAGGCGGTGCGAGCAAGCCTCCAAGCAATCGCCGCCGAAGGCTGGCGCCGCGAGCACTTGACCAAGCTGATTACACGCTGGCGCGCTGGCGCATCAACCTTGCGTTGGCAAAACCCGCCATCGCTCACCGCCATTCAGCCATTGATCATTGGCGACAACCAAGCCGCACTCGATGTGATGACCGCACTGCGCACGCAAGGCCTCTGGGTGCCCGCGATCCGCCCACCCACTGTGCCCGAAGGCACAGCACGGCTGCGCATTTCACTGTCGGCCGCGCACACCGAAGCCGAGGTCGATCGGCTGTTGCTTGCGCTGCACGCGGCGTAGGGCAGGGCGCTCGAAACTCCAGAACTTTTCAATGCGGGCGCGGAGCGCCTTCGGAGTGCATCGACTTCAAACTGACGGTCACTTCCGGTCACTTCCGCCCATGCGGTCGATCGGCAAATCGCCACGTTGATGACCGTTTTCAGAATGCACCCGCCACATGGCGACGGCCGTTCGAACGTGGCGACTTTACAAAGCAGGGCCGCTCAACGTTTCTGCCCCCTCTTCGTCATCCAGCACGGCGCCTTTGACGGTGGTTTGCCACGTGGCGCATAATATTTGCCAAATGGCAGGAGAAGCAGCATGAAGCCGTCTAGCGAACGTTTGAGCACCAAGCTCAAGAAGGGCGCCTCCCCGGCTGCCGCAGCCGTGGCCCTCTCGGATGACACGCTCGCTACTGCGCATGTGAAAACCCATGGAATCCCAAGCAAGAAGGTCGTGAAGGCGAAGATCCTCGCCGGCGCAAACCACGAGCGACACGGCGCGTTCGTCGCTTTCGCGGGCTCCAGTGTCACGGCCCATGATGTGGTGATGAAGGGCGTGCCAGGTCGGGCGCTGACCAGCATCTGGGAGAGCACCAGGGGTTCCCTGCCCGCAGATGCCATCCTCAAGGCCATTGGCGTCAGCGCGCGCACTGCACACCGCATCAAGATTGATCCGGACAAGCCATTGGATGCGCGCACGACGGACGGGATCTATCGGCTCGAGTCCGTGCGAGCGATGGCAAGAGAGGTGCTTGGCAGCGCGGAAGCCGCCAACGAGTGGCTGAATACCGAGGCAATGGGTCTGGAATTCAGGAAGCCGATTGACCTGATCAGTACCTCGCCGGGCGCCGAGGCCGTCAAGACCCTGCTGCAGCGAATGAAGTACGGGGTCTACGCTTGATCCCTCTGCCGGCGTCGCTGGGCGGCACGGGCGCCCTCGCCGGGTGGACGCTGCAGGACGCGCGCTATGCCGTCAGCTGGAACTCAGGCATCGGCTCGGCGACATACGGTGGCCGCTGGAACTCCATCGGTAAACACGTGATCTACGCGGCCCTGGACCCAGCCACCGCCATCCTGGAGGTGGCGGTGCACAAGGGGTTCAAGGTGCTCAACACTGTCGCCCACAACCTCTACTCGTTCACGATCATCGATCCGGCCCAGGTCCGCGTGGTGCAGCCGGGTGACGTGCCCAATCCGCACTGGCTCCACCCAATCCCGCCGAACGGTGACCAGCAGGAGTTTGGCGACCAGCTGATAGACGCTCACCCGTACGTGCTGCTGCCCAGCGCGGTAAGCAGCCACTCGTGGAACCTGCTCGTCAACGTCACGACGGCGCTGCCGCTGATGACCGGCATCCGGTCCGAACGATTCGCCCTCGACCCGCGGCTGCGGGCCAGACCTTGACCCGGTAACGGCTTGGCTTCGTGGTCATGACACCTCTTGGCATGCGGGTGGCGTACAGCGAACGGCGAACGGCGACCATTCCATATCTGTTTTCGCTGGCGAAGCCGACGGTCGAGTTTGTTGGCTCAAGGACCGAAATGGGGCAGAGCGGTTCACCCCGTGAACGCACAGACCATAGGCCACGCGTCACGGCCCAGGCCCCGCTTGACCTTCGAGCTCCTCACGCCGCAATGAAGTGCCGCAGCGCCGTGACGCTGCCGCGAAAGTAGGGCCTTCTGCCCGCGGCTGGCAGCCACGCTGCCTCGCCAGTCATCGGCACGCGGATGCCGCCGTGTTCTTGGTAGTTCGACCATCGGCCTTCCCACGGCGTGGGCACGAGGCGGTTGCCGACCATGGCGCCGCGGGCGTCAAAGTGGGCTGATTCGATCAGGCCTGCGGCGTTGAACCCCACGCGCATCGTCACGCTCAGTTCGCGGTCGCTGAGCGTGGCGGTTGCGGTGTGATCGTCAACCGCCTCCCAGCGCACGCCTTGGCTCGGCAGCAAGGCAGTCGGGTACCAAGCGGCCTCGGCGAAGTAACGCATCAACTCACCGCGGGCGAACTCGCCGCCGCCGTGCACATCGCCCAGCGCATAGAGGCCCATCAGCGAGGGCTTCAAGATTCCGACGCCGCCGATGTAGGCATCACACACATGCATCGCCACGCCGGGGGCGAGTGAGATGCGCCCATCCCACACGAAGCCGGGCCGGCTCGTCACGGCGCGCTGCACTGAGCTGAAGTTCGTCCATCGCTCAGAGGTGGCACTCAAGTTGAAGCGGCCGGTGAGTGCAATGGTGGCGCCGGTGATGATGGGCTGTCCATCGAGCAGCACGGCGCGAAAGTAGCGTTGCACTGGCGCGGGCAAACCTTCGAGTTCGCGCGGGTCATAGCGCAGCGCGAGCCCATGGCGGCGGGTGGCTTCAAGCGCATCCATCAAAACGTTCGTCGATGCAGCCCAGCGTGATCGCCCTAGCGCAGCCAGGCACAGTGCGCCTGCCGCGCCGGCGACGACTGCCGCCAACGCCTGCGCGCCTGTCTTCGTCATCAGCCGCGTCATGTTGCTGGCCTCACAACATCACCGCCTGCACCGGCCGGCGCAGCGAGTAGGGCAACTCCGGGCCGCGACCAAAGCGCACGACGAGGTCTGGCCGAAGCTCGCCCAGGCCGAGCATGGCTGCGAACTGCGCGCGCATGGAAACAACCTCGACCGGTTGATTCACAAACGCATTGCGAATGCCAAGCGCAGTGGCCTGCAAGGCAAAGCGCTCATAGCAACGGCCAGCCGCCACCCAATGGGCTTTGTCATTGGCGGCTGATGCGAACACAGCCACGCCCGCCGCATTGCGCATTTGCCGCACGTAGCGTTTGTTCTCTGACGCAGGCGTCAGCACCCAAGGCATCGCCAGTTCTCCCAGCCACCGCGGCACCGATGGGTTGCCTGACGCGCCCGAGTACAGGCCATCGCCGCGGCGAATGGCCTCGCTCGCGCTGAAGCGAATCCACGCTTCGAGCTCGGCCACGAATGCGCGGTCGTTCAGCTGCGCGGTGTTGCCGGCCACAACGAACTCCAGCACCTGCTCGATCTGCCGCGGCTCGGTGAGCAGCAAGAGCCGCACGCCCTCGCCGCTGCCTGCGTGTTCGAGCTGGCCGAGCTCATCGGCTGAAAGCGCTTTGCCGTCGTAATCGCCACGCGTGCATTGCCGAAGTGCAATGGCCTCGAACAGCGGCGAGCTTCGCGGCCGCGTGGGCGAAAGCGCCAGCGCGACCGAGCCTGCAGCGGCCGGATCAAAGATCGCCTCGGCCTGCAGGCCGTGCGCAAGCGCCGCTTGGGCCAAGTTCTCTGTGGCGCAGCCGAGCGACACGAAGAGATGGTGCTCATCCGGGTCGACTGCCGGGCAGCGGCGCGACAGATCAGGCTCGACCGTGATGCCCTGTGACAGCACCCGAAATCTCCAACACTGGGTGTTGTGGCTCGACGGTGCCAATACCGCGCAACGCACCAACTCTTGCATCAGCACGGCACGATCACCGCCCGCAGTGGTGGTGGGCTGCCGCATGGCGAGCGCGGTGCCTTCCACGCTCGCGGCCGATGTGCACGCGCTCGACATCGATGCAGCAAGCGCCGCAGCGCTGCCAAGCAACAACCGCCGGCGCGCGAGCTGCGGCGAGCCTGCCTTGGCCAACAGATTGGCCGCACGGCTCTCGTTGGTGGAGCGCGATGGTGTGGCCACGGGCGAAGTTGGATGGATCGAGTCAGCTGAATCGAAGCCGCTAAATCCAGAGTGACGCCAAGCCGCCGATGAGCACGACGACCACCAGCATCGTCATCAGCCGCGGCGCCGCAAACTCGCCCATCGCCTCGCCGGCACATCGCAACGCGAACATCGAGCCGCGCTGTCCGGCGCATCGGCTCACGTGATCGCCCAAAGCCGCGAGCTCGCCCGGCGAGGTGTCGGCCGAGCAGCCAAACGATGACGTGCTCCAGTGCGGGTTCAAGGTGGTTTTGCGCTGCATGGTGGTGGCCCTTCTGATGGGGCAGCCTATGCGCCGGACGCGGTTTCGTCTGTTCGTTGGCGCACAGCCGAATCACGAGTTGCTCTTATGCTCGGGCCATGGCACGCCACCACCGAGAAAGCCACCGAAGCGACCGGATCGGCTGGCTGCGCGCGGCCGTGCTGGGCGCCAACGACGGCATCGTCTCCACCGCCAGCCTCATCGTCGGCGTGGCCGCGGCAGGTGCCGGTCACGGCAACATCCTTGTCACTGGTGTGGCCGGGCTCGTGGCGGGTGCGATGTCGATGGCGGCGGGCGAATATGTGTCGGTCCATTCGCAGGCCGATACCGAACAAGCCGATCTCGCACGCGAGCGCGGCGAGCTTCAAAAAGACCCCGCAGCCGAACAGCGCGAGCTCGCAGCGATCTACGTCGGCCGCGGTCTCACGCTGCCATTGGCGCAGCAGGTGGCCGAGCAATTGATGGCACACGACGCGCTCGGCGCGCATGCCCGCGATGAGCTGGGCATCTCCACCGTGTTTGCCGCCAAGCCGGTTCAGGCGGCGCTGGCGTCAGCGGCGAGCTTTGCGGTGGGGGCGGCGCTGCCACTGGTCGTCACGGCGGTGGCCGATGGCCCGCGGCTGATCGCCTGGGTGGCGTCAACGGCCATCGTCTTTCTCGCGGTGCTGGGTGCGGTGTCGGCCCAGGCCGGTGGTGCCAGCGTGCCGGTGGGTGCGTGGCGCGTCACGTTCTGGGGCACGCTTGCGATGGGCGTGACGGCTGGAGTCGGGGCGCTGTTCGGCGCCGTTGGTTGACGCGCGTGCGGCAGTGCCGCAGCGGCTTCAGCAGTTTCAGCGCCGCGAAAACCACATGCGCTGGAAGGTGCCGTCGCGGTCGATCAGCAAGTGCTTCAACGCACCGAGCACATGCAAGCTCACCACCGCCACCAACACCCAAGCAAGCGCGCCATGAATGTCGAAATACTGCTCGGCTTGGTCGTGATCGGGCAGCGCCCACTGAGGCGTGGCGAGCCCGAAGAGCATCACACCGGCCTTGCTGTGTGATGCGCCCAAGTAGCCCGAGAGCACCATCAACACCATGACCACGTAGAGCAGCACCTGCGCTGCGTGTGCGAGCCTGGCTTGCCACCGCGGAACGCTGGCCGGAAGATGAGCCGGCGGGTGGGTCAAGCGCCAAGACAAGCGCACCGCGATCAGCGCTGCCATCAGCAGGCCGACCGACTTGTGCAGCTCAAAGTAAACCGCGCTTCCCGGCTCATCTTCGACCGACACCATGTACCAGCCCATCCCGACCATCCCGACCAACCCGAGCGCCACCACCCAATGCAGCACGACTGCGGTTCGCGAATAGCGCCACGGCAAAGCCAAAGGCAAAGTGGCGGGCCGCGTGACGGGTTGGGTGGCTTGATTCATCGGTGCAGCTTAAGCGCAGGGCAGCGCGATGCTTGTGCTTATGCCCCGCTCGCAGCATGGCGTCATCGCCCCTGGCGTGATGCGCTCATGCGCAGCTTGCCGCGCGCAAACGGCTCCTTCGGCGGCGGAAAGGCGGGTGGAAGTGCTGGTGCGACTTGGAGTGCCCTATTGCTGGTGGGGTTGCTCCCGGGATGGCCTCCAACCGAGTCCGCCGCATTCGAGCGTTCGGGTGGCGGCGCTGGCTGAATGGCCGGCGTGGATTCATTCCGCAGTGTCGAATGGGTGATGGGCTTCTTGGGTTCAGTGGTCATTGCGCTCTCCAGTGAATGAGGCGGGCCGGCATTCAGCGGCTGTTTGCCGCCCGGGCTTGCGCGCCGTGCGGCTTGCCGAAGATCTGACGGCATCGGTTGACGACACGCTCTCGGTGCTCGAAGTGCCGGCTCCACGTTTGGTGAATGGCCACTGCGTCTTGATTTGCGTAGTTGAAAACCGGCATCGGGTGGGCATGGTTGAGAGAGCCGGAAAGGCTCATCGCGGCGAATGACAAGATGATGTCTTCACCGTTGCCACGCGGCACGCCGCCAAGATCATCAAAGCGGGCACTGGCTGACAGCGCCAGGTTGTTGACCTCCGTGCTGCAAAGCAATGCCCGCGTGAGCACAACCTCCACCGGCCCGAAGACGTTGCCCGCCACGTAGCGTGGATGGGCACGCCGCCCGAATATCCCGTGGCAGCTGGATGGTGCGGCTTGCCAGCAATTCAGCAGCCGGTAGATCGTGGACTCGGGCAGAAGAAGGTCGTCGTCGGTGTGCAAGATGGCCGGCGTTGCGGCGAGTGCGCCCATGGCCATGCGCGCAGTAACGCCCACGTTGTTCGATGCCTCAACCAGCAGGCATTTGGCCGGCAAGTGCGGTGTGAAATTGAGCTTCGGCCCGTTGTTGAAGCAGATGATTTGATCGACTGCCGCATAGGTCGAGTAAGTCTCGAGATTGCGCACCGTGCAGGCCGAACGCGCCCAATTCAACGTGACGATTGTCAACATGCGTGCTCCGAATATCTAGGAACGTTGGCGCTGGCCCAGGCGTATCCAGGGCGCCATGGCCGGTGTGACGCGCTCCACTGCGCGTGACTTCGCAAAGCGCTCTTTCGTCAGCGCCACTTCATAGGCATAACGTTGGCGCAGCTCAGAGCGGTAAGCCGACAGCGGCGAATTGGTCAGCGATTCGGCGTGGACCCGCCGCAAGTACAAATGCGCACAGCAAGTCTTGAAGGCAATGCCAACGAGGCGAGCCCGAGTGAGGAACTCGGTGTCTGCGTGGCACAGCCAAGGTCTGAAGCCGCCGAGCAAGCCAATCACGCTTTGCGACATCATGAATTGCCCATCAGAGGGGCCATTGCGCTTGCCATCGGCCCCGGTGGTCGAGCCGTTGGCCAGCTTGGCGCGCATGGGCCTGAGCTTCTCGTCCGTGTAGGCCGACCACGTTTGCGAGATCGCAGGCGAGCGGCACCACTGGAGCTGCTCAACCTGCGCGTTCAGGTAGCCGGGGAGCATCACGTCATCAGCGTCGAAGCGGGCGAGCAGCGTGTCGTGCGAGAGATGAGCGAGCGAGTTGAACACCACATAAGGCCCCACGCGGGTCGTGAACATGAAGGTCTGCAGCTGGCGCAGGGCGATCTGTTGCACACGTTGCAGTGTGGGCACGCAGTGGTCCACGCCCACCATGATTTTCAATTGCCAACCGTGTGGCATTTGCTGGCGGGCCACGGAGGCCACGCACTCGGCAATCCACGGCGCGGCATCACGCGCCGCGATGATCACGGCCACGCTAGGCATGTTGTGCAACTCCCATTTGGCGCAGCTTCGCGCCCTCTAAAAAACCCTCGCGCAAGAACTCGGCGATCTCGTGATCGATGGGCCTTTTGCCCGCCCAGGGCGTGGTGTTCAGATCGATGATGAAGGGCTCGCCACGGTCGTCTTCAACGAGGTCGATGGCGCCAAAGTGCAGCCCTTCGCCCATCGCCAGCGCGGCAATGGCCTGCGCAACTTTGGCTGGTATCGCTTCAACGGAGAGGTGAGCGAGTTCGTCGATGTGCAGCGCCCAGTTTTCGTCTCGCGGGTCGCCGCAGATCACTTTGATCTGATGCACGCAATGCGCCTTGACGACGAGCACCGCAGTACCGCTCACATAGGCCCGATAGAACATGCCTGACGCGTTCTCCACATAGCGTTCGACCGCGTAATCCGCGTGCGTCAGCACCTCGGCTGGAACGTTGCGCAGTGGGAGCACCCGGTAGGCGCGAGCGCTGCCCAACCATGCGCCTTCAAACGTGATGCCGAGCGCGGCCCGCTCCCAGGCTGACAGCCGAAGCTCCGGCGCGCCGCCGTGATTGGGGTCAGTTTTGATGATGACTGGCGTG
>JAYWGR010000023.1:0-34968 GCA_043778145.1 Rhizobacter sp.
TGCAGGGAGAACTGAACGCACAAACGCAAGCAGGCGAAAATCGCGCGATGTTTTCACCATCGCAAAACGACGTTCGCCAGTTCTTCGTCGAAGCTGGACGCAAGCGCCGGGCCAGCGAACTGCTGACGCCGCTCGAAGCCCTCGCCTCCGACTGGATCGCCGAGCATCCCGAGTACGACACCGACCTCGCCGACCTCGACACCGCGCTCGCCGCCGTCTACGAGGTCGATGCGGGCCGCAGCAACCCGTTTTTGCATCTGTCGATGCATTTGTCGATCAGCGAGCAGATCAGCATCGACCAGCCGCGCGGCATCAAGCAGGCGTTCGAGCTGCTCGCAGCACGCCTCGGCTCGGTGCACGATGCACACCACGAAGTCATGGAGTGCTTGGGCGAGATGATGTGGGCCTCGCAGCGCAGCGGCCTGCCGCCGGACGGCGAGCGCTACATCGAGTGCGTGCGGCGCCGGGCGACACGGTAGTAATACGGCCCCCGGAGCAAGGGGCCGATCCCGCTGAACGCGGGGTTCGCGTTGCTACATTCGTCAACCACACAACAACGAGGAGGAAACCGCATGAACGCACTGATTCGCGCATCCCAGATCGCAGGCCTGATCGCGGCCGTGATCGCAACTCTCACGGCCGGCGCTTCAGCTCAAGCCGCCACCACGCTCTACACGCAAGATTTCGAGGCCCCCGTCGGCTTCGTCAACGATGGTGGCGACATCAACATCTACCGCACCGTCAATGACCTCTACGGCAACCAACCGGCCGGCTTCACCTTCGCCCAGCCCTTCACCACCGAGACGCTGCAGGTCGGCGGCACGCAGGCCTTCGGCGTGGGCTACAGCGATCCGTCGGGCAAGGCGGGCCGCTATGTCGTGGGCATGTTGTCGGACGCGCAAAACGATCTGCTGTCGCTGTCGTTCTCGGTCGGCGCCAATCAGTACCTGAACTTCGGGCTCGACATCTCGTCGATCGACCTCGACCGCTTTGGTGGCCCGTTCGTGCCAACCGGCGGCGTCGCACCAAGCTACAAGTTCTCGCTCTATGACAACCCGTCGGGCACGACCGGCCTCTACGGCAACTCGGTGCTGCTCGACAGCGCAACGGCGACAGGCACGATCGCGCCGAACAAGTACACCTTCGATTGGACCAGCGTCGTGCTCGGCCTCGATGCGAAGAACAGCACCAACGGCAACGTCACGCTGCAGATCGATCTGCTGTCAGGCGGCTATGCGGCGATGGACAACTTCGTCGTGGTCGCCTCGGACGTCAAAGGCGAAATCCCGCCGGTGCCCGAGCCTGAGACCTGGGCGCTGATGTTCGCCGGGTTGGCCTTCATCGGTTTCAGCGCGCGCTTGCGCCGCCGCTGACTGCCGCTCGCAGCCTGCCGCCATCGCGCCAGGCTGCCCACAGCAGCGCCGCCATGCCGGCATGAAAGAACCCGGCTGCGATCACGATGTGGCTGAGCTGCCAGATCGCGACGCTGGCGCCGGCCATCCACCAAAGGCCTGCCGCATAGCCACTCGCGATGCGGGCGTCCACCGGATGGCCGGCTCGCCACCAGAGCACGCCGAGCGCTGCTGCCACCAAGCCGGCCTTGATCAAGGCCATGCCTCGCAAGAGCCGCATGAGATCGGCATCGGCCGCTTGCACCGCCGCAGGCTGCGTGAACCCCGCGACGAGCGCCACCGAGATGGCGCAACCTGCGAGCAACAGCGCTCGCAACACCCATGGCGCGTGCATCGCGGTCGCTGTCTTTGCGGCAGTCGGTGCGCCGCGCTCGTTACGCGCCGCCTCCAATTGCTCCAGCACCGCTGACATGAGCCGCCCTATTCCCCGCCGACCAGCCCGTTGCGGATGGCGTAGACCGTCATCTCGGAGTTGTTCGTGAGGGCCAGCTTCTCGAGCACGCGCGCGCGGTAGACGCTCACCGTCTTCGGCGACAGCATCAGCTCTTCCGCGATGTCGGACAGGCGCTTGCCGGAGGCGATCATCACCAGCGTTTGCAGCTCGCGGTCGGAGAGCTTCTCGTGGGCGTTGGCGATCGTGGGCGTGGTCAGGCTCTCGACCAGCATTTGCGCGATCTCAGGCGTCACGTACTTGCGGCCCTGCGCCACCGTGCGCACCGCCGCGACGATCAACGCCGGGTCGCCGCCCTTGTTGACATAGCCGAAGGCGCCTGCGCGCAGCGCGCGAATCGCGTACTGGTCTTCCGGGTACATCGAAACGACGAGCACGCGCATCGTTGTGCCCTCTTCCTTCAATGCGCTGAGCACATCGAGGCCGCTGCGGCCGGGCAGATTGATGTCGAGCACGAGCACATCGGCACTGGCGTTGCGCATCAGGCTGCGCAGCTCGCCGTAGTCACCCGCTTCGCCAACGACTTCGATGTCGGACGCATCGGACAGGGTATCGCGGATGCCGCGCCGGATCAGCGCATGGTCGTCACAGAGAAAGACCTTGATCATGGGCACTGGCAAGTGGAGGTGGTCAGAGTTTGCCCCATTGCGATACATCTGGCGACACATCACCCGACACTTCATCCGACATATCGAGCGCCAGCATCTGCGGCGACTGCGGTGAGGCCTGTGGCGCGTCGTCGTTCGGATCGTTGGCGTCTGCTTCAGTCAGGTCGTGGCGCCAGTCGCTCATCACGTCGGCGTTCAACGGTACAGAAAGTATCAAGGTCGTGCCACTGGTGCCGCTGCTGAGGTCAACCCAGCCGCCCACGGTGCCCGCCCGCTCATGCAACCCGCGAATGCCGAACGACTTGACTTTGGCCAAGTCATCTGCCGAGAGCCCGCGGCCGTTGTCGGCCACTTCGAGCGAGAGCACGCCGCCGGCAAGCGAGAGATCAATCTGCACACGGCTGGCCTGCGCATGCTTGCTGATGTTGGTGAGCGCCTCTTGCGCCGTGCGGTAGGCCACCAGCGGCACGCCGGTCGGCAGCTCGGCCGCGTCACTCGGCACGCGCAGCACGCAGGGAATGCCGGTGCGCTTCTCGAACCGCGAGCTGAGCCACTGCAGCGCCGCAACCAGCCCTTGCTCAAGGATCGCCGGTCGCAGGTTGTGCATGATGCGCTTGCTCGAATCGATGGCAAGCGTTACGGTCTCCAGCGCCGATTCAACCCGCGCCAGCACATCAGCCGCCACCGCGTGGCGCTGAATCCAGGCGAGGTCGAATTTGAGCGCGGTGAGCGAGCCGCCCACATCGTCGTGAATCTCGCGGGCGATCGACACGCGCTCTTGTTCGATGCTCGTTTGCAAATGCTGAGCAAGCTCGCGCAGCCGCTGCTTGGACTCGCCTAACTCGCGATCGGCGCGTACACGCGCTCTTCGCATCTCGGTGGCCTCAACCGCGTGCAGCAAGGCGGGCACGATGCGCGAGAGGTTGTTCTTCAGCAGGTAGTCGCTCGCGCCATTGCGCATCGCCTCGACCGCGGTTTCCTCGCCGATCTCGCCCGAGACCAGGATGAATGGCACATCGCGCCCGCTGGCTTTGAGCAGGTCGAGTGCCACGAGGCCGGAGAAGCCGGGGAGGTTGTAGTCGGACAGGATCGCATCCCAGCCGCGGCCGAGTGCGGCCAGGAATTCGGATTCGGAGTCGATCCGCCGCGCGCGCACGCGCAGGCCGCCGCGCTGAAGGTGCGCCAGCATCAACTCGTGGTCGAACTCGGAGTCTTCGAGGTGCAGAACTCGCAGTTCGCGTTCGATGGGCGCAGCTGGCATGCCTTGAGTATGCGGCCGGCCGGCGCAACTGGATAAACAGAACAACGAGGCAGAGCCAGCGCTGATCGGGCTTAGGTCCGCAGCGCATCGGCCGAAAACTGGGGCAATGCGAGCCCATCCATGAGCCTCAATGACGCCGAGCGGAGCAACCATCACATGCTGACCGACCCCGCCGACGGCGACTTTCGCCCCGCGCCTTTGCCCTTGCAGATCGCTGCCGACCTGCAAGACAACCTGATGACCGCAACCAACGACCTCGATCGCCTGCAAACCCTGCTCGCTGATGCCTGCGAGGCGTTGATGCGCGGATTTCACGGCGCGATCGCCGAGCTCGACAAGCTGCCGCTCCATGGCCCAACGCCCATGGTGACCCAGGTGTCGGCAGCAAGTGACTTGGCCGACCCCACGCCCTTTGCCGGCGTGATGAAAAGCCTGGGCGTTGCGATCACCGCACTGCAGTTTCAAGACATGGCTTCCCAACTCATCGCCCACACCCACCAGCGCCTGCGCAACTGCGCCGACCGCCTGGCCAACGAAACCATGGGCGAAGACGAAGACGGCACGGCCGTGGTGGAGGCCGCGCCACTGCGGCCGAACCCGGTGACGCAAGACGAGATGGACGCAGGCTCGGTAGAGCTGTTCTGAGCTGCCCCAGCCTTGCGCGCGCCTAAAGACTTGCCCCGCCCGACCGAAATCTAAGCAGCCCCTTACATCGAGAGCCCGGAGAACTTCATGCATTCAATCCTCGCGGTGGACGACTCCGCCTCCATGCGGCAAATGGTTTCCTTCACGCTCAAGAGCGCTGGCTACCAGGTGGTCGAAGCGGTCGACGGGCAAGACGCCTTCGAGAAAGCCGGCACGCGCGACTTCGATCTCGTGCTGACCGACCAGAACATGCCGCGCATGGACGGCATCAACCTGACGAAGTGCCTGCGCGACAACCCCAAGTTCAAGACCACGCCGATCCTGATCCTCACCACCGAGTCGAGCGATCAGATGAAGCAAGCCGGCCGCTCGGCTGGCGCCACGGGTTGGCTGGTCAAACCCTTCGATCCGGCCAAGCTGCTCGAAGTCATCAAGAAAGTCATTCGCTGATCAATTCAGTGAAGTAGCAGCACACGACAAGCACCTGGAGAGAGACAGATGGGCGAAATGACTTCCGAAGGCGCAAGCCTCGGCTCCAACAGCGCTGCAGGCATTGACCTCAGTCAGTTCTATCAAGTCTTCTTTGAAGAAGCGGGCGAGAACCTCGACCGCATGGAAGCGCAGCTGCTTGAGATCGACCTCGAAGCCGCTGACGACGAAGAGCTCAACTCGATCTTCCGCTGCGCGCACTCCGTCAAGGGCGGCGCCGCCACGTTCGGCTTTTCCGATGTGGCCGAGCTCACCCACCAGATGGAGACGCTGCTCGACAAACTGCGCCGCCGCGAACTCGCGCCGAACTCGGCGATGGTCGATGTGCTGCTGCAATCGGGCGACGCGCTGCGCGCTCAGCTCGCCCGTCACCAAGGTTCGGGCGGCGGCCCGGTCGATACAGCCGATCTGCTCGTGAGCATTCGTGCCTTCAGCGAAGGCCGCGTTGCGCCGCCTGCCGCTGCGCCGGTGATGGCCGCACTAGCACCAGCACCGGCGCCAGCACCCGCCACAGCCGCTGCGGCCGCCACCAGTTCACTCGCGCCAACCGCCATCGCCCGCGCGCTTGAATTGCGCGTGGGCCCGCTGGCCGATGTCAGCTTGGCCAACAACATCGTCGATCTGTTCAAAGAGATCACCGACCTCGGCACGATCGAGCCGCTCGACGGCGGCCAACCGAGCGACGGCATTCGCCGCTTCAAGGTCGTGACGACCAGCAGCGACAGCGACTTGCTCGATCTGTTCACCTTCCACGTCGCCCGCGAAGAAGTTGCGCTGATGCCAATCAGCGCGGGCTACGGTTTTCACGAAGGCGCACCCGGCGCGCCCGCTCAAAGCACGGAAGCACAAGAGGGCTTCGGCTTCTTCGACGGCGCCCCGGGCGCGCCGCTTGCGGCCAGCGCCGAAGGCTCGGTGGCGGCAGTTCGCCCTACTGACGCACCGGCCGCAGGCCCGCGCGCCGCCAAGGCAGACAAAGCACCCGCTGCGCTCGAATCGGCCACCCTGCGCGTCTCGGTCGAGAAGGTCGATCAGCTCATCAACTTGGTCGGCGAGCTCGTCATCACCCAAGCCATGCTGGCGCAAAACAGCAAGCAGATTGACCCGGCCCTCTACCAAACGATGGTGGCTGGCTTGGCCGATCTGGACCGCAACACGCGAGACCTGCAAGAGTCAGTGATGTCGATCCGGATGATTCCGATGTCGATGGTGTTCAGCCGCTTCCCGCGGATGCTGCGCGATCTGGCCGCCAAGCTCGGCAAGAAGGTCGACTTCGTGACGCAGGGCGAGGCCACAGAGCTCGACAAAGGCTTGGTCGAGAAGATCACCGATCCGCTGACGCACCTGGTGCGCAACAGCTGTGACCACGGCATCGAAATGCCGGCAGACCGCACCGCCAGCGGCAAGCCCGAGCACGGCACGATCACGCTGGCGGCCTCGCACCAAGGCGGCTCGATCCTGATCGAAGTGCGTGATGACGGCCGAGGCCTCTCGCGCGAGAAGCTCATCAAGAAAGCGCGTGAACGCGGCATCGATGCGCCCGATTCAATGAGCGATGCAGACTGCTGGAGCCTCATCTTCGCCCCCGGCTTCTCGACTGCCGATGTGGTGACCGATGTGTCCGGCCGCGGCGTCGGCATGGATGTGGTCAAGAAGAACATCACCGCACTCGGCGGCACCGTCGAGATCGACTCGGCCGAGGGCTACGGCATGAGCGTCAAGGTGCGCTTGCCGCTCACGCTGGCCATCATGGACGGCATGTCGATCGGCGTGGGCGAGGAGGTCTACATCCTGCCGCTCTCATCTGTGGTCGAGTCGTTCCAGATTCAGCCGGGCATGGTCAAGACGGTCGGCGGCTCGGGCCGCGTGGTCGAGGTGCGCGACGAATACATGCCGGTGCTCGAACTCGAACAAGTCTTCGATGTGCCGCGATTCGATTTTGAGAACGAGAGCGCGATCATGGTCGTGGCAGAGGCCGAAGGCGGGCGCGTGGCGCTCATGGTCGATCAACTTCTTGGCCAGCAACAAGTGGTGGTCAAGAACTTGGAGGCCAACTACCGTCGCGTCAACGATGTGTCTGGCGCAACGATCATGGGTGACGGCCGCGTCGCGCTGATCCTTGACGTCGGCAGCCTGGTGCGCCGCGCTCGGCATTGACTTCTGGGGCGCGCACCGCAGCACGCCCCCCTTTTTCCTTTCCTATACCGACAAGGGCTCCCGATGAACCTGAACAACCTCAAGGTCGGGCTGCGCCTGACGCTGGGCTTCGGCGCCGTGCTGGCGCTGGTGACTGCGATCGTCGCCATCTCGTATGTGCGGCTGATGGCCAGCGAACGAGCGCAAGTCACCGCCACCGAATTCGAGCGCAGCTACAACCTCGCGGCCAGCTGGACGGCCAAAGCCGAGCTCAATGTGGCCAACGCGGTTGCGATTGCGAAGTCGTCTGGCCTTCCGACCATCGAGGCGTACTTCGTCCCGCAGATGAAGGAAACGTCGGCGCAGATCAACATCATTCAACAAGACCTCGACGCCTCGATCAGCTCAGAGCGGGGCAAGGCCTTGCTGGCGACGGCTGAAGAGAAGCGCAAAGCCTTCCTCGCGCTGCGCCCGCAAATCGATGAGCTGAAAACGCACCCGGACGAGACGGCGACCGAAGCCTTCGTCAAGACCAAGCTGCTGCCCGCCAGCGAGGAATACCTCAACGCCATGGGCGCGCTGCGCAGCCTGCAGCGTGAGCTCGCCAATGACAACCGGGTGAGCGTGACCAAAGAACTGCAGCAGGCCGAAATGATGCTGCTCGTGCTCCTCGCGGTGAGCCTCTGCGTTGGTGCGTTCATGGCCTTGATGATCACGCGCTCGGTCACTCAACCGGTGAACGAAGCGGTGGCCGCAGCGCGCCTGATTGCCGCCAGCGACTTGTCACAACCAACGATGACCTCAGACCGCCTCGACGAACTCGGCGACCTCATGCGTGCCCTCGGCGACATGCAGCAATCTCTGCGCAGACTGGTCGGCGAGGTGCGATCGACGACTGACGGCATCCACACCGCCAGCAGCGAAATCTCCACCGGTAACCACGACCTCTCGGTGCGCACCGAGCACACCGCAAGCAACCTGCAGCAGACCGCATCGTCGATGGAGCAGATCACCGCGACGGCACAAGCATCCGCCGACTCGGCGCGCCAGGCAAATCAGCTCGTGGCTACTGCGGCCGAAGCGGCGCAACGCGGCGGCTCGGTGGTGGGCCAAGTGGTCACGACGATGAGCGAGATCAACAACAGCTCGAAGAAGATCGCCGACATCATTGGCGTGATCGACGGCATCGCCTTCCAGACCAACATCCTCGCGTTGAATGCGGCTGTGGAGGCGGCGCGGGCGGGTGAGCAAGGCCGCGGCTTTGCGGTGGTGGCCAGCGAAGTGCGCTCGCTTGCGCAGCGCAGCGCCGAAGCCGCCAAGGAGATCAAGAGCTTGATTGGCGCTTCGGTCGGCAAGGTCGAAGATGGCTCCAAACTCGTCACCGATGCGGGCGCCACGATGCAAGAGATCGTGGGCGCAGTGCAGCGCGTGTCAGACATCATTGGTGAGATCACGGCCGCGTCAGTCGAGCAGAGTGCGGGCATTGGCCAAGTGAACACCTCTGTCAATGAGCTCGACAAGATGACGCAGCAAAACGCCGCGCTCGTCGAGCAAAGCGCCGCTGCGGCCGAGAGCTTGAAAGACCAAGCCCAACGCTTGGCCAGCGTGGTGCAGGTCTTCAGGCTCGATGCGCACAGCGCTGCATCGGCTCATGCGGCTCAAAGCACCGGCGCCGGCCAAGGTCAGCCCGCATCGCGGCTGGCCGGGGTTGCCAAGCGGGTCAAGACAGCGCTGGTTGCCAAGCGCGCCAAACCATTGGCTGTCGCAGAGCCGGCCAAGGCCGCTGCAGTGGCAAAGCCGGTCAGCAGCGCAGCCGTTGTCGCGCGACCATCTCCTGCCGCGCCACCTAAGCGCGCGGCAACGCCACTTGCCGCCGCGCAGACCGCCCGGCCCACGGCCAGCCGCCCCAATACGACGCCGCGCGTGCCAAGCGCTGCGCCCAAGGTTGCCAAAGCACCAGCCGCGTCGAGCGCGGCCATCACGGCAGCAGCCAGCAGCGATGCCGATTGGGAAACGTTTTGATGCGGCACTCGGGCCAATCGAATGAACAGGCCTTGAAAACCGGGGCATCTCTCGATCAGGCCTGCTCCGACATGGCTTTAGAACCCGACACGAACACCGATAGTTACTTCAACACTGTCGATTCGACTTCACCACCGCTCAGCTCAATTTGCCTGCAAGAGGATTCCCCATGGACATGATGACCGACGCCCGCCAAGTCGCTAAACACGAAGCCGCCCGCGCGGCCTCGGTCGGCGGAGAGTTCTTGACCTTCCGCCTCGGTGACGAGGAATACGGCATCGACATCCTGAAGGTGCAGGAAATCCGCTCCTACGAGGCGCCCACGCGCATCGCGAATGCGCCGTCGTTCATCAAAGGTGTGGTCAATCTGCGCGGCGTGATCGTGCCGATCGTCGATCTGCGCTTGAAGCTCGGCTGCAGCAGCGCGGAATACAACGGCTTCACCGTGGTGATCGTGCTCAACGTGCGCGGCCGCGTGGTGGGTGCCGTTGTTGACTCAGTCTCCGATGTACTTGAGTTGGGCAAAGACTCGATCAAGCCAGCCCCAGAAATGAGCTCATCGATCGACACCAGCTTCATCACCGGCATCGGCAGCATCAATGACCGCATGCTGATCTTGATGGACATCGAAGGCCTGATGGCCAGCAGCGAAATGGGACTGATTGACACCGAACATTGAACGCTGAGCTCTGAACATCAGCGCAGCTCGCCACACCCCGCCCGCCAAGACCCCATCAAAAAGAACTAACCGAGACAAGGCACCTAATGAACTTCTCCAACATCAGACTTCGCACTCGCATCTATGCGAGCTTTGGGGCCGTCTTGCTCGTGATGATCGTCATCATCGGCGCGGCGATGATGAGCGCGTCACGGCAAACCGATGCCGAGGGATGGAGCAAGCACACCTCGGAAGTACTCGACGAAGGCAACGCGATGCTGCTGGCCATGGTCAATGCCGAAACCGGCATGCGCGGCTTTGTTGCGGCCGGCGAAGACCGCTTTCTCGAGCCCTTCATCGGCGGGAAGAAGTCATTTGGCGAACACATCGCCAAGGCCAAAAGTTTGACCTCTGACAACGCCAAGCAGCAAGAGCGCTTGGCCGCGATGCAGCAGCGCCATGAGCAGTTCATGAAGGTGGCAGACAGCCTGATCGAGCTGCGCCGCGCGGTCACCGCCGAGAAGTCGACCCCGGCCGACATGGCAACCCAGTTCAAAGCAGGCCTCGACAAAGAAGCCATGGACGGCTTCCGTGCGCTGCAAAGCCAATTCAACGGCGAAGAAGAATCACTGCGCGTGGTGCGGGCAGCAGAGTCCAACCATCTGCGCGAGATCACGAAGTACGCGATGCTCGGCGGTGCCATCGTTGCCGTGATTTGCGGCTTGCTGATCGGCAGCCTGCTCGCACGCTCGGTCATTCAACCGCTGAGCGAGGCGGTCGGCGTGGCCACGGCCGTGGCCGGTGGTGACCTCTCGATGCGCATCGAGGCAAAAGACCAAAGCGAAACGGGCGACATGATGCGTGCGCTGAAGTTGATGCAAGAGAACTTGTCGCGCCTCGTCGGCAACGTGCGCTCCAACGCCGAAAGCGTGGCGACCGCGAGCCAGCAAATTGCCCAAGGCAACAACGACCTCTCGGGCCGCACGGAAGAGCAAGCCTCGGCGCTCGAAGAAACCGCAGCCTCCATGGAGCAGCTCGGCAGCACCGTTCGCCAGAACGCTGACAACGCCTCACAAGCAAATCAACTGGCGATGAACGCCAGCAGCGTGGCCATTCGCGGCGGCGATGTGGTGGGCCAAGTCGTCTCGACGATGAAGGGCATCAACGACAGCTCACGCAAGATCGCCGACATCATCAGCGTGATCGACGGCATCGCCTTCCAGACCAACATCCTCGCGCTGAACGCCGCGGTTGAAGCGGCCCGCGCCGGCGAGCAAGGCCGCGGCTTCGCGGTGGTGGCATCAGAAGTTCGGAGCCTCGCGCAACGCAGTGCAGACGCAGCCAAGGAGATCAAATCGCTCATCAACGCCAGCGTTGAGCGTGTCGAGCAAGGCACGGTGCTGGTTGATCAGGCCGGCGCCACGATGACCGAAGTGGTCAACTCGATTCGCCGTGTGACCGACATCATGGGCGAGATCAGCTCGGCCAGCACCGAGCAAAGCGCCGGTGTAGCGCAAGTCGGCGAAGCCGTGACGCAGATGGACCAAGCCACACAGCAAAACGCCGCACTGGTTGAAGAAAGCGCGGCAGCCGCTGAAAGCCTCAAGGCCCAAGCACAGCAACTCGTTCAGACCATGTCGCAGTTCAAGCTGGCTGCATAGCCGGTCACCGCTCCAATCACAAACCGACCGAGCTTTTCTCGGTCGGTTTTTTTGTGGATGCGCTACTGCGCGGCTTGCCGAAGCGTCTCGACCACCGGCTTGCGCAGCACTTCGCGCAAGCCCCACCAGCCGGCCGCGAGTGCGAGCAGTGCGCCGGCTGCGCCACCGGCGAGTGGCACCCAGAGTGAGGCCGTCCAGCTGAACTCAAACACATACTTCGCGAGCGCCCAGCCGACCGCCATGGCCGCTGCCGACGCGAGCACGCCAGCCAAGGCGCCCACACCAAGCAACTCCGCCCGCTGCACTTGCGCCAATAGCTTGCCGCTGGCGCCCAACGCCCGCATCACCGCGAACTCGCGCGAGCGGGCTTCACGCGTTGCCGTGACTGCAGCGAAGAGCACGACCAAGCCCGTCGCGAGCGTGAAGCCGAACAAAAACTCCACCGCGCTGATGACTTGATCGAGCACGCGCTGGATCTGCGCGATCGATGCCGAGACATCGATGTTGGTGATGTTGGGAAAGTCGCGACTCAAGGCGTTGTCGAAGCCCGGCTGCGCAGGCGCGCGGAACGCTGCGATGTAGCTGACCGGCACGTCGCCCATGCCCGCGGTCGGGAACATCACGAAGAAGTTGACGCGCATCGAGCTCCAATCGACCTTGCGCAAACTGGTGATCTTGCCCGCGGCTTTGGTGCCGCCGACATCGAACGTGAGGCTGTCGCCAAGCTTCAAGCCGAGCGTTTTCGCCAAGCCCTCTTCCACGCTGACGGCGTTGGGCTCGTTGGGCGTCCAGCGGCCGGCGGCGATCTGGTTGGATTCGGGCATCGCCTGCGCGTGGCTGAGGTTGAACTCGCGGTCAACCAGGCGCTGGGCGCGCTCGTCGGTGATTTCGTCGGGCTTGACGGGCTTGCCGTTGATCTCAACGAGCCGGCCGCGAATCATCGGGAACCAGTCGTACGCCTTGATGCCGCTTGCAGTGAGCCGCTCGCGGAAGGCCGCGCCCTGCTCTGGCTGCACGTTGATCACGAAGCGATCGGGTGCGTCTTTCGGGGTGGCCTGGCGCCAGCTGTCGATGAGATCCGTGCGCAGCAGCACGAGCAACACGAGCGCGAGCAGACCCACGCTCAAGGCCGAGACTTGCAGCACCGCGAAGGCAGGCCGCGCGGCGATCTGGCGCGTGGCGAGCACGAGCCAGCGCGGCGCGCGCGACTCGGGCACAGCCCGGCGCAGCAGCAGCACCGCGGCCCATGACGCGAGCGCAAACACGACGATCGCACCGGCAAAGCCGCCCACCGCGATCAAGCCGAGCTTCAGATCGCTCGACACCGCCAGCAGCAGCGCCGTGAAGCCAATCGCGCCAGCCGCAAGCACGGCGAGCGATGCGGGCTTGAGTGCGCCCACATCGCGGCGGATCACCCGCAGCGGCGGCACTTGCGCAAGCTGCAACACCGGCGGCAAGCCAAAGCCCAGCAACAGCGTGAAGCCCACACCAAGGCCAAACAACGCGGGCCAAATGCTCGCGGGCGGCAACGCACTGTTGACCAAGCCGGCGAGCAGCCAGACGAACACATGGTGCACTGCAAAACCGAGCGCCACGCCGGCACCGCTCGCCAGCAAACCGACCGCCGCGAACTCAATCAGGTATTGCAGCGCGATGCTGCGTTGCGATTGGCCGAGCACGCGCAGCATGGCGCAATCGTCGAGGTGGCGGCTTGCGAAATCGCGCGAGCCAATGCCCACCGCCACGGCCGCGAGCAAGGCCGCCAGCAAGGCGACGAGGTTCAGGAATTTCGCCGCGCGGTCGAGCGTTTGGCGCATCTCAGGCCGGCCGGTGGCGAGCGACTCAACACGCACGCCGCGCAGGCCTTGCGCCTTGATCTCGCCTTCGGCCCATGCGGTGAAGCGCGCGACGGGCGTGTCGTCATTGCCCGTTGCGGCCACGGCGAAGCGGTAGGTGATGCGGCTGGCCGGCTGCACGAGGCCTGTTCCAGGCAAGTCGGCATCGTTGAGCAGCACGCGCGGCGCGAAGCTCGAAAAACCATTGCCGCGATCGGGCTCGATGACGATCAGCTTGGTGATCTTCAAATTCGCATCGCCGAGCAGCAGCGTGTCACCCACCTTCAGGTTGAGCGCCTCGAGCAAGGCCGGATCAACCCAGGCCGTGCCCCGCTCAGGCACGGCGGGCGACAGGTTTTGCTCAGGCGCGCCCGGGCCGGTGTTGACGCGCAATTGCCCCCGCAGCGGATACCCTTCGCCGACCGATTTGACGCTCACCAAGCGGCTCGCACCGCCATTGGCATCCGGTGCGCGGCCCATGCTCGGGAAGCTGCTCGTGACCGCCGTTCGCAAGCCGAGCACCGCCGCTTTGGCGATGAAGGCTGGCGCTGCAGGCTGATCGCTCACGACGATGGAATCTCCGCCGAGCATCTGCCGCGCGTCGCGGGCCAGGCCGATGTTGATGCGGTCGGCGAAGAAGCCCACGGCCGTCAACGCGGCCACCGCGAGCATCACCGCGACGACCAGCAAACGCAGCTCGCCGGCGCGAAAGTCGCGCAACATCTGGCGCCAGGCGAGGCGCCAAGTCGCGGGCGGCGAGCTCGAAGTTGATGGCAATTGAGCAAGCGGAGCGGCAATCGTGTTCATGCCGCGAAGGTACACGACTCGCGGCCGCGCGCCGCGCCCGGGGCTTCTCCATCACGCTTCGCGATGCACCTCGCGATGCACCTCGTCGTGCCCCTCGTCATGCACCTCGAAGCGGCCACTGCCGCGGGCTGCAGATCGGTTCTAATGCGCGCATGACGGAGCCCGCGCCCATCGGCCAAGCCAATCCACTGCTGCTCACAGCCCGGTTGCGCTTGTGTGCCCCGGAGCCCGAGCATGCCGGCGCGCTCACTCGCTTCTACGAGCGCAACCGTGAGCACTTCGCCCCCTGGGACCCGCCAACGCAGCCGGACTTCTTCACTGAGGAGTACCAACTCGCCCGCCTGCAACGCGGCGTAGCGGCCTTTGCCGCAGGCACCGCTTACCGCTACTGGCTCACGCCCATCGGCGACACGCACCGCATCATCGGCAGCGTTCACTTCTCCAACATCCTGCGCGGCGCGGCGCAAAGTTGCAGCGTGGGCTACGCACTCGATCAAGAGTACGAAGGCCAAGCGCTGATGACCGAGGCGTTGCGCTGCGCCATTGGCGAGATGTTCTCGCCGCGCATCAATTTGCACCGCATGCAAGCGGCCTTCAGGCCCGAAAACTGGCGCAGCGCGGAGGTCTTGAAGCGTCTCGGCTTTCAAGACGAAGGCCTGGCCAACGATTACCTGTTCATTGACGGCGCGTGGCGCGTGCACCGCATCGCCGCACTGCGCAACACCGCCTTCACCCCGCCGGCGTTCTGGAACAGCGCGAGCCGATAATCCGCCGCCGCGCTGCAGCAGCCCGCGCCCAGCCAACTGGCTCAATCGCTGAGCCAGCGTGAGATGCGGCAGGCGCACCAATCAGAGAGAACCCAACGTGCTGATCTGCCGCACCATCACCGCGCTGCGCGAGGCACTCGCTGGCGCCACCCGAACCGCATTCGTCCCCACGATGGGCAACCTGCACGCTGGTCACTTGGCGCTCGTCGACCTGGCTGCTCGATCGGGCGGCCCGGTCGTGACGAGCCTCTTCGTCAACCGCTTGCAGTTCGCGCCGCACGAGGACTTTGCGGCCTATCCGCGCACCATGGAGCGCGACTGCGAACTGCTGCGCGGCGCAGGCTGCGACATCGTGTTTGCACCCGATGAGACCGAACTTTATCCCGAGCCGCAGGTGTTCTCCGTGCAGCCGCCGCCAGCGTTGGCAGACGTTCTTGAAGGTGCGTTTCGGCCGGGCTTCTTCACGGGCGTGTGCACGGTGGTGTTGAAGCTCTTCAACTGCGTGCAGCCGCAAGTCGCGGTGTTCGGCAAGAAGGACTACCAGCAGCTGATGGTGATCCGTCAAATGGTGCGGCAAATGGCCATGCCGATCGAGCTCATCGCCGGCGAGACAACGCGTGCCGAAGACGGCTTGGCGCTGTCTTCCCGCAACGGCTATCTGAGCGCACCGGAGCGCGTTGAGGCCGCGCAGCTCGCACGGGTTCTGCGCGAGGTTTCTGCGGCCGTGGCGCAAGGTGCGCGCGATTGGGGAGCGTTGGAGTCAGAGGCGGTGCAGGCGCTGGTCACGCGCGGCTGGCAACCCGATTACGTCGCGATCCGGCGCCAGAGCAATCTGGGCCTGCCGAGCACCGACGATGAGCCATGCGTCGTGCTGGCGGCCGCCAGGCTGGGCACGACCCGGCTGATCGACAACCTGGAGATGGCACCGCGCAACGCAGTGCCGCAACGCGCTGGCTGAGCTTTGGCCTTTCATGTAACGAAAGGGCGTGGCGTCTCCCTCTCTAGACGCCTTGGTAGAAGAAGAAAATGAATTTGAATTTGCGCTCCACCTCCGAAGGCAACGAGATTCGCGGCTTTGCACTTGCAAGAAACATCGCCATCGCCATTGCATTGCTCGTGCTCCTCGCATGGCTTTGGCCGCTGCGCAGCGTGCCCACGGGCAGCCGAGGCGTGATCACCGTGGGCGGTGCAATCAAGGGCATCGAGAGTGAAGGCTTCATGTTGGTGGCACCTTGGCAAACGCTGAACATCTTCAACGTGCGAGCCGAGGAAGCTGCCATTGAAAACGCCGAGGGCAGCACCAGCGACACCCAGCCGGTCAAAGTGAGCATGACCGTGCGCTACAGCATCCAGACCGACAAGGTCGCCGAGGTCTTCGAGCGCTACAGCCATGACGGCAACTTGCAAAGCTATGTTCAAACGGCCACGCAAGAAGTCTTCAAAGCCGTGACCGCCAAATACACGGCGCCCGATCTGATCGGCAAGCGCGCCACGGTGTCGGGTGAGATCGTGACCGCGCTGCGAAGCAAGCTCGCGATCTACGGCGCGCAGGTCATCAACGTCGACATGCGGAACTTCTCATTCAGCCCGGATTACATGGCGGCGATCAACGCCAAAACCACCCAAGAACAGCTGCGCCTCGGAGCAGAGAACAAGTTCAAAACCGTCGAGGCCGAGCAGAAGCAAAAAGTTGCTGTGGCTGAAGCCGAAGCCGCCGCGCTTCGCGCCAGCGCGGACGGCACAGCCTATGCAAACCTGAAGGTTGCAACTGCGCAAGCCGAAGCGCTGCGAGTTCAGGGCGCGGCACTTGCGCAAAACCCCAGCGTTCTGGAACTGCGGCGCGTTGAGGTCGAACTTGCGAAAGCGGAGAAATGGAATGGCGCCCTGCCAACGGCCATTTACGCCGGCGCGCCGATTCCGTTTTTCGCGCCTGCCAGTGGCAAGTGAGGCCCGAGTAAAAGGCGACGCGCGACTATTTGAACCGGGCCGAGCTGAAGACGATGCTTCAACCCGATCGACACGAAACCGAGTTGCTGTCGGCATGCGACACGGGCAAAGCGGATTCCTGGGTCAGGAATCCAACGGCCCCAATCTTTCCCGATTAAATCGCAAGGAGCCACCGTGGCCATCAGTAAGCTGTAGTCGCTGTTCGCCCACAACGCATGGGCCAACTGGGAACTGTTCGGCCTCTTGGCCTGCGTAAAAGCCGAGTATGCCGAGCACATTCACGACTTCACACGCACGCTCGATCACATCGATGTCGCGGACCTGATATTTCGAGCTCATCTCTGACAGGTCGGGGCAGCGGCCCTGAATTAGCCCCAACCCACCCGCCTGCAGGGGCAGGCATTTTTGCAATAACGATTCGGCCTGGGTCTGCCAGCGGCGGCGGCTGATGAGCTCCGGTGTCGGGAATCGGGATCTGTGCAGGATCGTTTCAGGCCGGACTATCCCAGCTCTTTCAATTTTTTGGCAATGGCTTGCTCAGCTGCGGCGATCGCACTCTCCTTTGGCGCACCCTCCAAAATCGCAGGCGGTTTGCCTACATCCTGAAATCCAGCGGCTTGATTGAAACCTGACTGATATCTCAGCACCGCTGGCGGAACATAAGTTCCAGAACCATTAGAGTAAGTCTTAATATTACCTTGCTCGAACTCTACCTCCCCCGCAAAGCTCACGTTTTTGCTGCCGCCCGTCAAGGCGGCATGGGCGTTCGTTCCGTTACCTTGTTCGCCGAGTCGTATGGATCCGTCTAACATGGTGGCGAAGGTAAATTTTCCATTTGCCGCTTCGGCGGTTCCGTCGGGCCTCCTATGCATCCATAGCTTCTCGGCAGTATCCAAACTAGCAATGGAAGCATTTTCTTTCGCTTTTGGGTTGCCGTTTTCGCCGAACCTTATCTCGTTCCTGTCCGCCATCTTGACGCTCACCGCAGACGCACCAGCCGGAAACCCGTTATGACGTCTTATGAGTTTCATCGAAACCAGTAACAAGTTCGAATCTGCAGGTGGAGAACTGATTCGGGGTTTCTTCTGCACTCGGGCGAGTTCGGTGTTCCCTGGCGGAGGGGAGCGTGTGAGATCGCTGGTATCGCGAGGGGCGCTGGGAGAGCCGCCAGCGGAGATACGTTGGGAAGGCATTGCAGTACTTTCGGGATGGTCGCAGTGGGCAGACTGTCGCGCTAAAGTCGCCGTGCCGCACAGGTTTTTCCGAAACCATGTTTACCGACACGAAGGCTCTTCTTCGTTTCGTATGGGACGCGACGAATCACCAACCGCCCGGCGGCACGCCGGTGATCTACGCACCGCGGTGGCGAAGGGCGAACCCTGCAGATGCGTGGACGTGGTTCAGAACAGGGTTCCACTTTCGTAAGCGCCGGGTCGCGGAGGCGCGCCGCTTGGCAACACTGTCGTGTTGTGGCAATCAGGTCGCGTCCGGCGATTCCCCCTTGACCCGCTTCGGTGCCCGCGCGTTGCGCGCCACCTCTCGCAAGCGCATCGGCCTCGCGGCGTTGTCGGGGGCGAAGCCCGTATTGCGTCTGGCCCGCCAGCACGGCAGGAGCCGCAATTGCGCAACGCAAACGGGCGCGCCGGGCGGTTGACGTTGTGTCTGCCGAGCCGACCGTGGCCTCGCTGGTCGAACGACTCCCCCCGCTTCATCGAGGCCTGGGTGCGGCGCTTCGCGTTGGCCCCCTTCTGATCGCGCACGGCTCGTCGCGCCGGGTCATCGAAGTGCTGCGCGACCTATTCGGCCTGTCGCTGAGCGCCGGCACGATTCACAGCCGGGCCGAGCGGGCCGCGCAACGCGCGGCGCAGATCAAACAGGCGCGGGGTCTGGCATGGGTTCGCGCGGGTTTGCACGACGAGAACACTTGGTATGAGGCCTACGCTGCTGCGCTACCGACTTCAGCGCACTCGGAACGGCTCGAATTCACCTTCACGGATGGCGACCGCGGTCGCATGTCTCGCGAAGAAATCCTGCTTCACGTGGTCACCCACGGTGGCTATCACCGGGGGAATGCGGGTCAAATGTTGAAGTCAATTGAAGTAGCGCCGCCACGCGATCTGTATACGACATTTCAGCATCAGACCGAGCCCGAGAGAAGGTTTGAGTGAGCTGCCGAATGCGCGCTGCACCTCTCGCTCGGGCACCATCGCCCCGCCTTACTTCGGCCGGCGCATGCGGATGTTGAGCACCTCGACGCCGAGCGAGAACGCCATCGCGAAGTAGACGTACCCTTTGGGCACATGCACGTCCAGACCCTCGGCAATCAGCACGACGCCGACGACGACGAGGAACGCCAGCGCGAGCATCTTGATCGTTGGGTGATCGGAGACGAAGCGGCCAATCACGCCGGCAAACATCATCATCAAGCCGACCGACAAGATCACCGCGGCGATCATCACGGGCAAGCTGTCGACCATGCCGACGGCGGTGATGATGGAGTCGAGCGAGAACACCATGTCGACCACCATGATCTGCAGGATGACGGCGGCAAACGTGGCTTTCACCGCGCTGGCGCCATGGGCCTCTTCGCCTTGCATCGTTTGATGAATCTCGCCGGTGCTCTTCCAGATCAGGAAGAGGCCGCCGCCGAGCAAGATCAAATCGCGGCCTGATATCTCTTGACCGAACACCGTGAACAGCGGTGCAACGAGGCCCACGATCCAGGCCAGCACCAGCAGCAAGCCGATGCGCATGAACATGGCCATGAAGAGGCCGATGCGGCGCGCCTTCTCTTGCTGTTCTTTGCGCAGCTTGTCGACCAGGATCGAGATGAAGACGATGTTGTCGATACCCAGCACGAGCTCCAGTGCGGTGAGCGTGGCGAGGGCGATCCAGGTTTGCGGGTCAGTTAACAGTTGCAGCATGAGAAGGGGGCGTAGAAAAGAAACTTAACGTTGAAAGGCGAGTGGCGACGCTACACGAAGTGGCTTGCGCGAACGCGAATGACCCCAGGTCTCGCCAGGGCGGTGATGCGGTCGATGTGACGCCGAAGCCGGCCGCGCCAGCTGCCGATCAGCCGGCGGCAAACACCGCGTCGAGCTGCGTGCGCCATGCCTGCTTTTTCGCCTCGCTCGCAAAGCTGGCTTCGAAGCTGTTGGCGGCGAGCGTGTAGGCCGCTTCGGCGCCGAGCTGCGGCAGGCCCTCGAAGGTGGCGAGAAAGTTGGCGTTGATGTAGCCACCAAAGTAGGCCGGGTCGTCGGAGTTGATGGTGACGCAGAGGCCGGCATCGAGCAACGCGGCCAGGCTGTGCTCGGCCATGTCGCCATAGACGCAGAGCTTGATGTTGGAGAGCGGGCAAACAGTCAATGGCACGCGCTCGGCGGCGAGGCGCGCCACCAAAGCCGGATCGCGCACGCAGCTCACGCCGTGGTCGATGCGCTCGGCATGCAGCACATCGAGCGCACTGACGATGTACTCGGGTGGCCCTTCTTCGCCGGCATGCGCAACAAGGTGCAAACCAAGCTCGCGGCAACGGGCGAACACCCGCGCGAACTTCTCGGGCGGGTGGCCGCGCTCGCTGCTGTCCAGGCCGACGCCGATGAGGTGGGCGCGCGCGCTTTGAAAATACGGCAGTGCCGCATCAAGCGTGGCGAACGCCGATTCTTCGCTGAGGTGGCGCAAGAAGCAGAGGATGAGCGAGCCGCTGACGCCGAGCTCGCGCTCTGCGGTTTCGCAGGCACGCACAAGGCCATCGATCACGGTGGCGATCGGCACGCCGCGGTCGGTGTGGGTTTGCGGATCGAAGAACAGCTCGGCATGCACGACGTGGTCGGCCGCGGCGCGCTTGAAATACGCGAGCCCCATGTCGAAGAAGTCTTGCTCTTTCAAGAGCACGCTGGCGCCGGCGTAGTAGATGTCGAGAAAGCTTTGCAGATCGGTGAAGGCGTAGGCCGCCCGCAAGGCTTCGACGTCAGCATACGGCAGCGCAACTCCATTGCGCGCGGCCAAGGCGAAGATCAACTCCGGCTCCAGCGAGCCCTCGATGTGGATGTGCAGCTCGGCCTTGGGCATCGCTTGCAGCAGATGCGGCAGGCGGTCACGGGCAATGGCGTTGAAGTCGATCATCTGGTGCGGTCAAGGCCCTCGCCCGAGCAAGCAAGTGAACAAGCAAGCGAACGAGCGAGGGTGGGTTCGTCTTCGCGATTTACTTCTTGTCGCCGCCCGGCACTTTGCCGTCGACGCCCTTGATGTAGAAGTTGATCCCGCTCAAGAACTTGTCATCGGCGGTGGTTCCGGCCTTGACCACTTCTTTGCCGTCTTGACCAACGATCGGGCCCTTCCAGATCGAGAAGCTGCCGTCCTTCAAGCCAGCCTTCACGGTCTCGACTTTGGTTTTGATGTCGGCCGGCACCACGTCAGCGATCTTGACCATGTCGATCGCGCCTTCTTTGACGCCCCACCACGCCGAGCCGGTTGACCACGTGCCTTCGAGCGCGTCTTTCGTGGCTTTGATGTAGTAAGGCGCCCAGTTGATGATGGCCGAGCCGAGGTGGGCTTTGGGGCCGGTGGTCGACATGTCGCTGTCCCAGCCGAAGGCGTACTTGCCGGCCTTCTCGGCGGTTTGCAGCACAGCGGCGGAATCGGTGTTCTGGAAGAGCACATCGGCCCCGCCATTCATCAGCGATTGCGCGGCTTCGGTTTCCTTCGGCGGATCGAACCACAGGTTGACCCACACCACCTTGGTCTTGATCTTCGGGTTGACCGACTGCGCACCGAGCGTGAAGGAGTTGATGTTGCGGATCACCTCGGGAATGGGAATCGAGCCGACCACGCCCAGCACGTTGGTCTTGGTCATGCCGCCAGCGATGATGCCGGCCATGTAGGCGCCTTCATAGGTGCGGCTGTCGTAGTCGCGCATGTTGGGCGCGGTCTTGTAGCCGGTGGCGAGTTCGAACTTCACGTCGGGCAGATCGGCCGCCGCTTTGAGCATGGGTTCCATGTAGCCGAAGGTGGTGCCGAAGAGCAGCTTGTTGCCTTGGCCTGCGAGGTCGCGAAACACGCGTTCGGCGTCTGGGCCTTCGGGCACTTTGTCGACGATCGAGACCTTGACCTTGTCGCCGAACTCCTTCTCGATCGCGGCGCGGCCGAGGTCGTGAGCGTAGGTCCAGCCGGCATCGCCGATCGGTGCGAGGTAGACGAATGCGACCTTGAGCGGCTCGGCGGCTGCAGGAGCGGAGGCCGCCGTAACGGGCATCGGCGCGGAGGCCGGCGAAGCACCCACCGGTGCCGCTTCTTCTTTCTTGCCGCAGCCAACAAGGGCCAATGCTGCCAGCAGCGAGGCACTGCCAGCGAGGCCCAGCAGCGAACGTTTGGTCTGATCCGTCATCGAGAAACTCCTTGGGGAACGAGCGGTGGTGAGAAGCGAGCGAGCAGTGCCGACTGGCGAGATGATCATATTCGTGCGGTCATCGCTCAACTCCCGGGAAAGAAGGGCTTGCCGATCGATGCGGGCATGTTCGCGCGTATGAAACCTGCATTGCGCGAGATCAACACCAGCACAACGATCGTGGCGATATAGGGCAGCATGCTGAGCACTTGGCTGGGGATGTCAACGCCCTCGCCTTGCAGATGAAACTGCAGCATCGTTACACCGCCAAACAGATAGGCGCCGAGCAAAACACGTGCCGGCCGCCAGGTGGCAAACGTCGTCAACGCGAGGGCGATCCAGCCTTTACCGGCCGTCATGCCCTCTACCCACAGCGGCGTATAGACCACCGAGATGTAGGCGCCCGCCACACCGCAAAGCGCGCCGCCGGCCATCACCGCGAGCATGCGAATGCGCCGCACCGGGTAGCCAAGTGCGTGCGCCGACTCTGGCGATTCACCCACCGCGCGCAACACCAGCCCGGCACGCGAGCGGTAGAGAAACCAGGCGAGTGCCGCCGTGCCCGCCATCGTCAAATACACCACTGGATGCTGGCGAAACAGCGCCGGGCCGAAGAATGGAATGTCCGCCAGCCCTGGGATGCCGAAGCTCGGCCGCGCGGCGAGCTTTTCTTGCGTGTACTTGATGCCGACGAAGGCCGAGAGCCCGGTGCCGAAGAGGCTCAGCGCGAGGCCGGTGGCGTAGTGGTTGGTGTTGAGCCAGATCACGAGCACGCCGAAGGCCGCGGCCATCGCGGCACCGGCTGCGGCGCCAGCGGCGAAGGCAAGCACATCGCTGCCGGTGTTCACAGCGGTGGCAAACCCGGCGATGGCCGCCACCAACATCATCCCTTCGGCGCCGAGGTTGATGATGCCGGCGCGCTCGTTGATCAAGAGGCCGAGGCCGGCAATTGCCAGCACCGTGCCGGCGTTGAGCGTGGCGGCGATGAGCAGTGCATAAGCCTCCATCATCCGGCTCCTTTCGTCAGGTTCAAGGCCGGCGCAACGGCCGCGCGCGGCGTAGGCGCCGTGGTCGCGCGCCAGCGGATGCGGTAGACGATCAATGTGTCAGTCGCCAGCAGCGAGAACAGCAAGAGGCCTTGGAACACACCGGTGAGTGACTTCGGCAAGCCGAGCCGCGACTGCGCATATTCACCGCCGATGAAAAACACACTCATCAGCACCGACGAGAAGACGATGCCCACCGGATGCAAGCGCCCCACGAAGGCCACGATGATCGCGGCAAAGCCGTAGCCCGCCGGGATGTACGGCGTGAGCTGCCCGGCCGGCCCCGCCACTTCAAGCCCACCGGCAATGCCCGCCAAGCCGCCGCACAGCAGCAGCGAGCCCCACAGCGCCGCGCGCGACGAGAACCCGGCATAGCGCGCCGCCGCAGGCGCCAGGCCGCCCACTTGCAACTGAAAGCCGCGGTAGGTGCGAAAGAGCAGCACCCACACCGCGAGCACCGTGGCCATCGCCAGCGGCAAGCCGATGTTGATGCGCAGCCCGTCCACCAGCCGCGGGATCTTGGTCGCGGCGATGAAGTTGATGCTCTGTGGAAAGTTGTGGCCATCCGGGTCCATCCACGGCCCATAGACGAGGTAGCCGAGCAGGAACTGCGCGATGTAGACGAGCATCAAGCTCACGAGGATTTCGCTCGCGTTGAAACGGTCGCGCAAGAGGGCAACGATCGCCGCCCATGCCATGCCACCCAGCATGGCCGCGAGCAAGATCGCGACGACAACGCCTCGCCCCATGAAGGCCAAATGCGGCCCGGCCTGCATCGCCACATAGCCGCCCGCCAAGGCCCCGGCGATGAACTGCCCTTCGGCGCCGATGTTCCAGGTGTTCGAGCGGTAACACACCGCCAAGCCGAGCCCGATCAAGATCAGCGGCGTGGCCTTCAAGCTCAGCTCCGACCAGCCATAGGCGTTCTTCAGCGGTTCGACGAAGAACATGCGCAAGCCCGCGACCGGGTCTTTGCCGAGCAGGAGAAAGAGGCACACACCGATCAGCACCGTGATCAAGAGCGCAATCACCGGCGAGGCGTAAGACATCGCCTTTGACGGCTGCGCCCGCGCTTCAAGCCTGAGCATGGTCAAGCTCCTTGGCTTCGGGCCAGAGGCCGCTCATCCATTCACCAATCATCTCGACCGTGGCGGAAGCGGTGGCCACACTCGGGCTGACGCGGCCCTGCGCCATCACGATCAGCCGATCGGCGATCTCAAAGAGCTCTTCCAACTCCTCGCTGACGATCAACAGCGCGCACCCCGCATCGCGCAGCTTGAGCAACTCGCCGCGAATCTGTGCGGCGGCGCCCACGTCAACGCCCCAAGTCGGCTGCGAGACGATCAACAGCTTGGGGCGCGCATCGATCTCGCGGCCGACGATGAACTTCTGCAGGTTGCCACCCGAGAGCGACTGGGCCAACGCCCCCGGCCCGCCAGCCTTCACGTTGAAGCGGTGGATCAGCGTTTGAGCCAGCTTCGCCAACTCGGCCGTGCGCACCCAGCCGAGGCCATTGACCGCCTCGGTGCGCGTGAGCAGCGTGTTTTGCGCGAGCGGCATCGAGGGCACGGCGCCGCGGCCCAGGCGCTCCTCCGGCACGAAGTGCAGGCCCATGTTGCGCCGCACTCGCGGCGGCGCCTGAGAGATGTCTTGCCCGAAGAGGAACATCGAGCCGCGCGGCCCACGCGTGTCTTCGCCCGACATCGCCGCCATCAGCTCCTGCTGCCCGTTGCCCGAGACACCGGCAACGCCAACGATTTCACCGGCCTTCACGTTGAAGCGGATGGCGTCGAGGTTCATGCCGAAGTGGTCTGCCTTCGGCAGCGTGAGGCCGCGCACCTCCAGCACGGTTTGCCCGAGCTGCGCTGTGCGGTGCTGCAGCGGCGGCGGCTCGGCGCCGATCATCAAGCGCGAGAGGCCCGCGTTGGTCTCGGTGCGCGGATCGACCTCGCCTGTCACCTTGCCGCCGCGCAGCACGGTGCAGTGGTGGCAGAGCGCGCGGATTTCGTCGAGCTTGTGGCTGATGTAGAGGATGGAGGCGCCCTCGCTCGCCAGCTTGCGCAGCGTGATGAAGAGCGTTTGCACGGCTTGTGGCGTGAGCACCGAAGTCGGCTCATCAAGGATCAGCAGCGAGGGCTTGGTCATCAGTGCGCGAATGATCTCGACCCGCTGCCGCTCGCCGACCGAGAGCGTGTGCACGGGCCGCTGCGGCTCGACACCCAGCCCATATTCGCGCGCCACTTGCACGATGCGCTCGGTCACCTTGGCGAGGCTCTGTGGCTGGCTGAGCCCGAGCCAAACGTTCTCGGCCGCGGTGAGCGTGTCGAACAGGCTGAAATGCTGAAACACCATGCTGATGCCGAGCGCCCGCGCTTCTTGTGGGTTGCGGATCTGCACGGCTTCGCCGTTCCAGCGGATCTCGCCGGCGTCGGGCCGCACGGCGCCGTAGATCATCTTCATCATGGTCGACTTGCCCGCACCGTTCTCGCCGAGCACGGCGTGAATCTCGCCGGGCTTCACGCGCAGGTTCACCGCGTCGTTGGCCTTGACGGCAGGGTATTGCTTGCTGATGTCGACGAGTTCGAGTCGGAGCATGGCGGGACTTTGCGGTGGCTCGTTAGGCAATGCAGGATCGGTGCCGGGATGCCGAAATCAGCGGCCGTGCAACACGCCGCCCACGTAGGCGGCGACCAGGTTGCGATCATCGGCCAGCGTCATCCACGCAAACGCCTTTTCGTGCAGGCTCCGCGCGAGCGACATGCGGCGCTCGGCCACCGGGCCGGCGGCCCAATCCCACACGCACACATCGGCCATGCAGCCGGGCGCGAACGAGCCGATTTCGTGCGCCAGCTGCAGCGCTTGTGCGGCTCCGAGCGTGGCGGCGTGCAAGGCCTTCCACGCGGTGAGCCGCTGGCCGGCCATGGCTTGCACTTTGTAGGCATCGGCCATCGTGCGGATCATCGAAAGGCTCGTGCCGCCGCCCACATCGCTCGCGAGGCTGACGCTGGCGCCCGCCGCGTCCATCGCCCGCCAATCGAACAAACCGCTGCCGAGGAAGAGGTTGGAAGACGGGCTGTGCGCAATTTGCGCACCCGCATCGCGAAGCGCAGCGCGGTCGCCGTCGTCCAGCCAAATGCCGTGGGCGAGCACGCTGCGCGGGTGCAACAAGCCGGCCTGGGCATACACATCGAGGTAGCTGCGCGCCTCAGGGAAAAGCTCGGCCACCCAGCGCACTTCCTCCCGGTTCTCGGCCACGTGGGTCTGCATGTAGAGGCTCGCATCAGACGCGCACAAAGCGCCCGCCATCGCCAACTGCGCGGGCGTGCTCGACGCCGCAAACCGCACTGTCACCGCATACGAGCTGCGGCCCACGCCATGCCAGCGCGAGATGAGGTCGATGCAGTCGCGCTCGGCTTGTTCGACGTCGTCCCGCAGGCCATCTGGCGAGTGGCGGTCTTGCAGCACTTTGCCGGTGATGAGGCGCATGCCGCGTTGTTGGGCACCCGCAAACAGCGCCTCGGCCGAGACCTTGTGCGCGGTGGCAAACACCACCGCCGAGGTCGTGCCGTGGGCGAGCAGCGCATCAAGAAACAGCGCGGCGCCGGCTTCAGAGCGCGCGGGGTCGACGTAAGCGGTCTCGGCCGGGAAGGTGTAGGTGTTGAGCCAGTCGAGCAACTTGCTGCCGTAGCTGGCGATCACGTCAAGCTGCGGCATGTGGACGTGGGTGTCGATGAAGCCGGGCAAGATGAGGCGGCCGCGGTGGTCGTGCAGTGCCCAGCTGGCATCGGGCGGCGCGGCTTGGGCGCCGACGATGCGGCCGTTCTCGATCAGCAGCCAGTGGTCGGGCCGATAGCGCAAGGCGCTGATCTCGACCTCGCCCCACGCGGGGCTGCCGGTGAAATCGAGCAAGTCGCCTCGAAGGGCCAGTTTTGAGTTCGCCGTGGCGCTTGCGTTGGAATTCATGACAAACCTCGTTTCAACAGGCCGGGGGCGGCCAGGCTGCGCGCAACATCCCGCACTTGCTCGCGCAGCCAGCGGCCGGATGGGGCGGCGTGGGTCAGCTCGTGCCAGAGCTGGTAGTAGGTCAGCGCCGGGAACGGCACCGGGCACCGCACGATGCGCACCGGCAACACCCCTTCATAGCGCGAGCAGAAAAGCCGCCCGGTGGTCAGCACGAGCAAACTCTGCGCCACCATCAACGGAATGAGCCCGAAATGCGCACACCGCACCATGATGTTGCGCTCCAGGCCGAGCGAGGCCAAGTGCTCGTCGATCACGCCCGGCGCGGCGCCAAGCCCTGCAGCATGGCCGGCGTGAAGCGGTGTGGGCGCCACGTGCTCGCAGGCGAGGTAGCGCTCGGTCGTCCACGCGCGGGTGCTGGCGGCTTTGGCCATCGGGTGGGTTTGGGCGACGAGGCAAACCACATCGTCCGACAGCAGCCGGCCGAGGTGCAAATCGCCGGGCGGCTCCAGCCAATTGCCAATCACCAGATCGACCTCGGCAGCGGCCAAGCTGCGGCGGTAGTCGAACGCGCCGGAGAGCGGCAAGAGCTCCATCCGCACCTGCGGCGCAGCGCGCTTCATGTGGGCCACGAGCGCGGGCAGAAAGAGCGGGTCGAGGTAATCACTCGCGGCAATGCGAAACACGCTCTGGCTCGCTGCCGGATCAAAGCTGCGCTGGTGCGCTCGCGGGCTGAAGAGGCGGTCCGCATCTTGCAGCAGGCGCGTGGCGGGCTCCAGCAGGCGCAGCGCGGTATCGGTGGGTGCCATGGCGTTGCCCGCGCGCACCAACAGCGGATCGCCGGTGAGCGCACGCAGGCGCTTCAATTGCGCGCTGACTGCCGGTTGCGTGCTTTGCAGGCGCATCGCGGCCCGGGAGACACTGCGTTCGGAAATCAAGGTCTTCAGCACCCGGATGAGTTGGAGCTCGATCTTGTCGAAGGCGGTGCGTTGCGTCATGTCCGCTGGCTGATGAGCAGTATCGGTTTGACTGTATACCCCGGACGCCGAAAGCCGCTACGTTGAAGGCACCCGTTGCCGAAGGATGTGATTCATGTCAGAGCCGCTCACCACGCGCCCGATCCAGTTCTTCCACCGCGGCGCGGTCGTCATGGTCAGTGATGCCGCGCCCACCCGCAGCGTGCTCGATTGGCTGCGCGAAGACGCGCGCTGCACCGGCACGAAAGAAGGTTGCAACGAGGGCGATTGCGGCGCGTGCACCGTGGTGATCGGCACGCCCAGCGAGCACGGGCTGGCGCTGCAAACCGTCAACGCCTGCATCCAGTTCTTGCCCACGCTCGACGGCAAAGCGCTCTTCACCGTCGAAGACCTGGCCAGCATCTCGGCCGAGCCGCTGCACCCGGTTCAGCAAGCGATGGTCGAGTGCCACGGCTCACAGTGCGGGTTTTGCACACCAGGCTTTGTGATGTCGCTTTGGGCCGTCTACGAACGCCACTGCGCCGCGGGCAGCGTGCCAACCCGCCAACAACTCGCTGACGGCCTCTCCGGCAACCTGTGCCGCTGCACCGGCTACCGGCCCATTCTTGATGCGGGTGAGCGCATGTTCGATTGGCCCGCAGCCCCGCTCAACGCCTCGCCGGTGCTGGCTGCCCTCAACACGATCAAGCCAAGCGGCACCTTCACCTGCGCCGCCAAGCACAGCAGCGACCGTTACCTCGCGCCCACCACGCTGGAGGCGCTTGCGGCACTGCGCGAGGCCCATCCGACAGCCCAATTGCTCGCCGGCTCAACCGATGTGGGCCTGTGGGTCAACAAGCAGTTTCGTGCGCTCGGCGACATCATCTACCTCGGCAATGTTCGCGAGCTGCAGCAAATCGATGAGCACGGCGGCGAGCTCGTGATTGGCGCGGGCGCATCGCTCGAAGCCGCGTGGTCTGCTCTGGCGCAGCGGGTGCCGTCGCTCGTTGATGTGTGGCTGCGCTTTGCTTCGCCGCCGATCCGCCATGCCGGCACGATGGGCGGCAACATTGCCAATGGCTCGCCGATTGGCGACTCGGCGCCGGTGCTGATGGCGCTCGATGCGCAGATCGTGCTGCGGCGCGGCGAGCGCATTCGGCGCATGCTGCTCGCAGACTTCTACGTCGACTACATGAAGAACCAGCTCGAACCCGGCGAGTTCGTTCAGGCCCTCGCCGTGCCTCTCGAGGGGATGACGCGCCAAGTGCGCGTTCACAAGATCAGCAAGCGCTTCGATTGCGACATTTCCGCCGTGTGCGCGGCCTTTGCGATTGCGCTCGATGGTGGCGTGGTCAGCGCCGTGCGGCTGGCGTATGGCGGCATGGCGGGCATCGTCAAACGCGCCGCTCAAGCGGAGGCCGCGCTCCTTGGCCAAGCGTGGAATGAGGCGGCCGTGACAGCCGCTCAAGCCGCGTTGGCCAGCGAGTTCCAACCGTTGACGGACATGCGGGCGAGCGCAGGCTATCGGCTGCAAGTTGCACAGAATCTGCTCAAGCGGTTCTGGTTCGAGACGCGCGCCGAGCACCCGCTGCCAGCCTCATCGACCAGCGTGTGGAGCGTGATGCCGCACGCCGCGTTGGCAGGGGTTGCGCCATGAACAAGCCGATCGATGCGGTGCTGTTGCAAGCCGGTGTTGGCACGAGCCGCGCACATGAATCGGCGCACCTGCATGTGGCGGGCACTGCCACCTACATTGATGACATTCCCGAACTTGCCGGCACCCTGCATTGCGCGCTCGGCCTCTCCCCGGTTGCCAGCGGCAAGCTCACTGCGATGGCGCTCGAGGCGATCCGCGCGCTGCCGGGCGTGGTTGCCGTGCTGTCGGCGGCTGACATTCCTGGCCCCAACGATTGCGGCTCGATCGTGCACGACGATCCGATTCTTTGTGCCGGTGACATTCGCTACCTCGGCCAACCCGTGTTTGCTGTGATCGCCGACACACGGGACATCGCTCGCCGCGCCGCCGCCCAGGCCAAAGACGTGCTCACCATTCACGCCGAGCCACCGGTGATCACACCGCAAGAAGCCCATGCGAAGGGCCAGTACGTGCTGCCGCCGATGCACCTCGTTCGCAGCACCACCGAAGGCGGTGCGCAGGCTGCGATCACAAAAGCGCCCCACCGGCTGAGCGGCAACTTCGAGGTCGGCGGGCAAGAGCAGTTCTATCTCGAAGGCCAGATCAGCTATGCCATTCCAAGAGAAGGCGGCTTGCACCTGCATTGCTCAACGCAGCACCCGAGCGAGATGCAGCACCTGGTGGCCAAAGCGCTGAAGCTGCGCTCGCACGACGTGCAGGTCGAGTGCCGGCGCATGGGCGGTGGCTTCGGCGGCAAAGAATCGCAATCGGCGCTCTTTGCGTGTGTGGCCGCCGTGGCCGCGGCCAAGCTGCACCGGCCCGTGAAACTGCGGCTCGACCGCGACGATGACTTTCTCATCACCGGCCGGCGCCATTGCTTTTGGTATGAGTTTGAAGCCGGCTTTGATGACGCGGGCAAGGTGCTGGGCGTGGAGGTCACGATGGTCTCGCGCGCCGGTCACTCGGCCGATTTGTCAGGCCCGGTGATGACCCGCGCGCTCTGCCACTTCGACAACGCTTATTGGCTGCCCGATGTGGCAATGCACGGCTACTCCGGCCGCACCAACACGCAGAGCAACACCGCCTTTCGCGGCTTCGGCGGGCCGCAAGGCGCCATCGCGATCGAGCGCATTCTCGACAGCATTGCCCGCCAGCTCGGCCGCGACCCGCTCGATGTGCGCCGAGCCAACTTCTACGGCAAGGCCACACAGAACGTCACGCCCTACGGCCAGGTGATTGCCGACAACATCGTCCATGAGCTCGTCGCCGAGCTGGCCGCGAGCAGCAACTACGCCGCGCGCCGCGAGGCGATCGCTGCGTTCAACGTCACCAGCGACGTGCTCAAGCGCGGCATCGCCCTCACACCGCTGAAGTTCGGCATCTCGTTCAATGTGAAGCACTTCAACCAGGCCGGTGCGCTGGTCCACATCTACAGCGATGGCTCGATCCTCGTGAACCACGGCGGCACCGAGATGGGCCAGGGCCTCAACACCAAGGTGGCGCAAGTGGTGGCGCATGAGCTGGGCGTGAGCTTCGAGCTGGTGCGCTGCACCGCGACCGACACCCAGAAGGTGGCCAACACCTCGGCAACCGCCGCCTCCACCGGCACCGACCTCAACGGCCGCGCCGCACAAGACGCCGCCCGGCAGATCCGCGAGCGCCTCGCCGCATGCGCTGCAGCGCGCCATGGCGGCGCGGCGAGCGACGTGCAATTCGCCAACGATCAGGTGCTGGTCAACGGCCGCGTGTTGCCGTTTTCAACCGTCGTCGCCGAGGCCTACCTCGACCGCGTGCAACTGTGGTCTGACGGCTTCTACGCCACGCCCGGCCTGAGCTGGGACAAGGAAAAAATGTTCGGCCACCCGTTCTACTACTTCGCTTACGGCGCGGCCGCAAGCGAGGTCGTGATCGACACGCTCACCGGCGAATGGAAGCTGCTGCGCGCTGACATCCTGCACGACGCCGGCCAATCGCTGAACCCCGCGATCGACATCGGCCAGATCGAAGGCGCGTTCATCCAAGGCATGGGCTGGTTGACGACGGAAGAGCTGGTGTGGCACCCCGCCGATGACTCGAAGCACGCCGGCAAGCTGATGACCCACGCGCCCAGCACCTACAAGATCCCCACCGCGAACGACTGCCCGCCGGTGTTCAACGTCAAGCTGTGGAATGGGCGCAACGTGCAAGACAGCATCCACCGCAGCAAGGCGGTTGGTGAGCCGCCGCTGCTGCTGCCGTTCTCGGTCTTCTTCGCGATTCGAGATGCGATCTCAGCAGCGGGCGAGCACCGCATCGATCCACCGCTCTCGGCTCCGGCGACGAGCGAGGCCATCCTGCGCGCCCTCAACGCCGTGCGATTGAATCAACAAGTGGTCTAGACATGTTGGCCTTGCGAGCCAGCGGTGCCGAGTGGCTGCGCAGTGCGCAGCGCGCCGTCGTCGTCGAGGTCATCGGCGCCCGCGGCTCGGTGCCGCGCGGTTGCGGCACGCGCATGCTGGTGAGCCGATCCCAATGCGAAGGCACGATCGGCGGCGGCCACCTCGAATGGCGCGCGATCGACGAAGCCCGCGCCATGCTGGCGAGTGGCGACCTCACACCGCGAACTGCGCACTACCCGCTCGGGCCCGCGCTCGGCCAATGCTGCGGCGGCGCGGTCACGTTGAGCTTCTCGGCGCTCAGTGCCGATGCGCTTTCAGCGTGGCCAGCCGGCGAGCCGCGCTTTCATCTGCAGCTCTATGGCGCCGGCCACGTGGGCCGCGCCATCGTGCGGGCGCTGGCGCCGATGAATGTCACCATCGACTGGATCGATGAGCGCGAGGCGGAGTTCCCGGCGGAGGTGCCGGCAAACACCGGCAAGCGCTGCGTGGATGCCGTCGAAGGCGAGGTGCGCGGCGCACCGGCCGGCGCGTTCTACCTCGTGCTCACACACCAACACGACCTCGACCTGCGCATCACCGAAGCCATCCTCCGCCGCAACGATTTCGCGTTCCTCGGCCTGATCGGTTCGGCCACGAAACGGCAGCGCTTCATCCACCGCTTCGAGCAACGCGGCCTGCCCGCATCGGCCATCGCGCGCGTGACCTGCCCGATTGGCCTGCCAGGCCTCACGGGCAAAGAGCCCGAGGTGATTGCAGCGAGCGTGGTTGCGCAGATGTTGATGTGGTCGAGCGCTTGAGCGCGGCGCGAGGTGGCTCGTAGACTGAGCCTCATCAACCGCCAACGAGCCCCACATGATCCACCGCGCCCGGATGACCGCCCACCTCGACGGCGATTTCGTCGTTTTCATGATCGGCCTGCGCATCAACCGGCCGCTGCTCGTGCACAAGTGGCTGCCAGTCGTCTCGGCCATGGGCCCAATGCTCACCGAGCTTTACCGCCAGCCGGAGCTCGGCTTGCTGCATGCCGACACTTGGTTTTCTCGCACGACGCTGATGGTTCAGTACTGGCGATCGATGGCGCAATTGCTGGCCTACGCAAAGAACCGCGAGGCCGCACATCTGCCGGCATGGCAACGCTTCAACCGCGCCATCGGCACCGACGGCACAGTCGGCATTTGGCACGAGACCTACGCGGTCTCGCCGGGGAACTACGAGAACATCTACGTCAACATGCCGCCGTTCGGCCTCGGCCGCGCTGGCGTGCTGCAAGCGGTTGCAGGTGGCCGGCAGTCGGCTGCGGGGAGGCTGGGGGCGAAGGGCAGTGCATCTTGATTTGAATTGCCGCGGGTTGAATTCGGGCGGCGTGGCGCTGGGTGGCGTCTCGCTTCAAATTTGTGCCAGCCCGGTGGAGCAGATAGCAGATAGCAGATAGCAACGATCGGGCGGATCAGTTCGATGCGGCTATGTGCGATTACCAATTTGCTGACGTTCACTTCTGTGTTTGTAAAAGCCAAGGATGGTTGCAGCTGCGTCATCTACCAAGATTTGAGCCCATGATGTCGCATAGAAGTTGAAGTTTGTACTGACGCGGTAGTTAACGACAATTTCAAGCCGGGTCCCCGCGCCTTCTGGCGTTAGCCGATACGACGTATCGATTAGATCGAAGTATTTCCCGCCAATCAGTATGTGCTCATCAAGTGAACCAGGTGGAAAAGACTCCGGCTTGAAAGCGTAGCTCCATTTTATAAATCGATTCTCTTCCCATGCGGTGATCGGCTCATCGAAGCTAACATCTTTTTGCCACTTTAGCCTTCTGATTCGCCTGCCGTCTGCGGTTTGCGTTATCGCCTCCATCGGATAGGGTACGCCGATTTTGTAGGCCAAGCCACCGCGCATTTCTTCAGGCTGGATCTGTACCGCGTAATTGATCAGATTCCATACCTCATCGGGCTTCGTCGCAATGAATACGCTGTCCTTAGCCACAAAAGTGTTTTGCGGGAGTGGAACCATGGTCTCGAAATAGCCGAGCACCAGCGGCAGCGCCATGATTGCGCTCATGGCTCCTGGCGTTAGGCGGAACGAGCGAGCAGCGATGTAGGCAAGCAATCCACCTACAGATGCGGCAAAAAGAAAAATTGGCAATGCCATTGCGATGCAAATGCTGCCTTCAAGCATGAGAAGCGCAGTACCAGCCACGAACGCTAAAGTTGGTATCCACGGCTTGTAAATTGCAGAAGCCAGGCTTAGTTCAGCGTGATCCAGGTTATAAATAGTGAGCACACCAACGACAATCGGAACAAGAATCACGAAGGCCGCCAACATAACGCCGTTTGCAGTACCTTTGCCTGCAAAAGTAAAAATGCCAAGGCCTCCGAACAGCAATCGCATTATTAGACCATACGAGACACCAAGAACGAATGATTTAACGTTGCTCGTCATTTCTCACACTGATTTTTGTTGTGTACGCCTTAGACTTTTCTGAAAGCCCAAGGTAAAAAGATAAGTTCGGCCGCGACTTGAAAGCTTCTGAGATTGACCCGCGCTTCATCCGCGCAGATGCTTTTTACGCGGCATTAATTTTGTTCACGCCAAGCCTCAATCCCATGAGCGAACCCATCACGATGGACGCCTCAACGCCGTTCCCACGCGTGTAGTTGAGGCGTACGCCGGCACGGGAATTGGGTAATTTACCGTGCACGATGCCTATTTCGCACGCCGAACCAAATGTAGCCGATGTCAAGTCTGGGGCGAGAAGCGTTGATAGCGTGGCGCCCCACTCCGGTTTCCTCTGCCAACCTCAGAAATCTAGGACGAACCTGAATCCGTGAGCACGATGTGAAATTCTCTCGCAACGCGTTGAATTGATTGGTTTTTTGGCAAGTTTCTTGCATGCATGAGACTCACCTTGGA
>JAYWGR010000024.1:0-34850 GCA_043778145.1 Rhizobacter sp.
CCTCAATGCGCTTTCGCAGCCGCCCGCTGCTTAAAGATCAACAGGCAGGCGGCAATGAACAACAGAATCGTCGCTGACGCCCCGAAGCGACTCAATGCCAAGCCGCCCGCACTGTGCGGCTTGTCGAGCAGATCGCCGACCACTGCACCGAGCGGTCGAGTCAGAACGAATGCCGCCCAGAAAAGTGCGGTGCGAGAAGCCGAAGTCCATCGGTAGCACGCCGCCACCAATGCGAGAAGGGCCGTGAACACCAGCGCACCGCCGCTGTAGCCGAGGCCGGCGGTGTCGGCAGTCCAGTCGCCCAAGGCCGTGCCCAGGGTCTGGGAGAGCATGATCGTCACCCAATAGAACACTTCGGCCTTCGTCGAATGCACTGTGTTGATCGCAACAGATCCCAAGCTGCGGTACCAACTGAGCAGTGAGGCCGATAGCAATGCCAGCAACGCCGCCACTCCTCCGGCATAGCCAATGCCCAGCGAGCGGTCAGCAAAATCGGCGAGCGTGGTACCCACGGTCGTCGTTGCGATGATGGTTGCCCAATACAGCGCGGGGTGGAAACGGCCGGACTTGACCTGCGCAGAAACGGCGATCAAAAAGAGCGCCGCGAAAATCAGTGTGCTGATCAAATAACCGAGATTGAGCGACATTGAAGCCGCGTCGCCTGCCGTCTCGCCCAAAGTGGTGGCGGCAATCTTGATGACCCAAAAAAGTACCGTGACTTCGGGGACCTTGGACTCGGTTCGAATCTGCGGTGACGAGATCATTTCGGCTGAGCTTTCTCAGGCAAATAACTCACACCGGCACTGGATTCCCAATCGAATCGACTTCGTAGGTCGTCACGTCGAACCGCATCAGCGTGTTCTGCCCAAAGCACATCGTGATCGGCACATCGCCTGCATCGCGGCCGCGCGCCATCACAACTCGTCCAATGCGCGGCGTGTTGTGGCGGGCATCGAAGGTGTACCAGCCGTCGCCGAGAAACACTTCGAACCAGGCGCTGAAGTCCATCGGATAACGCACCGGCGGAATGCCGATGTCGCCAAGATAGCCAGTGCAGTAGCGCGCCGGAATGTTCAAGCAACGGCACAGCGTGACGGCCAAGTGCGTGTAATCGCGGCAAACGCCCACGCCTTCGCGAAAGCCGTCGAGTGCCGTGCGCGTGGCGCGCGCTGCGTTGTAGTCGAAGCGAATGTGTTGATGCACGAAATCGCAAATGGCTTGAACTCGGCCCCAGCCCATGGGCGAGTTGCCGAATTGATTCCACGCGAACTGCAGCAACTCACTGTCGACCTCGCAGTAGCGGCTCGGCAGCAAAAACTGCAATGTGGAGAGTGGCAACTCGGTGGGGTCGTGCTGAAAGGCGCCCCAGTTCACAGCGTCTGGCAGGCCCGAATCGCGAATGACCGACTGGCTGCGAAAGCGCACGTTGCTCACACCCAGGGGCGCATTGACGCGGCCGCAGAGATTGCCAAAGGCATCGACGTATTCGTCGACCACCATCGGGGGCCAAACGTCGACCACCTCCGGCACGAGCAAGTCGTCTCGCCGCGTGGGGTGCACATGCAGCAGGTAGACGAGCGCCATGGGCGAATTGATGGCCAACTCGATGTCGAAGCCAATTTGAATGTGCATAGCGAAATCCGGAAAACGATAGGCCGATGGTGCGCGCATAACGCGTGCCATGACCTTACGACACCGCCCACCTACGACGAAGCGGCCAATGGGCCGCACCGGGGTGGGACCCGTCCTACGCTCCCCGATAATCGTGCGATGAACCCGCTGTTGTCACGCCTGCACCCCTACCCTTTCGAGCGCCTGCGTGAGTTGACTCGCGGCGTGATCCCCAACACAGCATATGCACCGATCAGCCTGGGCATTGGCGAGCCCAAGCACGCCACGCCCGAGCTCATCAAAAGCGCCCTTGCCGGCAGCTTGGGCGGCTTGGCAAGCTACCCATCCACAGCCGGCGAGCCGAGCTTGCGTGAGGCGATTGCGGCATGGTTACAGCGGCGCTACCGAGTCAACCTTGATCCGTTGACGCAAGTGCTGCCGGTCAATGGCTCACGCGAGGCGCTCTTCGCACTGGCTCAAACGGTGATCGACCCCACGCGCACTGGCGCAACCGTCGTCTGCCCGAATCCGTTCTATCAAATCTATGAGGGCGCGGCGTTGCTGGCGGGCGCCAAGCCTTTCTATGTCAACAGCGTGCCGAGCCGCAATTTCGCTTCTGACTGGGCGAGCGTGCCGGAGTCGGTTTGGGCGGCAACGCAATTGCTCTTCGTCTGCTCACCGGGCAATCCGACCGGCGCGGTGATGCCGCTCTCGGAATGGCAGCGGCTCTTCGAGCTGAGCGATCGCCACGGCTTCGTCATCGCCTCAGACGAGTGCTACTCCGAAATCTACTTCGGTGACGCGCCGCCCCTTGGCGCGCTGGAGGCCGCAGTAGCGCTGGGTCGCCACGACTTCAAGAACCTGATCGCGTTCACGAGCCTCTCCAAACGCTCCAACGTCCCCGGCATGCGCTCGGGCTTCGTGGCGGGCGACGCCGCGTTGATCAAACCCTTCTTGCTCTACCGCACCTACCACGGCAGCGCCATGAGCCCCGTGGTGCAGGCCGCCAGCATTGCGGCATGGAACGATGAAGCGCATGTGGAGGCAAACCGCGCGCTCTACCGCGAGAAGTTCGCGCAAGTCACACCAATGCTCGCCGAGGTGCTCGATGTGCGCCTTCCCGACGCGGGCTTCTACCTCTGGGCCCGCCTGCCTCACGATGATGACGTCGGCTTCGCCCGCGATCTGCTCGCTCAATACAATGTTGCGGTGCTTCCGGGCAGCCTGCTCGCCCGCGATGCTGACGGCATCAACCCCGGCGCAGGCCGCATCCGGCTTGCGCTTGTGGCCGGCGCGGCCGAGTGTGTAGCCGCCGCCGAGCACATCCAAGCCCATGTTCACTCTTTGAAGATTTCACGATGACCACAGCCACCACTCACGCCCTGCAGCCCATCATCGACATGGCGTGGGACAACCGCGCATCGCTCACCACCACCAACAGCCCGGAAATTCGCGACGCTGTCGAGCAAGTCATCGGCGAGTTGAACTCGGGCCGAATTCGCGTGGCCGAACGTCAAGCCGTGGGCCAATGGACGGTCAATCAGTGGATCAAGAAAGCCGTGCTGCTGAGCTTTCGGCTCAACGACAACAAGGCCATGCACGCCGGCGACCTCGGCTTTTTCGACAAGGTGCAAACCAAGTTCGCGAACCTCGATGAAGCTGCGATGCGCGCCACAGGCGTTCGTGTCGTGCCGCCGGCCGTGGCGCGGCGCGGCAGCTACATCGCCAAGAACGCGATCCTCATGCCGAGCTACGTGAACATCGGCGCCTATGTGGATGAAGGCACGATGGTCGACACCTGGGCGGCCGTGGGCTCCTGCGCGCAGATCGGCAAGAACGTGCACTTGAGCGGCGGCGTGGGCATCGGCGGCGTGCTCGAGCCGATGCAGGCCAACCCCACCATCATCGAAGACAACTGCTTCATCGGCGCTCGCAGTGAGGTGGTCGAAGGTGTGATCGTTGAAGAGAACTCGGTGCTGTCGATGGGCGTCTACATTGGTCAAAGCACCAAGATCTATGACCGCGCCACCGGCGAGATCAGCTACGGGCGCGTGCCGGCGGGTTCGGTCGTCGTCAGCGGCAACTTGCCGAGTGCCGATGGTTCGCACAGTCTTTACTGCGCTGTGATCGTCAAGAAAGTCGATGCACAGACGCGCGCCAAGACCAGCATCAACGACTTGCTGCGTGCCTGACGCCACGGGCACCCGAGTCGCGATCCAACACCTCAAAGGAACGGCATGAGCACTGGAAACATGGAGCGCGTGTTGCGGCTCATGACCGAGAAGAGCGCATCAGACGTCTATCTCTCGGCCAAGTCGCCGATCCTGATCAAGATCAACGGCCAGCTGCTGCAGCTGAGCGATCAGCCGTTGACGCCGATGCAGCCGCGCCAGTTGCTCGCCGAGCTCTTGACGCCGACGCAGCTTGAGGAGCTCGATGACACGGGTGAGTTGAACGTCGGTATCGGCATTGCGGGGCTCGGCAGCTTCCGGCTCAGCGGCTTTCGGCAACGTGGCTCGATCGCTGCGGTTTTCCGCCGCATTCCGTTTGAAATCCCGACGCTCGAGAGCCTGGGCGTGCCGCCGATTCTGAACAACCTCATTCTTGAGAAACGCGGCCTGATCTTGATGGTGGGCGCCACGGGCGCGGGCAAGAGCACCACGCTTGCGGCCATGTTGGAGCAGCGCAATCAGCAGCTGGCCGGCCACATCCTGACGATCGAAGACCCGATCGAGTTTTTGTTCAACAACAAGAAATCGGTGGTCAATCAACGCGAGGTCGGGCGCGATACACAGTCGCTCCAGATCGGCCTGAAGAACGCGCTGCGCCAGGCGCCGGATTGCATCTTGATCGGCGAAATTCGCGACCGCGAGACGATGACGGCCGCGATCTCCTACGCCCTCTCAGGCCACCTCGTGCTCTCGACCTTGCACGCGAACAACAGCTACCACGCGCTCGGCCGCATCTTGTCGTTCTACTCGCCCGAGTCCCGGCCTGCACTGCTCGCTGATCTTTCCGCAGGGCTGCGTGCCATCGTCTCGCAACGGCTTGTGCGCGCCAGCGCCGGGGGCCGCATGCCGGCCGTTGAAGTGATGCTCAACACCAAACTCGTTTCGGATCTGATCGTCCAAGGTGACTTCAGCGGCGTGAAAGAAGCGATGGAAAAGTCGATGGCCGAGGGCTCGCAGACCTTCGAGCAAGACTTCGCCCGTTTGATCAATGCCGGCACGATCAGCCGCGAAGAGGGCCTGCTCTTCTCCGATTCGCCGACCAACCTCATGTGGCGCCTGCAAAACGACATGACGCCGCAATCGCGCATCGCCCCGAAGAAAGAAGAGAACGACGATCACGCCACGTTCACAGAAATCACGCTCGACGTGCAACCCGAAGTCGCGATCGCCGTTGACCCGATGAGCAAGTTCAGGTGACTGCGCTGATCACTCCTGGCTGACATGGCGAACGCAAATTGATGCCCATCTCTCCCACACTGCGGCTCACCGAGCAACTGATCGCCCGGCGCTCGGTCACGCCTGACGACGGCGGTTGCCAGGCGCTGATCGCGAGCCGCTTGGCTGCGGCCGGCTTTGCCTGCGAGACGCTGCGCTTTGGCCCCGCCGATGCGCCAGTGACCAACCTCTGGGCCATCAAACGCGGGCGCGAGGCCAACGGCTTTCTGCTCGCTTTTGCCGGCCACACCGACGTGGTGCCGACCGGCCCGCTCGCGCAGTGGCGCAGCGACCCCTTCGTGCCGACGCACCGCGATGGCCAACTCTTCGGCCGCGGTGCTGCCGACATGAAAAGCTCACTCGCGGCGATGGTGGTCGCGGCGGAAGAATTCGTCGCAGCTCACCCTGACCACGCCGGCTCCATCGCCTTCTTGCTCACCAGTGACGAAGAAGGCCCGTCGGTTGACGGCACGGTGAAGGTCTGCGAGTGGCTGACCTCACAGGGCACCCAACTCGATGGCTGCATCGTCGGCGAGCCGACCTCGGTAGCAACACTCGGCGACATGATCAAGAACGGCCGCCGCGGCACGCTCTCTGGCAAGCTCACCGTTCGTGGCTTACAAGGCCACATCGCTTACCCGCACCTTGCGAAGAACCCGATTCACCTCGCAGCACCTGCGCTCGCCGAACTGGTCGCAACGCGTTGGGACGACGGCAACGCCTACTTTCCGCCGACGAGCTGGCAGATGTCGAACATCCACGCCGGCACGGGTGCGGGCAACGTGATTCCGGGCGAGTTGGTGGTCGATTTCAACTTCCGCTTCTCGACCGAATCGACACCCGAGATGCTGAAGGCGCGAGTGCAGGCCGTGCTCGCGGCGCATGAGCTCGATTGCCAAATCGCATGGACGCTCGGCGGCGAACCTTTCCTCACGCCAATCGGCACGTTGAGCAATGCACTGACCGAGGCCATCACCGCCGAAACCGGCGTGGCCACCGAACTCTCCACCACCGGCGGCACCTCTGATGGCCGCTTCATCGCGAAGATTTGCCCGCAAGTGATCGAGTTCGGCCCGCTCAACGCAAGCATCCACAAGATCGATGAATGCGTCGAAGTCGCGAGCCTCGACCCATTGAAGAACATCTACCGCGGCACCCTCGTGCGCTTGTTGGCATGAGCCGCCGCGCAGCGCCGCCCCAACCCACGTTCGCCCGCGCGGGCGAACGGCCAAAGCACGCAATTCATCCAGTGCACCCGATGCACCGGATGCACCTGATGCACCTGATGCACCCAACGCACTCATCGAATCAAGAGCACACATGACACTGATCGACCTCATCACCACGCAAGCCGCCCGCCTCAAACAGGCGGGCGTTTCATTTGGCCACGGCACGACCAACGCCTTCGACGAAGCCGCGTGGCTCGTGTTGTGGGCTTTAGGCATGCCGCTCGACGCGCTCGAAGCCAAGGCCCATCTCGAATTGCCGGCTGACGACCAAGCACGTGCCGAAGCGTTGATCTCGCAGCGCATCGAGACCCGGGTGCCCGCGGCCTACCTCACCAAAGAGGCGTGGCTGCAAAACGTGCCCTTCTACATCGATGAACGCAGCATCGTGCCGCGCTCCTTCATCGCCGAGCTGCTCGCCGATGGCGAAGACACCGGCACGCTCGACGGCTGGCTCAGTGACGAAACCCGCCGCGTGCTCGACCTCTGCACCGGCAACGGCAGCCTGGCCGTGATCGCAGCGATGGCGTACCCCGAGGTCACCGTCGATGCGGCCGACGTGTCGCCCGATGCGCTGGCCGTGGCGCGCATCAACATTGACAAGCACAAGCTCGCCAAGCGCATCACACTGCTTGAATCCGACCTGTTCGCTGGCGTGCACGGCCCCTACGACCTGATCGTTTGCAACCCGCCCTACGTGAACCGCCAGAGCATGGAGGCGCTGCCGCTCGAATACCGCGCCGAGCCCACGCTGGCGCTGGCTGGCGGCGATGACGGCATGGACCTCATCCGCAAGATCCTGCGCGAAGCACCGAAACACATGAGCGACAAGGCTGTGCTGGTGCTCGAGATCGGCAACGAACGCGCGCACTTCGAGCACGCCTTCCGCCGGCTCGAAGTGGCGTGGCTTGAGACCAGCGCTGGCGACGATCAAGTGCTTCTGGTCTCGAAGGCCACGCTCGCTGCGCGGCGCTGGCCCGACGCTTGAACGCCGCGCGCATTCAAGCTTCATTCACCGCTTCATTCACTCTTTTCAAAGATCGCTTTTGCCATGCTGGTTCTGAATCAAATCTCGTTGCGCCGCGGCGTCAAGCTGGTGCTCGACCAGACCAGCGTCACGCTGCAACCGGGCGAGAAGATCGGCCTTGTTGGCCGCAACGGCGCCGGCAAGTCGTCGCTGTTTTCGCTGCTCACGAAACGCCTGCAATCCGATGCGGGCGACGTCAGCATGCCGCCGCGTTGGCGCATGGGCGAGGTCGCCCAAGACATGCCTGAAACCGAAGAAGGCGCGACCGAGTTCGTGCTCCAGGGCGACACACGCCTGATGGAAGCACAGGCCCAACTCACACAAGCCGAAGCCGATGACGACGGCCACGCCATGGCTGAAGCGCACCAAGCGATCAGTGAAGCCGGCGGCTTCGACGCGCGGCCCCGCGCACAGGCGATGCTGCAAGGCCTGGGCTTCAAAAGCTTTGAGCTCGATGCGCCGGTCAACAGCTTCTCGGGCGGCTGGCGCATGCGCCTGCAACTCGCGCGGGCGCTGATGTGCCCAGCCGATTTGATGCTGCTCGATGAGCCCACCAACCACTTGGACTTGGACGCGCTGGTGTGGTTGGAAGCCTGGCTCAAGCGCTTCGACGGCATGATGATCGTCATCAGCCACGACCGCGAGTTTCTTGACGCGATCACCAACGTCACCTTGCACCTCGACGCCACCAAGCTGACCCGCTACACCGGCAACTACACCGCTTTCGAGTTGATGCGCGCCGAGCGCATGGAGCAAGCGCAGCAAAGTTTTGAGAAGCAGCGCGAGCGCATGGCGCACCTGCAAAAGTTCATTGACCGCTTCAAGGCCAAGGCGAGCAAGGCCAAGCAAGCGCAAAGCCGAGTCAAGGCGCTCGCTCGCATGGAAAAGCTCGGGCCTGTGCTGATGAGCGCAGACTTTCAATTCGAGTTCCGCGAGCCACTGAGCCTGCCCAACCCGATGCTCGCCTTCTCGGGCATGGCCTGCGGCTACGCAACCGAAGACGGCCCGCGCCAGATCGTCGGCAACATCAACCGCTCGGTGTTGGCAGGCCAACGCATCGGCATCTTGGGTGCCAACGGGCAAGGCAAGTCAACGCTGGTCAAAACCATCTCGGGCGACATTCCGATCCTCTCGGGTGAAGTCACCGAAGGCAAAGGCTTGCTGATCGGCTACTTCGCGCAGCAAGAGCTTGACGTGCTGCAGCTCGACGACGGCCCGCTGATGCACATGGTGCGGCTCGCGCGAGATGTGGGCCCGCAAGCGAAGGAGCAAGAGCTGCGCGACTTTCTCGGCTCGTTCCGCTTCGTTGGCGAGATGGTGAACCAGGCCGTGGGTTCGCTCAGCGGCGGCGAGAAAGCGCGGCTGGTGCTCGCGATGCTCGTGTGGCAGCGCCCCAATCTGCTGCTGCTCGATGAGCCGACCAACCACCTCGACTTGACCACGCGCGAAGCCTTGTCGATGGCGCTCAACGAGTTCGAAGGCACGGTGCTTTTGGTGAGCCACGACCGCGCTTTGCTCCGCGAGGTGTGCGATGAGTTTTGGCTCGTCACCGATGGCGCCGTCAAGCCGTTCGATGGCGACCTCGACGACTACCAAAAATGGCTGCTCGAAACCTCACGCGAGATGGCCAAGGCTCAGCGCGGTGGCGCTGCCAAGCCAGCAGTGCAAGCCTCGCGCGGCGACCGCAAGGCCCAATCGCAAGCCGATGCCAAAGCGCGCCAAAAGGCCGCCGAGCAATCGAAGCCGCTGCGCAATGAGCTCGGCACCGTCGAGAAGCGCATGGCCGCCCTGACCCACGAAACCGGCGTGATCGAGACCGAGATGGCGCGGGCCGACCTGCCCGCGCTGCGCATGGCCGAACTCGGCAAGCGGCTGAAGCAAATCAACGATGAAAACGAGAAGCTGGAAGCGCGCTGGCTGGTGCTGAGCGAACAGATCGATGCGCTCACGGCAGGGGATGGCACCACGCCACAAGCAGCGAGCAGTTGAGCAGTCGCGGCATGAGCACTTCCGAAGTTTTCTTGGTCGCGATGCTGATCATCTTCACGCTGCCCTACCTCATCTGGCGGCTGGGGCGCACCGAATACTTCGCACCGTTGGTGGTGGTGCAAATCATCACCGGCATCGTGCTCGGGCCGGGCGTGCTCGGCAAGCTCTTCCCCGACTACTACAAGTTCGTGTTCAGCGGGCCGGTGATCCAGTCGCTCAACTCACTGGCGCAGTGGGCGGTGATGATCTTCGTGTGGATCGCGGGCATTGAGCTCGATCTGAAGAAGGCCTGGCAGCACCGCTATGAAAGCGGCGTGACGGCGGGCTTGGCGCTCGGTGTGCCTTTGCTCTTCGGCAGCATCGCAGCTTTGGTGATGCTGCCCACGCCCGGCTGGATCGGGCCGAAGGCGCTGACCTGGCAGTTCGTGCTCGGCATCGGCATGGCGTGTGCGGTAACGGCCCTGCCGATCCTGATTTTGTTGATGGAGAAGATCCGCATTCTTCGCCAGCCGATCGGCCAGCGCATCCTGCGCTACGCGAGCGTTGACGACATCGCAATCTGGGGCGTTCTCGCCTTGATCTTGATGGACTGGGAGCGCGTGGGCAAGCAGGTCGCCTTTCTCGTGGCCTTCGCGGTGGCGAGCGCGGTCTTTCGCTGGTTGATGGTGCGCATTCCCGAACGCGACCGCTGGTATGCCGGCTTCATCTGGCTGGCGGCTTGTGGCCTTGGCGCCGATTGGTCGGGCTTGCACTACATGGTCGGCGCCTTCATCGCCGGTGCGGTGATGGACGGCGATTGGTTCGATCAAAAGCAAATGGATTGGCTGCGGCACAACGTGCTGATGGTGCTGATGCCGGTGTTCTTCCTGAGCACCGGGCTGCGCACGAACTGGCAGGTGGGCGGGGGCGCGGTGTTCATCGCGGCGGCGGGGCTGCTGCTGGCGTCGGTCAGCGGCAAGCTGATCGGCACGCACCTGGCCGGCAAAATTTTGAAGTGGCAGCCGGGCGAAGGCTCGTTGATCGGCTGGCTGCTTCAAACCAAAGCGCTCATCATGATCATCTTCGCCAATGTGCTGCTCGACAAAGCCATCATCACCAACGAAGCCTTCACCGCCCTGCTCTTGATGGCGGTGGCCAGCACGATGCTGACCACACCGATCGTGACGCCGAAACTCGCGCGGATGAAAGAGATCGTGTTCCGATCGACCTGAACGCCAGCCGCAATCGCTGCGGGCCGGAAAGCCAATGCTGCAAACCTTGGCCATCACCGGCCCCATCTACTTGCTGATTGCGCTCGGCTATGTTGCCTGCCGCCTCAAGGTTTTCACCAAAGGCGACATGCGCGTGCTGGGCCAGTACGTCGTCAAGTTCGCGTTGCCCGCGCTGATATTCACTGCGCTCTCGCAGCGGCCGATGATCGAGATCCTGAACGGCCGCTATGTGCTCGACTACGCGATGGGCTCACTCGCCGTGATGGGCGTTGCCTTCGCGTGGGGTCGCTTTCGGCAGCGCAAGAGCATGGCGCTGAGTGCGCTCAGCGCACTCGGTATGTCGGGCTCGAACACCGGCTTCATCGGCTATCCCGTGGCATCGCAAGTGATCGGCCCGGCGGCAGCTGCGGTCGGCTTGGCGCTCTGCATGGTGGTCGAGAACCTCATCATCACGCCGCTCACACTGGCGCTGGCTGACAGCAGCAGCGCAGCCGGCGACAAGTGGCACCACGTGCTCGGCCGATCGCTCGCGCAACTGGCGCGCAACCCGCTGATCTTGGCGATCTTGGCCGGCTTCGCCGTGGCCTTGCTGCGCCTGCCGATCGGCGGCGTGCTGGCACGCACGACCAACATGCTGGCGATGTCGTCAACAGCGGTGTCGCTCTTTGTGATTGGCGGTTCACTCGTCGGCCTGCAGACCAAGGGCATGCGGCGCGATGTATCGGCCATCTCGATTGGCAAGCTGGTGTTGCACCCGCTGGCAGTTGGTTTGATGGTCTGGCTGCTACCGCCAGAAGACGCCGCGCTGCGGGCCGGCGCAGTGGTGTTTGCGAGCATGCCGATGTTCGGCATCTACCCGATCTTGGCGCAAAAGTACGGCCACGAGAGCTTCTGCGCGGCGGCGTTGCTGCTCGCGGTGGTGCTCTCATTCGTGACCATCAGCATCACGCTTTGGCTGCTTGGGCCCGGGCTGGGCTGGCTGCCCTGAGGGAGGCTCACCGCGCATTTGCCGCGCTTTTGCCGCGCTTTTATTGGGCAGCTGCAGCGTTGTTGCCGCGTTGTTGCCGCGTTGTTCCCGCCGCCATGAGCGCCAACCCTTTGGCTCGCGGGGTATTCAAATTGTGCGCAATTGAATTGTCAACAAGGTACTAAACTGCTGAGCATGAAGCCAAGCTTGTTGCCACCCGCTCCACACCGCGAAGGTAAGGCCGCAGCAGGCTGGCAGCTGCTCGACCGGCAAGTTTGTTTCGCGCTTTACGCCGCGTCACTGGCGATGACCAAGCTCTACAAGCCGCTGCTTGAGCCGCTCAGGCTGACCTACCCGCAATACCTCGCACTGCTCGTGCTTTGGGAGCGCGATGGGTTGGGCGTGGGCGAGCTGGGCGACCGCCTCGGGCTCGATTCCGGCACGTTGACGCCCCTGCTCAAGCGCATGCAAACCGCCGGGTTGCTGCAACGCGACCGCGCGGCGGATGACGAGCGCCGCGTCATCATCAAACTCACACCTGCGGGCCGCGCGATGAAGCGTGAGGCGCGCGCGATTCCGGTCCAGCTGGCCGCCGCCACGCGCTGCAGCCACGACGAGATGCAAGACCTCACGCAGCGGCTGCAAGCGCTGCGACAGCAGCTGCAAACAGCGCTTGACGACGCTGACAGCGCGGCCCATTGACGCCGGCACTGACCACACGCTCCACCAAACCCCTTCCCCCAACCCTGAAAAGGAAATCACCATGTCGCTCGACAAAGTCCTCTACACCGCAGAAGCCACTTCCACCGGCGGCCGCACTGGCACCTCCAGCACGCCTGATGGCAAGCTGCAACTGACTCTCTCCACGCCCAAGGCGCTCGGCGGCGACGATGGCGCGGGCACCAACCCCGAGCAGCTCTTCGCAGCCGGTTATTCGGCCTGCTTCATCGGCGCGATGAAGGCCGTGGGCGGCATGAAGCAGATCAAGGTTCCGGCCGATACCTCGATCAAAGCCACCGTCGGCATTGGCCCGATCCCGACGGGCTTCTCGATCCAGGTGGCGCTGGCCGTCACGGTGCCCGGCATGGAGCGCGCGGAAGCCGAAGCGCTGGTCGAAGCCGCGCACCAGGTTTGCCCGTACTCGAACGCAACGCGCGGCAACATTGATGTGACGATCACCGTCGTCTGACCTTCTTGGTCTGACCTTCTTGGTGTGACCATCTCGTTCTGAGCAACGTCGTCGGGCCCTCGTGGCCTGATCGACGTTGTCGAATCAACATCACCGACAGATCGCACGGGCGCGTCACAGACTCGTCATCGCGGCACGACAGACTCACGGGGATCAAGCCGCCCCGGCCGAAGGAGTCTGTCCATGTCGCGCCCCTGCCTACACCCGTTCGTCCATGCCCTGGCCATTGCCGGCGCGCTCAGCGCAGCCACAGCCCAAGCCCAAAGCCTGATCGCGAACGGCAGCCTCTCCGGCACGTTCAGCGATTTGTCGGGCCTCACCTCGCCACTGGAAAACGGCGTGGCCGGCAACTTGCTCGGCGGCATCGGCTCCGGGCTTGCTTGGGCTGGCGGCAACATCTTCCTCGCCCTGCCCGACCGCGGCCCCAACGCCACGCCTTACAACGCCTTGGTCGACGACACGGCCTCCTACATCTCGCGCTTTCAAACCCTCAAGCTCAACCTGACGGCAAGCGCAGCCGGCTCCGCCCTGCCCTACACGCTCACGCCAACGCTTGCCGCCACCACCCTGCTCTCCAGCGCCACGGTGCTCACCTATGGCAGCGGCGCAGGCCTCGGCAATCAGATCAACGGCGCACCGCTTGGCGCAGGCGCACCGGCGCTGAACTCGATCAATAAAACCAACTATTTCACCGGCCGATCCGACAACTTCGATGCCACCACGAGCTCGCTCAACGCCAACAACGGCCGGCTCGACCCCGAAGGCATACGCGTTTCGAACGACGGCAAGAGCGTGTTCGTCAGCGATGAGTACGGCCCCTATGTCTACCAGTTCGACCGCGCAACCGGCGCCCGCATCAAGAGCTTCGCGCTGCCAGCCAACCTGGGCGTGAGCCTGCTCAGCGCGCAAGGCCAGATCGAGATCGACGGCAACAAGACCGGCCGCATCGCCAACAAAGGCATGGAAGGCTTGGCGATCACGCCCGATGGCAAAACGCTTGTCGGCGTGATGCAGGCCAACCTTGAGCAAGACAGCAAAGGCAAGCTGCGCATCGTGACGATCGACATCGCCACCGGCGCCTCCAAGCAATACGCCTACGAGCTCGGCGCGGGCTCGGGCGTCAGCGAGATCACGGCCATCAACGACCATGAATTCCTCGTCGACGAGCGCGACGGCAAAGGCCTTGGCGGCGGTGCGGGCAGCGGCACGGCGGTCGTCAAGCAGCTGTTCAGGGTCGATCTGAATGGCGCCACTGACATCTCGAACGTGGCGTCACTGCCGAAGAGTTTGAGCGGTGTGACCACGCCCGTGGCGAAGAGCCTCGTGCTCGACGTGGTCGGTGCGCTCAATGCAGCGGGCATCAGCAGCGACAAAATCCCATCAAAGCTCGAAGGCTTGAGCTTTGGCGAAGACGTGATGGTCAATGGCATCAAGACGCACACGATCTACTTGGCCAACGACAACGACTTTCTCGCAACCGACCCGGACACCGGCTTCGCCAACCCGAATCAGTGGTTCGTTTTCGGCGTGACCGATGCGCAGCTCGGCGCGACCCTGGTGCCGCAGGCCTTCACCGTGCCGGAGCCGCAGAGTTGGGCGCTGATGATCGGCGGCTTGGGCGCGATCGGCTGGTGCCTGCGGCGGCGGCGCTGAGCTTCAACGTTGGTATGTGATCTCGACGGCCAACCTTGGCGCCACCGATGAACGTCAACGCGGCGCGGCGGATTTGGCCGCCGGCATCAAGTCGAGCATCAGCGAAATTCGCGCCTTGACTGGCGTGAGCGCTCCGGCCGAAGCGAAGCGCTGAGCGCTGCCTTCGAGCACCGCGCCATCCAGGCAACGCGAGCTGCGCAGCACCCGCACGCCGCGTGCTTCGGCGCGTTGCAACGCAGCAGCAAGCGCATCGTGCAGCGTGCCGTTGCCAGTGCCGGCGATGACGATGCCGTCAACGCCCGCGGCCACCAACGCATCGACCAACTCACCGCGCGCGCCCGCATGGCTGGTGATGATCTCCACGCGCGGCCATTGCGCCACATCGGCCGGCAAATGGTCAATGCCGAATGCCTCACCCGTGGGCCAATCGCGGTGCTTGCGCAAGCGGCCCATCTCGATCTGCGCGAGGTGGCCTGCATCGCCCGAGCTGAACGCATCAACGCGGTAGGTGTGGGCTTTGCGCACATCGAGCGGCGAGTGAACGGCGCCGGCCAGCACCACCAGCACGCCGCTCGCTTCAGGCGTTAGCGCCAGTTCCACGGCATCAACCATGTTCTGCGGGCCATCGGCGCCAAGCGCGGTGGCGGGGCGCATCGCAGCCGTCAGTACCACTGGCTTGGCTGGCGCCAGCACGCGGTGCAGGAAGTAGGCGGTCTCTTCCAAGGTGTCAGTGCCGTGCGTGATGACGAGGCCGGCCACCTCGGACCGAGCGAGGTGGAACGCAGCGCGTTGAGCAAGGAGGAGCCAGGTCGCGGCGTCCATGTCTTTGCTGTCGATCTGCGCCACTTGCTCGGCCTCGAGCGAGAAGCCACTCAAAGCCGGTATCGCGGCCATCAGGTCGGCCACGCCGACCTGCGCGGCTTGGTAGTCGACATGGTCGCCGGGCACGGCCGCCGTGCCCGCGATGGTGCCGCCGGTTCCAAGAATGACGACGCGCGCTGAATGATTGCTTTGCATTTTTGATCTGGCTGGATGAAAATACAGTGGCTGGATGAATCTTCAGTTCATTCATCGTCAGGTCATGAACACTTTGCTCATGAAACATCTGCTCGTGAATGGCCAGCCAAAAAAAGGAATCGCAGTGTACGAAGCCCCAAAGCTCACCGACCGGCAACAACAAATCCTCGACCTCGTGCAAGACGCGATCGAGCGCACCGGCGCCCCGCCCACGCGCGCCGAGATTGCGACTGAGCTCGGCTTCAAATCCGCCAACGCTGCCGAAGAACACTTGCAAGCCTTGGCACGCAAAGGCGTGATCGAATTGATCGGCGGCACCTCGCGCGGCATTCGCCTGCGCTCAGAGGCAGTTCGCGCACTGAACCAGCTTCGCGGCAAGCCATTCGGCCTGCCGCTGCCGGGCATCGCGCAACTGAGCTTGCCGCTGGTTGGCCGCGTGGCAGCCGGCCACCCGATCCTTGCGCAAGAGCACATCGAGCAGAACTATGTGGTCGAGGCCAGCATGTTCCCCCGCCGGCCCGACTACCTGCTCAAAGTCAAGGGCATGAGCATGCGCGATGCCGGCATCCTCGATGGCGACTTGCTCGCCGTGCAGCAAGCCACCGAGGCCAAGAATGGCCAGATCGTCGTTGCGCGGCTCGACAACGAAGTGACCGTCAAACGCTTCAAACGCGTTCGCAACACGATTGAGCTGCATCCGGAGAACCCAGATTTCCAGCCCATCATCGTGCGCGAAGGCGAAGTTGATTTCGCACTCGAAGGCCTCGCCGTCGGCTTGGTGCGCAACAACATGATGATGTGATGGCCTGATGGCAGCCTCCATCAAATGGCCCAAAGCCGCGTGCGCGGCAGAGTGCGCTCGGCTTGAGCAGTTGCCCAACGTCGGCCCGGCGATTGCTGGCGATCTGCGGCTCATCGGCATTCAGGCGCCGCAAGACTTGTGCGGCAAAGATGCGCTGGTGCTCTACCAAGCCCTCTGCAGCGCGACCGGCACGCGCCACGACCCGTGCGTGCTCGACACCTTCATGGCCGCAACCGACTTCATGGGCGGCGCACCCGCAGCCCCTTGGTGGCACTACACGCCACAGCGCAAGGCTATGTTCGGGCAGCTTTGAGCTGCTCGGCCCGTCACTGGCCAAAGCGCACTTCGGCCGCTGGCACGAGCCTGACCCGCGGCCCGAAGCTGTTGATGTTCGAGAGCGTTTCGTTGTGGTGGGCAATGATTTGCTCGGCGCTCAGCACGCTGTTGGCCAAGGTTGAGTGCCCATCGGCCACGAGCGTGACCGGGTAGCCGAGTGCCAAGGCGCGGCGGATGGTGGTGTCCACGCAGAAGTCGGTCTGCATGCCGCACACCACGAGCTGCGCGACACCGCGCGCTTGAAGCAAGGCTTGCAGTGGCGTCTCGTGGAATGAATCGCTCGCGGCTTTTCGCATCGGAATGTCGGTCGACTCGGTGGCGAGCCCTTCAGCCAACTGCCAGCCTTCGGCGCCGTGGGCCATCGGGCTTGCGGGTTCTTCATGTTGAATCACGATCACAGGCGCACCCGCGCGGCGCGCGAGGCTGGCCACATGGTTGATCCGCGCGATCACTTGCGGTGCTTCGAAGACAGCGTAAGGCCCGGAACACAAAGCGCGTTGCACGTCGATGACCAGCAAGGCGGTGGCGGTGGCGGTGGCGGTGGCGGTGGCGGTGGCGGCAGGGGTCATGGTGTGATCGTCCTCCATCAATGCGGCGCAAGCAGAAGCACATGCTCGGCCGGGGCTTGCCACAAGGGCACATCTTGAACGGCAAGCCAGGGCTTCAGAAAGTCGGCATAGCGCGGCGACATCGGGTGGCCTGACTGCCCGGACGACTGCATGAATCGCGAGCGGCTTGGGTCGCCCAAGTCGTAGAGCGCGCGCAGGCTGGGGCCGTGTTCATCAAGGTAGACCTCGCCGGTTGTCGCATCCGGCTTCAAGCCGACGCGCGAGACGTTGACGGTGTAGGTGTCGCCGCCAACCGGCGCGCGCAGTTCGAACCATGGCGCCAACCACCTGACGCGGCTGAACGGCCGGTGCTCGGCCCGCGCCACATGCGCCTTTGACCATTGCCATGCCGCCACATCGCTGCCTTGCGCGGCCTTGATTTCATCCAGCGCGCGATCAAACGCCGCATCAATTTGCTGCGCGCAAGTCTCAACCGCTGCGGTTCGGCGGTCATCGCACCACGATTCGTCATGTCGGTCGAGCACGCCCTCCAAGGCATCGCGGTAACTGCGGCTGCTCGCGGCCCAGAGCGCCGGCCCGAGGTCGTCGGCGAAGATGGCCTCAGCCAGCTGCCGAGCCCAGGCCCAGACGATCAATGGCGCAGCGCGATCCGCGGCCATCGTGCCGTCGAACGCCGCGAGTTGCGCTTGCGCTGCCGCAGCCAGCGGATGAGTCGAACGCGCTTGGGCGATGAAGGGCAGCAAGCGCACGCTGGCCAGCGAGAGCTGATCGGCCTGGATCGCGCGCAGGCTGGCGATGTCGTGCTGGGGCCGCGCCTCGAGCAGCGCGGCAATGCGGTCATGGCGATACGGCACAGCCCACTCGCTCGTCAGAAAGTGCGGATAGTCGGGCGCGTGAATGCGCTGATTGGCCGTGGCGATCCAGCCGCGCGGCGGGTCCATCTCGCGCGGCGTGAGTGTGGGGTCGAGGAAGCCCGCCCAGTCGTAGCGGGCGTCCCAGCCTGGCGCGGGCACCAGGCCTTTGAGGTCGTTCTCGGGCTTGCGGAGCGGCACGCGGCCAGCGGCCACCATGCCGATGTGGCCATCGCGATCGGCGATGACCATGTTTTGCATCGGCGCCACGTAAGCGGCCGAGGCCTTGACGAACGAGGCGACCGAGTCGGCGCGGTCGAACGCGAGCGCAACGCCAACTGCATCGATGTCGGCATCGAGCGCGGTCCAGCGCATTGCAAGCGCGTACGCGGGCTTTGCGGCTGGGCCGATGAGGCCGTCTGCGATGCCGGCATCTGAAATCACCGGGCCGTGGCGCGTGGCACGCACCGTGATCGCCACGTCGGCCTCGCCCTTGACCTTGATCGACTCGGTGAACGTCTCGAAGCGTGCCCAGCCGTCTGGCGTTTGATAGCGGCCGGCATCATTTGCATCGATGCGTTCGAGATAAAGGTCCTGCACATCCGGGCCGGTGTTGGTGAAGCCCCAGGCGATGTGCTCGTTTTGCCCCAGCACCACGCCGGGCAGGCCGGGCAAGGTGGCACCGGCAACTTTCAAGTTCGGCGCGTCGAGCCGCGCGAGGTACCAAAGCGCTGGCGCACTCAACTTCAAGTGCGGGTCATTGGCGAGCAGTGGCTTGCCGCTCTCAGTGCGTGACCCGGCAACGACCCAGTTGTTCGAGCCCACGCCTTCGATGCCCGATTCGGGCGCAGAGCGAAGCGCTTGCTGGCCGAGGCGGCCGTCGACATGGAGGCTGCGAAACAGCGCCGCATAGTCGGCCGTGGCAAGAGGCTTCTCGCCGGGATAGGGCGGCAAGAGCTGGTCGATGCGCGCCACGGGCATCTGCAGCGCAAGCCGCATTCGCAGCAACTCGGTCGACCAATTGCCGCCCAAATCCCACGCCATCATGATCGCCCACGAGAGGCTGTCTTCGGGTGTCCATGGCTCTGGCTTCAAGCCGAGCAGCATGAACTCGGGCGGCCTGGCGGCCATCGCTTGTGAGGCGAAGGCATTGATGCCCGCCGTGTAGGCGAGCACCGCGGCGCGCGTGCTCGGGTTCGCGTTGCGCCACTGTGCGGCTGCCGCGCGGCGCACGCCGAGTGCGCGCAAGAATTTGTCGGTCTCCAAAGCGCCGGGCCCAAAGGCCTCGGCCAACCGCCCTGCGCCGATGCGCTTGTGCGTCTCGAGTTGCCAGAGCCGGTCTTGTGCGTGCACGAAGCCAAGGCCGAAGAGCACGTCTTCGGTCGATGCGCCGTGGATGGTGGGGATACCGGCCGCATCACGCTCGATGCGCACCTCAGCGGTTGGGCCGGTGACCACAAGCCGGCCGTCGGTGATCGGCAGCGAGCGCATGCGGTAGACCGCCAGCAGCGCCACGCCGACGAAGAGCAGCGCGGTCGCGAGCACCAAGGCTCGCCGCAGCCAGATCATTCGACGGCGCCTTGCGTGGCCATGGAAATGGTGGCCAGAGAGAGTGTGGCCAGAGGAACTCAGCCAATCGGGCCGAGGAAATCGCCCTTGCCGAGCTCGACGCCGTTGTGGCGAAGCAAGGCGTAGGTGGTCGTGATGTGGAAGAAGAAGTTGGGCAGCGCGAACTCTTTCAAGTAGGCCTCGCCGCGCATCGTGATCGACCCATCGCGCCGCGGCACGGTGATCTCGCGCGCCTCGCTGCCTTCCACTTGCGCAGCCGGGACCGACTGCGCGTAGTCGATCGTCTTGCGGACGCGGGCGCGCAAGTCGGCGAGGCTCGCTTCGTCGTCGGCGAACTTCGGCGCCTCGGCGCCCGCCAGTCGCGCCACGCAGAACTTGACCGTGTCGCAGGCAATTTGGATCTGCTTGGTGAAGCCCAACATGTCGGGCGCCAAGCGCAAACTCAAGTACACGGCAGGATCAAATTTCTTTGCCGCAGCATGGGCCTCGGCCTTGTCAAGCCAGGTCAACAGATTGCCGAGTTGGCGAACGAAAATCGGCACGCTGGCCGAGTGCATGGTGATCGACATGGGGAGTCTCCTGCGTGGGAATCGAGCGGGAATGCTAACCCCCGCGTGCACAATCAAAGGCCGATCACCGACCGCAGGGATCCACGCCTCTCGTGAACATCATCATCCTCGACGATTACCAAGACGCCGTCCGCAAACTCAAGTGCGCGGCCGTGCTCGAACCGCTCAACGCAAAGGTCTTCACCAACTCGGTCAAGGGCATTGGCCAGCTCTCAGTGCGCCTGCGCGATGCCGAAGTGCTGGTGCTGATCCGTGAGCGCACGCAGTTCCCGAAAGCCCTGATCGAGAAGCTGCCCAAGCTCAAGCTGATCTCGCAAACCGGCAAGGTCGGCAGCCATGTGGACATTGAAGCCTGCACGCGCATGGGCATTGCCGTGGCCGAAGGCTTGGGCTCGCCAACAGCGCCTGCCGAGCTCACCTGGGCGCTCATCATGGCGGCGATGCGGCGGCTGCCGCAATACATCGGCAACCTCAAACATGGCGCGTGGCAACAGTCCGGCTTGAAGGCAGGCTCGATGCCGCCGAACTTCGGCGTGGGCATGGTGCTCAAGGGCAAGACGCTTGGCATCTGGGGCTACGGCCGCATCGGCCAACTCGTGGCCGGCTATGCCAAGGCCTTTGGCATGACGGTGATCGTGTGGGGCAGCGAATCAGCGCGCGGCAAGGCCACGCTTGACGGCTTCAACGTGGCGGCGAGCTGCGAAGAGTTCTTTGCCGAGTGCGATGTGCTCTCGCTTCATTTGCGCCTGAACGATGTGACTCGCGGCATCGTCAAGTTCGATGCGCTGTCTCGCATGAAGCCCACGGCCTTGCTCGTCAACACCTCGCGTGCCGAGTTGATCGAAGAGAACGCGCTCGTCTCGGCGCTCAACCGCGGCCGGCCGGGCATGGCCGCGGTCGACGTCTTCGAGAGCGAGCCGATTCTGCAAGGCCACCCGCTGCTGCGGCTGGAGAACGCCGTGTGCACGCCGCACATCGGCTATGTGGAGCAAGACAGCTACGAGTTCTATTTCAAGGCTGCATTCGACAACGTGGCCAACTTCATCGCCGGCGAGCCGACGAACATCGTCAACCCGGAAGCCTTGCGCGTCTTGCGATGAGCGGCGTGGCGGCACCGCTGCCCTTGGGATGAACGGCGTGGCCGCGCCCGCACCTTTGGCCGCGCCACCGCTGCGGGCCGCGGTGAAGTGGGCGCTGCTGGCGGGCAATTTCGTGATCGGCTGCGGCATCATGTGCGTGGTCGGCACGCTCAATGACTTGACGCAGTCGCTCGGTGTCTCAGTCGCCGTTGGCGGGCAGTTGCTGGCCCTTGGCGCGGCGATGGTGTGCTTTGGCGCACCACTGCTCGCCGGCTGGGTGGCCGGGTTCGATCGGCGCCGGCTGCTGTCGGCCGCACTGCTTTGGTACGGCGTGGGCCATGCGCTCTGCGCGGCGATGCCGAGCTTTGCGGCGCTCTTGCCGGTGCGGGCTTTGACGGTGCTGGGTGCGGCGGTGTTCACGCCGCAAGCGGCCGCGGCGATCGGCTTCATGGCGCCGCCGCATCAGCGCGGGCAAGCCATCACGTTCATCTTTCTCGGCTGGTCGATTGCATCAGTGGCCGGCGTTCCGATGGCAGCTTGGATGGGCGATGCCTTCGGCTGGCGCAGCGCCTTTGGCGCCGTTGCCGTGCTCTCGCTGCTCGCGGCTGCATGGGTGTTTGCAGTGATGCCCAACGGCATCAAGCCAGCGGCCTTGTCGCTGCATGCGTGGAAGCAGGTGCTGACGCATCCGCTCTTGATGGCAATGGTGGCGGTCACCGCGCTTTCGGGCGCGGGGCAGTTCACGTTGTTCTCGTACTTCGCGCCCTACTACAAGCTCACGCTGGGTGCAACCGCCGCCCAGATCAGCGGGCTCTTCATTTGGTTCGGTGCGTGGGGCCTCGTCGGCAACCTGCTTGTTGCGCGCGGCATTGACCGCATGGGCGCCGACCGCAGCGTTGCCATCACATTGGCCTTGATGCTCGGTTCGCTGCTCTTCTGGCCGCTGGCACAGGGCTTCGCGGTGATGGCCTTGGTGCTGCTGCCTTGGGGCTTGGGCTGCTTCTCTTCAAACTCTGCGCAACAGGCGCGGCTGGGCATCGCAGCGCCGGTGCTGGCGCCGGCCTTGATGGCGCTCAACACCTCGGCGATCTACCTGGGGCAAGCGGCCGGCGCGTCAAGCGGCGGGTGGTTGATCGCGCATGCGGGCTTCGGCTCGCTGCACATGGCAGGTGCGGTGTGGATGCTCGCGGCCATCGGCCTGAGCGTTTGGGTCGGGCGACGTGTGGTGATCTTGAAATGACCGGCTTTCGCCGCGCCCGCAATGCTCACCCTCGATGAGCCCGCTGAGATGAAGACCGGGCCGCCCGCGCCCGAATCTTTGACCGAGTTGTTCATGGTCTTCACGCGGCTCGCGTTGCAGGGCTTCGGCGGCGTGCTGCCGGTTGCGCAGCGCGAGTTGGTCGAGCGGCAGCGCTGGCTCTCGCGCACCGAATTCATCGAGATGCTGGCCGTGGCGCAAGTGCTGCCCGGGCCGAATGTGGTGAACCTCGCGTTGATGCTGGGCGATCGCTACTTCGGCCTGCGCGGCGCATTCACCGCGCTGGCCGGCATGCTGCTCGCGCCCTTGGTCGTGGTGCTCTTGCTGACCGTGCTCTACGCGCGCTTGTCGCAGTGGCCGTTGGTGGCCGGCGCACTGCGCGGCATGGGTGCAGTGGCCGCAGGGTTGATCATCTCAACGGCGTTCAAGCTGCTCGCCACGCTGCGCAGCAACCCGTTGGGCCGCCCGCTGGGTTTGGCGCTCGCAGCCTTGACCTTCATCGCCGTGGCAGTGCTGCGCTGGCCTTTGGTGTGGGTGATCGGCGGGCTCGGGCCGATTGCCATCGCGCTTGCTTGGCGCCGGCTGTTGCCGCGATGAGCCTCGGCCTGCCCGCCTACTTGGCAACTGCCGATTACCTCGGCCTGTTCGGCCACTTCTTGCTGCTGAGCTTGCTGTCGATCGGCGGGGCAATCACCACCACGCCCGAGATGCACCGCTACCTCGTCACGCAGCAGCACTGGCTCGACAACGCGCAATTCACATCATCGATCGCCATCGCGCAAGCGGCACCCGGCCCCAATGTGCTGTTCGTTGCCGTGCTCGGCTGGAACGTGGCCGGGCCGATGGGTGCGTTTGTAACCATGGCCGGCATCCTGCTGCCCTCAACCGTGCTGTCGCTCGCGGCCACACGCTGGGGCTCGCAGCGCCGCGAGACACGCGGGGTGCGCGCCTTCACCTCAGGGCTCATACCCTTGACGCTCGGCTTGCTTTTGGCAACCGGCTTCGTGCTCGCGTTGCCTTATGTCGAAGTGCCCGCGCACCGATGGGGCGCGCTCGGTTTGATCGCGGTCACCACCGCGGTGATGTTGCGCACTCGCTTGAGCCCGATGTGGCTGGTGGCACTTGGCGCCGCGGCCGGAATGTTGGGCTGGGTGTAACGCGTTAAACCAGTGCGCGGTCTAACAGCAGCGGCATGGCAGCCAGGTCATTGGCCACCGCTTGAGGCAGATCCTGCAAGTTGCCGTGCATGAGTTGGCGCGACACGCCGCAGTCAACATCCACACCGCCATCCGCACTGCGGCGCAGGCGGAATGCGAGCGGTATGTCAATGCGCGCACTCGCCTCGTCCATCACGACCAAGGTGCCACCCACCGACGACGCCAGCACGATCACCGGCTGCTGCCCGCCCATGCGCATCAGCACGGAGAGGCCTTGCAACTCGGCCGCGGCTTCGATGCGTTGCAGCGTCTCGGCAACGCCGTAGCGGCTGTGGCGCATCAACCGCTCGACATCCTGCATCGACTCTCGCGCCTGAGATTCGGCCGAGACACGCGCCGGCACAAAGGCCGCCATCACGACGGCCAGGCTGCCGGTCATCCAAAGCCGCAGCGGCCTGCGCAAGGCTGACCGCACTGTGGCGCGAGTGGTTTGAGTCGAGGTGTCCATGGGGCGCAAGGTTACGGCGCGTGTGTGTCAGTCACAAGTCCCACGCGGTCAACGCAGGTAAAAAAAGGTCAGGTGATTCCCTCTCCCCCCGCGCCCAAACTTGCGCCAGCACTTGCGGCCTACTTCGTCCCGAAGATCTTGTCGCCCGCGTCGCCGAGGCCAGGAATGATGTAGCCGAGCTCGTTGAGATGGCTGTCGATGGCGGCGGTCCAGCAGCGCACATCGGGGTGGGCTTTTTGGAGCGCCGTGGCACCCTCCGGCGCGGCGACGAGCACCAGCGCGCGAATGTCTTTGCAGCCGCGCTCTTTGAGCAAATCAACGGTTGCAATCATCGAGCCGGCAGTCGCCAGCATCGGGTCGATGATGATCGCGGTGCGCTCGGCGAGCTGGCCAACGAAGCGCTCGAAGTAGTTCTCGGGCTGCAGTGTCTCGTGGTTGCGCGAGAGGCCCACCACGCTCACCTTCGCGCTCGGGATCATGTCGAGCACGCCGTCGAGCATGCCGAGGCCGGCACGCAGGATGGGCACCACGGTGACCTTCTTGCCGCTGATCTGCTCCACCTCGGTCGGCCCGCTCCAGCAATCGATCATCGTGCGCTCAAGCGGGAAATCGGCAGTGGCTTCATACGCCAGCAAGCGTGCCAACTCGTTCGTCAGCTCGCGAAATTTCTTGGTCGAAATCTCGTTGGCACGCAGCAGGCCAACCTTGTGCTTGACCAGCGGGTGTTTGACGTCGATCACGGGCATGGTGAGACCTCGCCTCAGTTGGACTTTGAACGCTGCCGCACTGCCTCGTACAAGCACACGCCGCTGGCGACCGACACGTTGAGGCTCTCCACCGCGCCGGCCATCGGGATGTGCACGAGCTCGTCGCAGGTTTTGCTGGTGAGCTGGCGCATGCCGCTCCCTTCAGCGCCTAGAACCAGCGCGACCGGACCTGTGAGGTCGATGTCGTAGAGCGACTGCGTGGCTTCGTCCGAGGTGCCGATGATCCGCACATCGCGCTCCTTCAACTCCTTGAGCGTGCGCGCGAGGTTGGTGACCATGAAGTAGGGCACGGTGTCAGCCGCGCCGCTGGCCACTTTGGCGACTGTGGCGTTCAGACCGACCGCATGGTCCTTCGGTGCGATCACTGCATGCACGCCGGCACCATCGGCCACACGCAGGCAGGCGCCGAGGTTGTGCGGGTCGGTGATGCCGTCCAGCACGAGGAGCAGCAGCGGCGCTTCAATGGCATCGAGCGTGTCGTCAAGCGAGTGGCTTTGCACGACCACTTCGACTCGCGCGGCAACGCCTTGGTGACGATGGCTGCCGCAGAGCTTTTGCAAGCGCTCGTCGTCACTGTCGACGATGCGCACGCCGGCGTCTTTGGCGCGCAAAACAAAGTCGCGCATGCGTTGATCACGGCGAGTGGGGTCCACATGGACTTCGATGACCGTCTTGGGCAGCGACTTGAGTCGCACGGTGACGGCGTGAAAGCCGAAGAGGATTTGATTGGGCATGGCGCAATCGTATCGGGTGGCGTATCGGGTGGCGTATCCGGTGGCTGCACATGCGCCAGCCGCCACAGCACCGCCCTCGCTCAGCCAGATCACACGATCGCGCCAATGTCGGCTACCGAACAGTCGAGCCGGAGCCCTTGCCCTAAGGTGCCTTCACGCCGCCTCGGCCCGAGGCGTTTGGCGATCTGCGCCCACAAAGGCATCGATGACACAGCGACACGAAAGAAGGCGTTGGCCCAAGTTGAGCGCGCGCGGCATGCGAGTGCTGCAGCAAGCTGCACTGAGCACCTTGCTCTGCATGGGCACCGTGACGGCCGAGGCCGCGCCACCGGGCGAAGATCAGGCCGCCCATTGGCCCCGGCAGTTTGCGAGGGAAGTTGACCGCCGGCTTGACGTTCCCGCGCGCGATCAGCAGCGCTACATCGTGCTGCTTCAGCAGGCCCTTGTGGCAGCGCAAACCCCACTCAGCGGCGCGCAGGCGTTCGTGTTGATCGACAGCAGCCCGCAGGTTCAAGCCGCGTTCATCGTCATGCGCACCGCAGCAGGCGCATGGGCATGGACCGGCGCATCGCCAGTCTCGACGGGCAAGGCCGGCAGCTTTGATCACTTCGTCACGCCGCTGGGCGTCTTTGCGCACACGCTCGACAACCCGGACTTTCGCGCCGAAGGCAGCTTCAACGAAGACCACATTCGCGGCTACGGCCTGCGCGGGCGGCGCGTCTTCGACTTTGGCTGGGCTGACGCCGAGCGTGGCTGGGGCGATGGCGGCACGAGCCAGATGCGCCTGCAGATGCACGCCACCGACCCGAGCGTGCTGGAGCCAAGGCTCGGGCGCGTCGAATCGAAAGGCTGCATCCGCATTCCTGCAAGCTTGAATGTCTTCATCGATCGGCACGGCATCCTCGACGCCGACTACGAACAAGCAGCGGCCGAAGGCCAACCGCTTTGGGTGCTGGAGCCTGATCGTGAGCCAATTGCGGCACCCGGGCGCTACCTCGTCATCATCGATTCGCAAACGGCAGCGCGGCCGGAATGGTCACCTTTGCCCGGCGCGAAGCCGAAGCCTGTGGGCAACCCAGCTGCGGTGAAATCACCTACGCCATCGCCATCGCCATCGCCATCGCTGCAGAAGCTGGCGGATGAAACCATCGCACCGCCAGCACCCGCATGCTGACTGCGCAGGCCTACAAGCTCGCCGACTGCGCACGCCCCACGCGGCGCGCGCTGCCAAAGACGTGATCCCAGAGCGAACTCGTCACGCCGTAGCAGCACGCATGATGCGCGTGGTGATGCAGGGCATGCCAACGCTTGCGGCCTTGGAGCCAAGCGCCCTCCGCCCGCCAATGGTGTGCAGCGTGATGGGTGACGGCATAGGCCAGGTAGCCGCCAAGCAAACCCAGCGTGAGAGAACACGCGCACCACAGGTCGCCGATCAGCCACGCCGGCAAGAACACGAGCACAACGATCAAACCAGCGCTGAAGACAGTGGGCGCGCAGATCAGCGCCATGGGCCGGTCGTGATGCGCTTCGTGCCATGCGCGAAACGGCTGCAGCCCATGCAACACGAATCGGTGCAGCACATATTCGATCGCCGTCCAGCCAATCAAACCCGCCATCACCCACAGCAACGCGCTCCAACCGTAGGCGCGTGGCGCGGCCCACATCAAGTAGGCCGCCAGCGCTGGCACCGCGGCGGTGTAAAGCGCAAAGTCAGCCCGGTAGGCCAGCTTGCCATGCTCCAGTCTCAACAAACTCATTGGACTTCCTTCGTGCTGCGCACTCCGATATTCGCCTTTCGGGCGGCCGGGCAGCCTCATGCATTCCTCGAATGAACGCATAGCCGCCCCGGGGCGAGGCCGGCATCCACGCAGGCCCAACATAGCGGCGGGCAGCGTTGCCGTCTGTTCGAGACCGCACAGAGCCGCGCGCAATGCCAGCTTCATACTGCGGCCCATGTCGCCCTTGCCGTTCAACTACGCACGAGCGCTCACGGGCCGCGCGCGCACGCCCAGCGCCAACCGGCACCTCGGCTATGCGCTGGCCTTCATCGCAGGCGCAATCAACGCCGGCGGCTTTCTCGCGGTGCAGCAGTACACCTCGCACATGACGGGCATCGTCTCGTCAATGGCAGACAGCATCGCGCTCGGCGAACACGGCTTGGTGTTGACCGGCGTGGGCGCGGTGCTCTCGTTCCTGAGCGGCGCGGCCACGTGCGCGGTGCTGGTCAATCACGCGCGCCGCGAGCAACGGCACAGCGAATACGCCCTGCCCTTGCTGCTTGAGGCCGCGCTGCTGCTGTGCTTCGGCCTCTTGGGCGCGCAGCTCTCGCGGATCGAGGGCCTCTTCGTGCCCATGACGGTGATGCTGCTCTGCTTCATCATGGGGCTGCAGAACGCCGTGATCACGAAGCTCTCGAAGGCGGAGATTCGCACCACGCACATCACCGGCATCGTCACCGATCTCGGCATCGAACTCGGCAAGCTCCTCTACTGGAATGACCCGCGAACGCCCGAGCTGCCGAAGGTTCAGGCCGACATGGGCCGCCTTCGTGTGCTCGGCTCTTTGCTGGCGGCGTTCTTCATTGGCGGGATCATTGGCGCACTCGGGTTCAAGCACCTGGGCTATTTGTCGACCGTGCCGCTGGCGGTCTTGCTGGTCGCACTCGCCATCGTGCCCGCTGTGGACGATTTGAAGGCGCTTTTGCATCGGCGAGCGGCACGCTGAAACTTTGGCGAGCCCGGGCCTGTGTGCCTCAGCGCACAGACGCCTTTGATCCGCAAGCCGAAGCTTGAGCGATGGCCATTCGGCCGTCACGCACCTCGGAGCATCACACCATGAGCTACGCCACCTTGATGGTGAACCTGGCACCCGGCCGCCAGAACGAAGGTCTGCTGAAGGTCACGGCCGAACTCGCTGAGCGCTTCAAGGCAGGTGTGGTCGGCATCGCGGTGCGCCAACCGCTGCAGATGGTCTATGGCGATGGCTACATGGCCGGCGATGTCTACCAGCAAGATCGTGACGACACGGCCAAGGAGCTCAAAGCCACCGAGGCGCAGTTTCGCGCCGCGCTGCAAGGGCGCGCCGCGTTCGTCGAGTGGCGCTCGGCCGAGGTCATTGCCTACCTCGGTGAGTACCTGGCACTAGAGGCGCGCTGTGCCGACCTGCTGTTGACCAGCGCGCACACCGGCGATCTCTTCGATGCATCGCGCGCAGTCAACACCGGCGAGCTCATTCTGCAGACGGGGCGGCCCGTGCTGATCGTGCCGGTGGGCGCCACCACCCTCGCACTCGATCACGTGCTGATCGGCTGGAAGGACACGCGCGAAGCCCGCCGCGCCGCCTCAGATGCGCTGCCACTGCTCAAGCGCGCCGCACGGGTGAGCGTGGCGGCACTCGCCGCAAAAGACGGTCTCGCGGCGGCCGGCAGGCAGGTGCTCGATGTGGTGGCTTGGCTGCGCCACCACGGCGTGAACGCCGCCGGCTCCGCACAACTCTCCACCGGCGACGATGCCACGGCGCTCTACGCCATCGGCCAAGACAGCGGCATCGACGTGTTTGTAGCCGGCGCCTACGGCCACAGCCGAGTGCGCGAATGGGTGCTCGGCGGCGTGACGCGCGATCTGCTGCTGAGCGCGAGCCGGTGCTCGCTGGTGTCGCACTGATACCGCACTGACATCGCACCGAGCTCACACTGAGCTCGACCCACTTGCACTGAGCTTGCATTGACATCTCGTTGAGATGTCAACGCGATGCAACACCCAGCCGCGCCGCGCCGGCCAGCCAGTGCCTGACCCCAAAGCCAGCGCGCCACTCGCGTGAATGCCGAATCATTTCTTAACGAATGAGGGCGCATCGCGCTCAATGAATCTTTACGCAACTCCCCTACCTTTCAGGATGCCGGCGAATGCCCTCGCTGGCTAAATTGATTCGAACTCGCGGACTCAGGCGAGTCTTCATTCGAGTCTCACCAGAGTGCTGGCACCCCGCGTGCCGTCGACTTCTCAGTGCCTTCGACCTCTCAGTGCCGAATGTCGAATCCGAATGCCCGAAGCACACGAGAGACCTGATTCTTCTTCTGCGGCTCACGCCGCGCTTCTTGAAGGGAAGTATTCATGGAAAAGCGCATCGAATTGAGCGGTAGCCACAGAGCACCGGTCGCCAACGCACAGATCGGGCCACTCGTTGATGCAGAGCGGCGCATCACGGTACTGGTGGAGCTCAGGCGCAGATCTGTGCCGCCCACTGCGCACCACAAGCGCATTCTTTCTCGCGATCAATTGGCGCAGCAATACGGCGCCGATCCGAACGACTTGGCGAGTGTGCGCAAGTTTGCGCAAGCGCATGGGCTTCAAATATTGCGTGAGAGTCTCGAGCAGCGCAGTGTGGAATTGGCGGGCACTGTCGGCAATTTGAGTGCGGCATTCGGTGTCGAGCTCTATCAGGCGAGTGTCAATGGCGTGTCATTCAGGCATCGAAAGGGCTCACTGACTGTGCCCGAGAGTCTGGCCAATGCGGTGGTCGCCGTGCTCGGGCTGGATGATCGGCCGCAGGCGCAGCCACGCTATCAATCTTCGGCCACAGGCATCGCACGCCCGCGGGCCGGTGTCGTGCCATTGACGCCGATCCAAGTGGCGAGTCTCTACAAATTCCCGCCGGGCGATGGCTCGGGGCAATCCATCGCACTCATCGAACTCGGTGGCGGCTTCTCTCAGGCCGACCTCACCACGTATTTCGCGAGTCTCGGATTGGCATCGCCCTCGGTCGTGGCAGTCCCGGTGTCGGGCGGCTCGAACAACCCGGGCGTTGATCTGCACGCCGATGGCGAGGTGATGCTCGACATCGAGGTCGCAGGCGCCGTGGCGCCGAAGGCCAAACAGCGCGTCTACTTCGCGCCCAACACCGATGCCGGATTCCTGGCGGCAGTGAAAGCCGCAGTCTTCGATGCGACTCGCCCAGTCGCCATATCGATCAGTTGGGGCAGTGCCGAATCCAACTGGACGCCGCAGGCCATGCAAGCCATGGAAAGTGCGTTTCAAGACGCAGCCAACCTCGGCATTCCGGTCACCGTGGCATCGGGAGACGACGGCTCGTTCGACAAGACCGCGAGCCTGGCGACTGACTTCCCCGCGTCTGCGCCGCATGCGCTTGGCTGCGGCGGCACCCACCTGCAAGGCTCGGGCTCGACCATCAGCAGCGAGAGCGTGTGGAACAGCGGCACGGCCGGCGGCTCCACCGGCGGCGGGGTGAGTGCGACGTTTGCAAAGCCGGCGTATCAATCGAGCGTCTCGGTGCCTGCCTCGCCCACAGGCACTGGCGGCCGCGGCGTGCCCGATGTGTGCGGCAATGCCGCAGCCGAGAGCCCGTACAAAGTCTTCATCTCCGGGCAGCCGAGCGAATCATGGGGAACGAGTGCCGTGGCGCCACTTTGGGCAGGCCTCATTGCACGGCTCGGCCAAAAGCTCGCCAAGCCGGTGGGATTCTTGAACACACTGGTGTATCAACCGGCGTTCAGCACGACTTCTTTTCGCGACATCACCTCTGGCGACAACGACATCAGCGGCGCCCACGGGCCCTATCACGCGGGCACCGGCTGGGACGCATGCACGGGCCTCGGCAGCCCAGTGGGCACGGGCCTGTTGAGCGCGCTCCAAGGCGCTTCGCCACCGCCGAAGCCACCGTCGCCACCGCCGAAGCCACCGTCGCCACCGCCGAAGCCGCCTTCGCCACCGCCGAAGCCACCGTCGCCTCCGCCTCCGCCGAAGCCGCCTTCGCCGTCGCCGTCGCCGTCGCCGTCTCCTTCACCATCGCCGCCGGGCACGGGGTCGACTGGCATGGCGATGACGGAATGGATGCCGCCGCCATATCCGATGTACCCGACCTATCCGCCGTTGCCGCCCTATCCGTCAATTCCATCGGCTGCGGCGGCACCGGCACCTGCACCGGCGCAAGCCGCCGCCGCGGCGCCCGTGGTCGACGGCTCGCTGCAAGCCTTGCAAGGCTTGGCCAAGCGCATGCTCGGCGGCGGCTCCCGGCGCTCACCGGCGTTGGGCGTCGTGGCTGTCGTGGGTTTGGTGGTGGTGGGCGTCGTGGCCGTCGTCGGGATGGCTGACGCCGACTCATCCGACGGCTCCGCAGGCTGAGCCTAGAGGTCGCCGCAACATGAAGCACTCACGTTGCGGCGGCGCGCATTGCAACCCGCATCCGCTGATTCAGTGATGACGGCTGCCGCCATGAGTGTCGTCATTCCCGTGCGCAACGAGGGCGGGCGAATCCGCGAAACGATCGAGTCGATTTTGCTCGGGCGTTCGCGGCCATTCCCCATCGAGATCATCGTGATTGACGATGCATCCACTGACGGCGCATGCGACTCACTGGCTGCACTGTCGAATGGCTTCGCTTCCACAACGATCCAAGTCCAGCGGCTTGCACGTTGGGCCGGGATTCCGTTTGCGCGCAACCGTGGCGCCGAATTGGCTCGCCATCCAGTTCTCGTGATCACCGATGGCAACACGGTATTCCCGCCGCACTGGGACGAGCATGTTCGTCAGCACCTGCAGCCCGGCCGCATCCTCTGCGCGACGATTGCTGACCGCGCATCCTCATTCCGCGGCTTCGGCTGCCAGCTGCAGCTGCCGTCGATGGGCGTGACATGGATACCCGTGGCCGGCGCCTACGGTGGGCAAGTGCCGGTGGCTCCTTGCACGTTCTCGGTCATCGAGCGCGCGCTGTTTCATCGGCTCGGCGGCTATGACGAAGCGCTACCCGTGTACGGCGCCGCGGAGCCCGAGTTCAGTGTGCGTGCCTGGCTGAGCGGGTGCGAGATCGTCCAGGTGCCGGAGCTGGTCATTGGCCACCGGTTTCGCCCGCGCGCCGAGTTCGATGCCTACCGTGCCGCACTCAAGCCCGTGCTCATGCGCAATTACTTGCGCTTTGCCTGTTGCTATTTGCCGTGCAGCGCCCTGGCCAGAACCTATGCGTTCTATGGCAACGGGAATCCCGCAACAGTCAAAGACTGTGTCGACGGCCTCGTGCGTGAAGGCGTCTGGCAGCGGCGCGAGCACCTGCGCCGATTACCGCGGCCCTTCGAGTGGTATGCCGAGCGATTCGCCCTGCCCGTTCGGCAGCCTGATTGATCCGGCCGTGCGCCAGCCACATCGCATTTGGATGATGAAGACATGAGTGCATCGCAGCGGAAATCGATCATTTCGAATGTGCTTGGGAATGCGCTTGGGAATGCGCATGCGCTTTCGATCGGCTTGCGGCCTGAGCTGCAGCTCGTGCCGCCGTGGGTGGTGCTTGAAGAGTTCTTGGTGGCACAGGAGCTTGCGAGCCTGCTGCGGTTTGTGAGCTCACGCGCCAAGTCGTTCCGAGTCTCTGAGGTGCTGCAAGACGGCGACACCACCGTCATTGACGCCGGCGCGCGCCGATCGCAAGTGCTGTTCGAGTTGGGTGGCTTCGAGGCCATGTTTCGCACGCGCGTGCTCTGGATGCTGCCGTATGTGCTGGCGCGCCTGGGCTTGCAGTCGTTCGCTGTGTCTGATGTGGAGATCCAGTTGACGGCAACCCGAGACGGCGGCTTCTTTCGGCCGCATTTCGACGACGACGCCGCCAACGCTTTGGGCCGCCGCCTGACTTTCGTTTACTTCTTCTCGCGCGAGCCCAGGCGATTTCGCGGTGGTGACTTGCGACTCTTTTCCAGCAGCGCCCCAGACGCACGAAGTGACGGCGTGGCGAGTTGGCGCATTCAACCTAGGCAAAACCAAGCCGTCTTCTTTGAATCGACGCGGCTGCATGAAGTAATGCCCGTGCAATGCACATCACGAGACTTCTGCGACAGCCGATTCACAGTCAATGGCTGGGTCCATGGATCAGGCCGAGGCGGCGCATGAGCGAGCCGCTTTACTGGTGCTTGCTCGACGAGCAACCCCACTACCTCGTGCCGCCAGCATCGATGCGCGCGCAATGCCTGGAGCCGCTCGTCATCAATCCGCATTGCCGGTTCTCGTGGAAGCCCGACCTTGACCCTGACGCGGACGAGCAGCCCACGAATCAAACCGCGCCGCAACTTGGTGAGGTCACCAGCTTTTTGCCAGCGCAATGCATCGCGTGGGTGCAAGACCCCACCACGGGCGCTGACTGGCCCTATTGGATTGGCCATGCCTTCATCGACGCGGTGGTGGCGCTGAGCGCCGGCCGAATCGAGCCTGCAGCGCTGCCGCCTGCAACCCGGTGGGTGCTGGCGCAGGCGGGCATCCTGATTCAGCCGATGGCGCATCAGCTGCGCCGCAGCGAGTGCGCGCAGCGCGCGGCGTGGTCGAAGCAGCAGTTCCGCCGCGGCTTTGCGGCAATGCCGGCGCTCATTCCGCCGTTTCAGTTGGGGGCCATGCGCCGCTATTACCGCCAATGTGTGCGCGCTGGCGTGATGCGCCTGGGCGATGGGCAAGTCGATCGCCGCTTTGTCGCCTACAACGAGTCGGTGGCGAGGTTCGTGCAGCAGCAGTTGACTGGCGCAGTCACGCAGGTGGCAGGCCGTGCCGTCAAGCCAAGTTATGCGTATGTGGCGGCCTATCAAGGTGGCGCGGCGCTGGAGCGCCACACGGATCGCCCGCAATGCGAATACACGCTGTCAGTCTGCCTCGACTTCACACCCGAGACTTCTGGCGCGTGCGCATGGTCGATCAACCTGGACATGGCGCATCACACCGTTCGGGTTCTTCAGCGGCCGGGTGAAGGGCTGCTGTTTCGGGGCCGCAGCATTGCGCACCACCGAGACCGGCTCCCAGCCAATGCGAGTGCGACGAGTGTGTTACTGCACTACGTGAATGCCGAATTCAATGGCCCACTCGCATGATTGACGCGCTCGGCACACAGCTCTTCGTGCTGCACGCCAATGCGTGGAGCGGGTATCTCGCTTCGCACCTGTTCCCGCGGGCTTCGGTCTTGCCTTGGCGCGCTGACCTCACGGCTGACGAGTCGATCAACGCACTGGCCCGGCTTGCAGCCGAGTCATCTTCAGAAGCGGCATTGCTCTTTCACATCGATTTGAGCGACACGCGAAATACTCCTCGCGATCGGCCGGCGCTTCTTCATGGGCTGCGCTCGCGCAACATCACGGCACTCAATGCCGGCTGTTGTGATCTGTCGCGCCGCAGGCTGCAAGCGCGGCTGCGCGAGCTGGCGCTCAACACCGTCTCGATCGACCAGCACACGGCTGAAGACACGCCAGTCATCATCAAAACTGACCCCAATCACGGCGGCGCGCCGGAGCTTCGGCTGTCAGCCTGGGAGCGGGCCGCGCTCGGCATCACGTTTGAA
>JAYWGR010000025.1:0-89830 GCA_043778145.1 Rhizobacter sp.
CCGCCGGCAGTCGCACAGGCGCTGCACCGTCAAATCGCGGCCTGGTTGACGCGCGCCAATGCCGCCGCCGAGAGCAGCAGCACCGTGCTTCGGTCCGCCCGCATCGCAGGCCACTGGGAGGCTGCACACGAGTGGGCGCGCGCCGCGAGTTGCTATGAGCAGGCCGCGCGCGAAGCCGGCGCGCGATCCGCGAGGCGAGACGAATTGCTTGCCTTCACCGCCGCCGCACGCTGCCACCTTGCCTCAGGCTCGCCGGCCGGGCAGGCGGCTGCATTCGAGTGCGACTGGCGCTGCGTGCGCCTGCTGCCGGGCGCCGAAACGCTCGACCGTGCGCTGGCCTTCGCCACGGCGCTGCTCAGCCGCGCTGCCGATGAACGCCAGCGCGCAGCCGCGCTCGTGGCCCGCGCGCACATCCACGCACAACGCGTTGCGGACGACGCCGCCTTGGCCGATGCCGAAGCCGCCGAGGCCATCGCCACAGCGCATGGCGATGGCCGCATGGCCTTGCTTGCCGCCGAGCAAGCTGCCCTTGCGCTGATGCGCAACGCGCGCCCGGTTGAGGCTTTGCAACGCATGCAAGGCTTGCAACAGCGCGCCGATGACCTGCGCCTGCTTGAGAGCGACGAGCGCCTCATCTGGCTTGGCAACTACGCCACCGCACTCGACTACGCCGATCACCGCATCGAAGCTGTGCATGTGTTTGACCAAGCCATTGCCGAGGCCGAGCAACTCGGCCGCTGGGAAGCTGCGAACGACTTGTGGTGCAACAAGGCGATTGCGTTGATGTACCTGAACCGCTTTGATGACGCCACCGAAGCCTCGCGCCGCGCAGTCGACTCCGGCCAGCGCGCCGGCTTTGAGCCGGCCGGCCTGTTGATCGATCAAATGGCGCTCGCAGGCAACCTGCGCGACCTTGGCCACTTCACCGACTACCTCGCGATGGCCGAGCCCATGCCGCAAGCGATGCGCGCGGCCGGCTACATCGCTTGGGCCGCGATCGCCGAGAACGACCTCGCCGTGGCCTACCTTTGGCTGGGCCGCCCTGACCTGGCGCACCGCAGCTTGACGCCGCTCGCAGGCGATGAGCCACCGATGATTCGCGCATCGCGCGCGTTCATCGAAGCGCGCTTGCTCCGCTCACGCCCCGCCGGCCCCGGATCAACAGCAGCGGCGCAGCTCGTGCGCCAAGCCAACGCACTCGTGGAGGCAGCCGGCGGCACGGGGCGCAGTTACGTGCGGCTGAAGATCGCGCTCGAACTCGCGCGCGACGATGCACCCGCAGACGGCGCGCGCCGCGCTGCCCAGATCGAGGCCGAAGCATTGCAGCGCGAGCAGCTCATGCTCGCCACGCATGCGCTGCTCTTGCGCATCGAGCTGCTCGGCCGCTGCGGCGAGGAGGCGGCTGCGGCCTCCGAGGCACAGCGCTTGGTTGCAGGCTGCCTGCAAGGCGGCACCTCGCCCGGCCTCTACGCGCCTGAGGTGTGGTGGGCAGCTCATCTCGCACTGAAACAGAGCGATGCCGACGCAGCGCGCCGCTGCCTGCTGCAAGCATGGTCGTGGATAGAGCGCGCCGCATCACAGCACGTGCCCGAGGTTTTTCTCGACAGTTTCTTGAACCGCAACCCCGTGAACGCCGCGGTGCGAGAAGCGGTGCGCGCTCACGGGATAACGCCGCAGTAACGCACCCCTCACTACCTTGGCGACAGCCCGATCCAATCCCGGCTCGGGTTCATCCAACGGGGGTCGTGATGAACACATCAACGCCAGTCAACGGTCGGCGCCATGCCGGCATTCAAGCCCGCTGCGGGCACGCTCGAATCAGCTTCTGGCAGGCAGCTGCCATTGCCATTGGTGGGCTCGTGAGGAAACGCCCGGCCGCCCGGAGTTTCCTCATCCCCCTCGGGGGGCGGACGGCGTATTGCGTCGGCCTGGGGGCGCTGTCAATTGCCGCACTGAGCGGCTGCGAGAACCTGCCCGCCATCGGCGACGCGAAGATCGACGCCGTTTCTTCGGCCATGAACAACGCGAGCGCCGCGCCAGGCCAACCCGGGTGCAAGCCGCTCGCGGGCAACAGCAACACGAAGAACGCCGTGATCGGTGCAGCGGGCGGCGCCGTGGCCGGCGGCATCATCGGCAGCCAAATGACCAAGACCGCCTCGGTGGGTGCGCGCAACGGCGCCTTGCTCGGCGCTGTTGGCGGTGCGCTGGCGGGCTCGCAATTCAACAAGCTCATCGGCGTGAGCGAACAGCCGGATGGCTCGGTCAAGCTCAACATCCCCGGCTCGGTGATGTTTCGAAGCGGCAGCGCCGAGATCAGCCCGCAGTTCGGCACCACGCTCGATTCGGTCGGCAAGACAGTGCGCGAGTACTGCGGCCTCACCGCCACCGTGATCGGCCACACCGACAACGTCGGCAACGCCGATCTGAACCAGCGGCTCTCGGTCGAGCGCGCGAACTCGGTCGTCAGCTACTTGAAAAGCCAGGGCGTGCAGCCCGAGCGCGTGCGCGCCGAAGGCCGCGGCATGAACGAGCCGATCGCCTCCAACACGAGCGATGCCGGGCGCGCGCAGAACCGCCGCGTTGAGGTCTACGTGCGGCAGAGCAACCAATAGCGATCTCCGCATTGCCGCCGGTTTTGTGGGGGCGGTGTCAGCAACAGCGCGGGTGCCCCCGCGCCGGCGAACGCGCCAGCACCGTCTCCACGCCTTTTCACCGCAATCGCCTTGATTGCTCGGCACAACTACCAAGTGAGGCTCAAAACCGCGTCGTCAACTCGGTCAGCCACTGCGGCGAGCGATCGAGCACCCAGGCTTCGAAGCCTTTGTCCAAGCCTGTGAGGATCGCCACGCCGAGCAGCAGCATGATGCCGCCGAGCAGCCATTTGCCGCGTTCGCCGGCGAGCGCGATGCGGCCGCGAAAGCGGCCCATCGCTTCGCGCGACAAGCTGCCGATCAGAAGCAGCGGGGTGCCGGCGCCAAGACCGAAGAGAAGCATCAGCACGGCGATCTGGCCAAGGTGGCTGCCTTGCGCGGCCAAGGTCGAGGCGGCGCCGAGCGTCGGCCCAACGCAGGGGCTCCAGACGATGCCAAGCACCAGCCCCACGGCGAACTGGCCGCTCCAGCCGGTGCCCACGATGCGCGACATCACGCGGTCGCCAGCCGTGCCAACGCCCGCCGTTGCTGCGGCAAATCGCCTCTGCAAAGCTGGTGACAGCAACACGATCGCCAGCACGATCAGCAGCACTGCAGCCGCTTGCCTGAGCGCGCCCGGATCAAGCCCGAGCGATGCGCCCACGGTGGCAATGAAGAGGCCCACCGCAGCGAACGACAAGGTCAGCCCAACAGCCAAAGCGAGCGGACCGAATCGGTGCTGGCCGAGCGCTGCTGCAACAAGAATCGGCAGCAGCGGCAACACGCATGGCGACAAGGTCGAGAGCACACCGGCGGCATAGCCGAGCGCGAAGGTGCCGAAGCCGAAGTCCATGGAGTTCAAGGCGCCGCGGCCGGATCAGGCCTGAGCGGTTCGCACCGTTTGGCGAGGCTGCGAACAGCCCATCACAGCGCTTTGTCGAACAGCGCCTCGATTTGCGCCTTTTGCGTCTGCCCAGTCGAGCGGCCTACTTCCTTGCCGCCTTTGAAGACGACGAAGGTGCTTTGCTGAGTGACGCCGAGTTGCTTCTTGAGGTCTTTCTCGGTGTCGAAGTTGGCGAGGAAGAGCGTGACGTTCTTGCGCCTGGCCTCGCTCATCAAGCTTTGCACGACCGGCTTTTGCGCACGGCAGGTTGGGCACCAATCGGCCTGCACATCGACGATGACCGGGCCGCCTTGGGCGAGCGCCGTGTCGAACCCGGCTTTGGTGTAGGGCACTTCAGCGGCCGAGACGGGACCAGTCAGCGCGACCAGCAAGGTCGGGATCAACGCAGCAGTAAGCAGTCTTTTAAGCATTTGCACGGTAGAGCTCCTGGGCAGTGACACGAGGTCAGTCGATTCTGCGCGCCGGCTCTTACATGCAAGCTCAGAACAACTGCGCAAAGAAGCGCGTGAACAAGCGCGTGAACAACCAGTAGAGGCTGCCTGACAACAACATCGCCACAGGCAGCGTCAAGATCCACGCCACCGCGAGGTTGCGCAGCGTGGCGAGCTGCAGGCCGGAGCGGTTGGCGGCCATCGTGCCGGCGATGCCGCTTGAGAGCACGTGCGTGGTCGAGACGGGCAGGCCGTAGAGGTCAGCTGCGCCAATCGTCAGCATGGCCACCACCTCGGCCGATGCGCCTTGCGCATAGGTGAGGTGCGTCTTGCCGATCTTCTCGCCCACGGTGACGACGATGCGCTTCCAGCCCACCATGGTGCCCAGGCCAAGCGCAATCGCCACGGCGATCTTGACCCACAGCGGGATGAACTTGGTCGCGTCGTCGATCAACGCTTTGAAGGCCTTGAGGTTTTGCTTCGCCTCCGGGCCGATCTGCGCAGCATCGTTCTTCTCCAGGAACCGGATCGCCTCGGAGGCGAGGTACATGTCGTTGCGAACGTTGTTGACGGCCGAGGCCGGCACCGCGGCCAAGCTGCCGTGGGCCTTGATCTGGTCACCAATGCTGCTGGCAACTGCCGCGAGCGCCGGCACAGTGCCCGGCGTGATCTGCCGGGTGCGCACGTAATCGGCCAGGGCCTGGCGCGGGTCAACCGGTGCGGTGGCCGGTGCGTGAGCCATCAACGAGCGCTGCGTGACTTCGGCCATGGCGACGAACTGCGTCATCTGCGCCGCCGGCATCGAGCGGTTCAGCGCGTAAGCCATCGGCACCGTGCCGATCAGGATCAGCATGATCAAGCCCATGCCCTTTTGCCCATCGTTCGAGCCGTGCGCGAACGACACGCCGGTGCAGGTCAAGATCAACAGGCCGCGTATCCATGCGGGCGGCGGTGCGTTGCCCTTGGGCGCCTCGTACAACTCGCGCGATTTCACGAGCGCCCGCAACGCGAGCAACAACAACGCAGCGCCGCAGAACCCGACCACTGGCGACAGCAGCAGCGAGTAGCCGATCCTGGTGGCTTGAGCCCAATCGATGCCGCTCGTCCCATTGCGCCCATGCATCAAGGCATTGGCCACGCCCACGCCGATGATCGAGCCGATCAAGGTGTGCGATGACGACGCCGGCAAGCCCAGCCACCACGTGCCGAGGTTCCACAAAATCGCCGCGATCAAAAGCGCGAAGACCATCGCAAAACCCGCTCCCGAACCCACTTGCAGAATGAGCTCAACAGGCAGCAGCGAGATGATGCCGAAGGCCACCGCACCGCTCGACAACAGCACGCCAAGGAAGTTGAAGAAGCCTGACCACAGCACCGCCACGTTGGGCGGGAGCGAGTGGGTGTAGATCACGGTGGCCACCGCATTGGCCGTGTCATGAAAGCCGTTGACGAACTCGAAGCCGAGCGCAATCAGCAAGGCCACGCCGAGCAGGATGTAGGGCACCCAGGTGGTGGCGCGCGCACCGGCCTCGCTCACGTCATGCACGAGGCTGTAGCCGGTGAACAAAAGCCCGATGGCCAGCAGGCCGACGAAGACGATCGCCGTGACCGGGCTGATCTTTTTGTCGAGCTGCGGGCGCGATGAAGGCGCGGCGGGTGGGTGAGCGAGAGGCCGTGCCGTGCTCGGCGAAACGATGGAGTTCATGGTCAATAAACCTCAGGCACGATCATGTTGGCGGGCACCGGCTGGCGGGTGTAGTCGTCGTGGCGTTCACGCTCTGGCAGCACGATGGTGGCGTGCGGCGTTTCCTCATACGGCATCTGACCAAGCAGGTGATGAATGCAGTTGAGCCGCGCTTTTTTCTTGTCGATCGCCTGCACCACCCACCACGGCGCCTCGGTAATGTGGGTGCGCTCCAGCATCGTCTCTTTGGCCTTGGTGTATTCCTCCCAGCGGCGGCGAGATTCCAAGTCCATCGGGCTCAGCTTCCATTGCTTGAGCGGGTCGTGAATGCGGCCGAGAAAGCGCAGGTGCTGCTCTTCGTCGGAGATCGAGAACCAATACTTGATGAGCTGGATGCCCGAGCGCACGAGCATCTTTTCGAACTCGGGCACGGTGCGAAAGAACTCTTCGTACTGCGCGTCGTCACAAAAACCCATCACGCGCTCAACGCCGGCGCGGTTGTACCAACTGCGGTCGAACAGCACGATCTCGCCCGCCGCCGGCAAATGCGACACATAGCGCTGGAAGTACCACTGCGTGCGCTCACGGTCGTTCGGTGCGGGCAGAGCCGCCACGCGGCAGACCCGCGGATTGAGCCGCTGCGTGATGCGCTTGATCACGCCGCCCTTGCCCGCCGCATCACGCCCCTCAAAGATGATGACGACCTTGTGGCGCGTGGCCACCACCCAATCCTGCAGCCTGACGAGCTCGCCTTGCAGCCGGAACAGCTCGCGAAAGTAGAGTCTGCGATCGGCTCGGTCTTGCTCGGTGGGTGTGTTCTCAGCGGCGAGGTCGAGCGCGTTGCGGTCGTCAAGCTCCAACTCGAGCTCTTCGTCGTAGCTGTCGGCCAGATCGAGGTGAATGCGGCGGATCAGGTCATGGTCGGCTGAGTTCAACGGCGTCTCCCGAGGCAACGGCTGCGCAAACGCGCAAGCTATCGACTTGGTGTGGCAGTTTGATGACGCAGCGGAAAAGCGAGGCTGATTTGATGCCGTTCGGCGTTCACGGCACCGGGCTCATGCGCATGGCTGGGCGCGCCAGCACGCGGGCTTCACTACCGGTTTCGGTGATGAGGCCGTTGGTCAAGTAGCTGTCGGGCGTGTCGGGTTCCAACGCGGCGATGGCTAGGTTTGCGAGCGGCTGGTCGAGGCCGATGTAGTAGCCGCCCGCGTCGATATCGAGCAAGACCGGCAGCAGCACAGCAGCAGCACCCGGCGCGGTGGCGCGGTAGTTCTCACCGCGCACCACGCCGCGCTCGTCAATGCGCTGCACCTGGATGCCGAGCGCACGCAAAGTGGCGACCGCTTCGGTTTGCTGCGCATCGAGCCAGTAGCCGCAGGGCCGCGCGCGCAGCTTGGCAGCGGTCAGCACGAGGCTCGAGTTCCAGGTGACGCTGATGGTTTTATCGGCTCCGGTGAGCGGGTCGAGCATGCGCACTTCGTATTCGCTTGCAGTCGGTTCGGCCTGCACCACAGCTTCGCCGGTGCAAGCTTTGGCGCTGACCTCGGCGGCAACGAACTGGCGGAGCTTGGTCAAATCGGCAGCGCGTGCCGAGGCGCTGGTCAACACGCTCGTGATGGCGCTGGCCTGCGTGAACACGCGGCGCTTCAAATGAGCTCGCCCGATGCCGATGCCGCGGGTTTCGATCAACAAGCTCACCGCGTTCTTCAAGCCGTTGACGTTGCGGGCGGTATCGGGCCGCACGCTGCCCATCGTCAATGTGTTGTCGGCGAGCTCTGCGGGCGTGGCGCTGGCGGTGGTGTGGTACCACTCGGCAGTGAGCCCGTCAGTCTTGAACTGCGCGAGCATCGGCCGGCGGAACCACTCCTCCGAGGCTTTGGTGATGAATGCGGGCAGATTGGCCACCATCGCGTATTGCAGCAGCGCATCGTGCTTCGGCACCGCACCGAACTTTTGCGGGTACGGCCCAACTGCGGCGTACTCATGCGCATCGACGACCACGATGGGCGCGAACTCGCGCACCAGCTGTGCTTGCGCGCGGGCTTCGGGCGTTTTCAGCAGCAGGTGATCGCGGTTGAGGTCAATGCCGTTGGCGGTCAAGCGCCGGCCGGCTGCTGCGCCATCGGGGTTGGCGCGGGGCATCACGACCACATCGATGCGGTCGAGCACGCGCTGCAGCTTGCCTTGCGCGAGCTCTTGGGCGACGACGAGCAATGCCTCGCTGCTGGCCGGCTCGTCGCCGTGCTGCTGGCCAATCAAAAGCACGACCGGGCGCGGCGCGCGCAGCGGCAAGGCGGCCGCGGGGTCGGGGTCGCGCGTGAAGTGCAGCGCTTCGAGCGGCTCGCCAAACTGCGACATGCCAATCGTCAGCCGGCGAACGCTCGTCGTGCCGGGCGGGGCGTCGCGCAGGAGTTGATCCATCGCATTGCGCAGCTCGGCATTGCTCGTGTAGGCGCTGTGGCCCGGCAGGAATGCCGGCGTGATGTAGGCCACCGCGGGATCGAGGAAGCGCGCGGCGACGGCGGCACTCTCGGGTGAATCGGGGGGCGTGCTTTCAGACGCGATTTCGGTTGCGCTTGCAGGTGCAGGTGCAGGTGCAGGTGCAGGTGCGGCTGCGTTTGCTGCCGCATTTGCTGCCGCGTTGGCGGGCGCGCTGGCGGCTGGCTTGGCACTCGCTGCGGGCGCCCCAGTCAGTGGCGCCGGCACGCTGCGGGCTTGCGCGACCGACGACGGCGGGAGCGGCGGCAGCGGCTGAGACGCGCACGCGGCAAGCATGACCAGCATGCAGCTCGGGCCCCACGCGGTCGCGCGGGTGCCGATTCGAAACAACCCCATGTCCAGTCTCCGCAAAAGCGCTTGTCTTTGGTGCGCCCGCAATATAAGGCCGGCCTCTCAGGCCCGCCATTGCTGGATGTGACACCAGATGTGACACCCGATGTCAGGAGATTTGCTCGGCAATTGACGAATCAACTCGCGCCGCGAACCGCCGTTTCGCGCCGCTTGCGAGCAGCTCGTCGCAAGGCGATGGCGAAGGCGCACGCCGCTGCGCACAGTGCACTCCATGGCGCACAGGGCGCCGCCAAATTGGAGCCACACATCATGGTCTTACTCATCCTTCAACACACGCCGGTCTGGGTTTGGGGCTTGTTCGCGGCGCTGGTCGCACTCGGTCTGTCGCAAACGCACGACCGCGATGTCAGCGTGCTTCGGCTCACAGTGCTGCCGCTGCTGCTGGTGGCTTTGTCGCTCTCGGGCGTGTTGCGCGCGTTCGGCCACATGCCGATTGCATTCGCTGGCTGGGGCGCGGGCTTGGCGTTCGCGTTGGGCTTCGTGCGCCAGCACATGGCGGTGCGCGGCGCGGCATGGCTGCGTGACACCCAGCGCATTCGCGTGCCTGGCAGCTGGTTGCCGCTGGGGTTGATCGTCGGCCTGTTCGCGGTCAAGTACTTGGCTGGCGCAAGCTTGGCGATGGTGCCGGCGCTCGCTTCGGAGCCGATCTTCGCCGGGGGCTGCAGCCTGCTCTACGGCTTGTTCAGCGGCTTGTTCTTGGCGCGTGCGCTCTCTTTGCGGATGCTGGCGCGCGAGCCCGCAGGTGCGCAGCTCGCCTGAGCGCGGCTCGCGCACCAGGCTTGCGACAGAATCGCGCCCCATGAACACGCAGAGCTCGCCTCCAAACAGCCCCGCGTTGGCTGCGCAGTGCAAGCAACGCACGCGCTTTGCGGTGCGGGGCTTGAAGAGCCTGGGGTATGGCGCAGTGATTGCGTTGTGCCTGGCGGCGGTGTTCAACCAAACATGGTGGCGTTCACTCGCCTACTCGTGCTCCATCTCGGTGGCTTGCTGGTTTTGCATCGACGTGAGCCGCACCTTGGTGGCGCGCTGGGTGCACAGCAAGCTGCCGCCCGATCACCCAAAAGCTGCGAGCCAGTGGCCAGGCTGGCCGTGGATGATGTTGATCATCTTGCTCGGCACGATCGTCGGCTTCAGCGTGGGCAACCTGATGGGCGATCTGATCACGGGCGGCAACCAACCCGGCTATCTGCGCGGCACCTGGTTCCAAGCGCTCGGCCTGTTGCTCGGATCGCTGATTCCCGGCATGGCGATCACTTACTGGTTTTACTCGCGTGAAGTGCTGGCCGCGCAGCAGGCATTGGTCGAGACGGCGCAGCGCCAAGCCGCTGAAAACCAGCTCAAGCTGCTCGAATCGCAACTCGAACCGCACATGCTGTTCAACACGCTCGCAAACCTGCGCGTGCTGATCGGCATGGACCCGCCTCGGGCGCAGGCGATGCTCGATCAGCTGATCGCGTTTTTGCGCGCCACCTTGAGCGCATCACGCAGCGCCCAGCACCCGCTCGCGGCCGAGTTCGCACGCTTGGCCGACTACCTCGCCCTGATGCAGGTGCGCATGGGCGATCGCCTGCAAACGCAGTTCGAGATGCCCGCTGATCTGGCCGATGTGCCGGTGCCACCGCTGCTGCTGCAGCCGCTCGTTGAAAACGCGATCTCCCACGGCTTGGAGCCCAAGGTTGGCGGCGGGCGGATCGAGGTGAGCGCATCGCGCGAGGCCGGCCAACTGGTGCTGCGTGTGCATGACACCGGCGTTGGCCTCTCAGACGCGCCGAGCACCGGCACGCGCTTCGGTCTGGTTCAGGTGCGGGAGCGGCTTGCCACGCTCTATGCCGGCCGCGCGAGCTTAGAGCTCGCCGATGCCGGCGCAGCGGCCGGTGGCGGTGCGCTGGCAACGATTCGTTTGCCGATCGCGGTTTGAGCGCGGTTTGAGCGCGGCTTGAGCGCGGTGCATCGCGCCGCACCCCTAGGTCGCACCGTGCCGAGAGGCGTTTCGCGAACTAACCTGTGACGGACGGGGTCAGCGATCGACTCGCACATGCCCCGCACAGCGTTTGCGGCATCGCGCCCCATGCCGTATTGGGTTTGGAGTGAACACCATGTCCCTCGATCGTCATTTGCTTGCCATCATCGGCAAGCGCCTTCCCGCCATCTACGACGTCATCCCCCGCGGCCCGCAAGACGTGACGGCGGGCTACCGCCGGTCGGAGGCGGCTCTCAATCCTCAACCCTTGCCGCCGGTTGAAATTGGCGCAGCGCTTGCTGCTGAATTCGTGCGCACGGCCTGGATGGCCAATCGCTTCGGGCCGAACGCATCGAACGCCTTCGAAGACCTCGACGACTGGTGCCCGACCAGCCCGAAGAAGATCAAGCTGCCCGCCTGGTGGCCGCCCATTCCTGACCCCGACCCGCACCCGAACTGGTTCACTGACTTTCAGATCGGCTTCGTCACGCGGCTCGCAGCGGCGTCAACCCAGTTCGAGAACACCACGCTCGGCCAGGCGTTTGACAAAGCCATCGACCGCACCGTGTCATCGATGAAAACCGGCAACACACGCATGTAGCCGCGCCGCGGTGGCGGCGCATGCTGTGCCATATGCTCGGCCCAACATGCACGCCACCGCACTCATCGCAGAAGACGAAGCCCTGCTCGCCGCCAATCTCAAGGCCGAGTTGGCGCGGCTCTGGCCGGCACTGGAGATCGTGGCCACCGTTGGGCACGGCGAAGCTGCGGTGGATCAGGCGCTCGCGTTGCGGCCCGAGGTGTTGTTTCTTGACATCCGCATGCCCGGCATGACCGGCCTCGACGCGGCCGGCGCGCTCGCCGAAGATTGGCCGGCCGATGCGCCGTTTCCGCTCATCGTGTTTGTCACGGCGTATGACCAATACGCGCTCAAAGCCTTTGAGCACGCAGCGGTTGACTACGTCTTGAAGCCGGTGTTGCCAGACCGGCTGCGTGAGACTTGTGCGCGCCTTCAGGCCGCGCTGCAAACGCGCCGAGCACCTGCGCTCGCGGCTGCGCCCGCCATCGACTCGACCACGCTGGAGCGCTTGCGCGAATTGCTCGCCGCACCCGCCTTGGGCGGCGCGGCATCGACGGCCGCCATGCCGAAACTGAGCGTCATCCAGGCGGGCGTGGGCGCGGCGGTGCACTTGGTGCCGGTCGACGACGTGCTTTACTTCGAGGCTGCTGACAAGTATGTGCGCGTCGTCACGGCTGCGCGCGAATACTTGATCCGAACCTCGCTGCGCGAGTTGCTGCCGCAACTTGATGCACAGCGCTTTTGGCAAGTCCACCGCGGCACCGTGGTGCGGGCAGATGCGGTGACGACGGCGGTTCGCGAAGAGTCAGGCAAGGTCACGCTGAGCTTGCGCGGCCATGCCGACAAGCTCGTTGCGAGCCGGCTCTATGCGCACTTGTTCAAAGCGATGTAGCTCGGGAATTGCGAGCCCTTCAATCCCGGTCGTCACGGTCATGGTGGTGGTCATGACCGTGGCCGTGGCCGTGGCGATAGCGGACTGGCGGCGCCCAAACGCGGTAAGGCACGGCGCGCGCACGCTCGCGATAGACCGGCCGCTCGTACTCAACGATCGGCACCGGCGCGTACACCACCGGCGCGGGCCGGTAGACCACGCGCGGCTGAACATAGACCGGCACAGGCGCGAAGACAGGCGCAGGCACGTAGTAGCTGCCGCCGTACACCGGCTCATCGACGTAGCGCTGCCGGTAGGACGGCGCATAAGTCGTCGCATAAGTCGCCGCATATGGCGACCCATAAGTCGGCCCATTCGAGATGACCGCGCCAACGCCGGGCAAACCAATACCGACCGACCAAGCCACATCCGCCGCACGCGCCGCACCAGCCGTGCAGAGCGCGGCCACAGCCGCAACAGATGACACCAAAACCGACAGACGTTTGCTCATGCATTCCTCCTGATCCAACTGCAAATGCAGCCTTGTGTGCCTTCAACGCGCCAAGGCCAGCGTGCGGTTGACCCGGGCCGCGAATGCAACCATGTGCACTGGTAATCAAGCGTATCCAAAGGGAGTGCGTCGATAGAATCGGCCGCCTCTTTCCCACCCAGAGTGCGCGCCATGAGTTCCCCCGTCGAAACCGACAAGCCAAGCAACTTTCTGCGCCATGTGATCGAGCGCGACATCGCGGCGGGCACCTATGCGCAGCGGCGCTTCGCTGGCACGCCGGGGGATGCCGCCCACCACGCCGCAGGCCCGATCGACCACGCCGCCATTCGCACGCGGTTTCCCCCCGAGCCCAACGGCTACCTGCACATCGGCCACGCGAAAAGCATTTGCCTGAATTTCGGCCTGGCACGCGACTACGGCGGCGTGTGCCACCTCCGCTTCGATGACACCAACCCGGAGAAAGAAGAGCAGGAATACGTTGACGCGATCATCGATGCCGTTCACTGGCTCGGCTTCGACTGGCAAGCGCCCGAGCCTGCGTCGCCCACGGCCACGCGCAGCCACCTTTATTTCGCAAGCAACTATTTCGATTTCATGTACCGCGCGGCCGAGGCGTTGATCGAAGCCGGCCACGCCTACGTTGACGAGCAAAGTGCGGAAGCGATGCGCGCCAACCGCGGCGACTTCGGCCACGCCGGCACCGACAGCCCATTCCGCACGCGCACACCGGCCGAAAACCTGGCGCGCTTTCGCGAGATGCGGGCCGGCGCGCTGCCCGATGGCGCTGCCGTGCTGCGCGCCAAGCTCGACATGGCCAGCCCCAACATCAACCTCCGAGACCCGGCTCTCTACCGCATCAAACGCGCGACGCACCACAACACCGGCGACACCTGGTGCATCTACCCGATGTACGCCTACGCGCACCCGATCGAAGACGCGCTCGAGAACATCACCCACAGCATCTGCACGCTGGAGTTCGAAGACCAGCGCCCGTGGTACGACTGGCTGCTCGACACGCTCTGCACGCTCGGCCTGCTCGCGCAGCCGCGGCCGCATCAATACGAGTTTGCGCGGCTCAACCTGACCTACATCGTCACCAGCAAACGCAAGCTGCGCCAGCTCGTGAGCGATGGCCACGTGAGCGGCTGGGACGACCCGCGCATGCCGACGATCGCCGGCCTTCGCCGCCGTGGCTACACGCCCGAGAGCCTGCAGCTGCTCGCCGAACGAAGCGGCGTCAGCAAGGCCGGTGGTTGGCTCGATTACTCATCGCTCGAAATCGCGCTGCGCGATGACCTCGACGCCAAAGCACCGCGCGCCTGCGTGGTGCTCGATCCGCTGAAGCTGAAGCTCGTCAACTTCACGGATGTGTTTGGCAGCGCTTCACACCAAGAGCCCTGCCATGCGCCGGTGCACCCGGGCCATGCAGAGCGCGGGCAACGCCACTTCATGCTGACCGAAGAGGTTTGGATTGAGCGCGAGGACTTCATGGAAGTGCCGAGCAAAGGCTTCTTCCGCCTCTTCCCGGGAAACAAAGTGCGGCTGAAGTACGGCTATGTGGTCGAGTGCGTTGGCTGCGAGAAAGACGCTGCCGGCGAGATCACCACCGTGCTTGCCAAGTTGGTGCCTGACACCAAGAGCGGCACGCCTGGCGCAGACGCGGTGAAGGTCAAAGGCGTTGTTACTTGGGTTGGCGCAGCCACTGCGCTCAAGGCCGAAGTGCGCCTCTATGACCGCCTCTTCACGGCCGCCCAACCCGATGCCGGCGGCGGCGATTTCTTGAGCAGCCTGAACCCGGCCAGCATCAAGACGGTGACGGCCTATGCCGAACCCAGCTTGGGCAATGCACGCGCCGAAGACCGCTTCCAGTTCGAGCGCCACGGCTACTTTGTGGCCGACCGCGTTGACCACACCGCAGAGCGGCTGGTGTTCAACCGAACCACGACGCTGAAAGACAGCTGGGGCAAAGCTTGACCAGCTGACAGCCCGGCGCGCGCGAGCGCGAGCGCGAGCGTGTGAGCTCGGAGCCGAGGTCAATCCAAAAATCGGGCGGCGTGTTCGGGCGCCGGCAGCAGGCACGACTGCGAGCGGCCGAACACGCGATACCGGTTTCGGGCCACGGAGCGATAGAACGGGTCCCGGATGAAAGACGGGATCATCCACGCGACCCAAGCCAGGCGCCACGGCCACCCGAGCCCATGGAGCACCCGAAAGATCGCTGCCGTGTGCTGCCACGTTCGAGGCCCGTCGACGAGCAGCAGCGTTTCCAAGCCATGAACTTTCAGCCCTTCACGGGCGAGAAGCTGCTGACCTGCAGCGCCCTGAATGGCCGCAAACTTGAAAACGCCTTGGCGGTCATGCCGCAGAAGAAACTGCACCCAGCCATTGCAGAGCAAGCACTGCGCATCAAACACCACGATCACGTCGTCACCTTCGAGCAGCATTGAAGTTGCCCACGATAGCTCGCGACGACACCCACGATCGGGAGCGCCGCCATGACTTTGAAATGAAGTTCATCTGCGCTGCCGGACTCCTCGGCCACGACCCGAGGCATCAACCACGTTGGGCAGCGCACACCCCAAAACCGCATGCTGGCCAACTCCATTCTCAAAGCGCCGCCAGCAATGGCCAGATGGAAGGTGAGCCGCGCAGCGCCGAGGTGCTCCTCGATTTGGCCGTTCACAACCCGCAGCTGTGATGTCGTGGTTTGGCCGGGAAAGTGGCGAGTCCAGGACTCAACGTCCGCGCCAGCGTTCAGCTCGAAAGTGAGTGGCCCGCGGCTCGCCTCGCGTGGCGTGCCGAGGCAGTAAGCCAAGAGCCGGGCCAGCAACGAGCTCGGCGCATGGGTTTCCACCGAGCCATGCAAGACTGCGTGGCCGCGCAGCTTGTGGAAGCGCTGCACTGCGATCGGGAGCTGCGCGTATTTCGCGCCAAGCACCCGCTCATACAACCCCAGAGGCGGGCTCAATGCGGCTTGCGCGGGCGCTTGAAGTCTTTGGGTTTGTAGACGTTGCCGTCTCGCTCGACTTGGCTGCTGCCACGCGCGCGGCGTATCACTTCGTCGGCAGCGCGGGCTGCTTGGCGGCGCGATGCACGCCAGTTCCAGGTTCGCCAAGCGGTCAAGCGAATGCGGTTCCAGTTGCGCCGCACGACGGCATCGAAACGCCAGCGTCGGGTGTCGCCGATGGCAAGCCGCAGCAGCAGCACGAGACACGTGCCGACGATCAACGCGGCAACGAGCTTTTCAATCACGGTCCAGATGTTCATGCCTGTCGATTCCCTGCGGTGTGTCACGGTGATGACACCGCAAGCCCGAGTGCCCGCATGGTAAGCCAGCCTCCCGTGCACGTGGGCGCGGGTTTGAGCGAGGGTTGGATGCGGGGATGGAGCCCGGGATTCAGCGATCATGCGGGCCCCGCAACATTCAGGAGCAAGGATTTGAAAGCTTTCGCCCTCGCATTTCTCGTGACCACTTCCGTCAACGCCTTCGCGCAGGCCGACGCTGCCGCCACAGCAGCAGCCAAAGAGCCCGGCGCCACGGTCACGGCCAGCGGCCTGGTCTACCGGGCATTGAAAGAAGGCAGTGGCGCCAGCCCCAAGGCGACCGAAGTTGTCCGCGTCAATTACCGCGGCACGTTCCCTGACGGCAAAGAGTTCGACAGCTCCAAGGGCGACCCCGCGCAGTTTCCGCTCAACCGCGTGATTCCCTGCTGGACCGAAGGCGTTCAGAAGATGAAAGTGGGCGGCAAAGCCAAGCTCACCTGCCCGGCCGCCATTGCCTATGGCGAGCGCGGCGCCGGCAGCGTGATTCCGCCGAATGCGACGCTGGTGTTCGAGGTCGAGCTCGTCGGGATCGGTGGCCGCTGAGATCTAACTCGCACGCGGCGAGTCATCAAGACAGCCGCGCTGCGTGATCAAGCCGGCTGCGCTCCTAGATCAAGCCGGCTGCGCCGCGCGGCGCGACCATAAGCGCTGGCCCGCACTCACCACGAGCAACGCCAGCGCGCCGGCCACGATGCCGCTCAGCCCATCGAGCAAGGGCGGCAGCAGCCATGCAAAGGCGCCGCCAACACGCTCGGTGATGCCTGCAATGGCATGGTGCAGCGCGGGGATGCCGTGGGTCAGGATGCCGCCGCCCACCAAGAACATGGCGACCGTGCCGGCGACCGACAAGCCCTTCATCAGATAAGGCGCCGTGCGCAAGATGCCGCGGCCGAATGCGCGTTGGGCTGAGCCAAGCGCACCGGTGCCAGCGCGCTGGGTCAGCCACAAGCCCAGGTCGTCAAGCTTGACGATGCCGGCCACGATGCCGTAGACGCCCACCGTCATGATCAACGCGATGCCTGCGAGCACCGTCAGCTGGGTCGTGAATGGTGCGGCTGCCACCGTGCCGAGCGTGATCGCAATGATCTCGGCTGACAGCACGAAATCGGTTCGAATCGCGCCTTTGACCTTGTCGCGCTCGAATGCAACGAGGTCCACATTCGCGTCGGCCACTGCCGCGGTGTGAGCTGCGGCATCGGCATCGGCGTCTGCGCCCTGCCCTGGCAAGAGCTTGTGCGCGAGTTTCTCCACGCCTTCGTAGCAAAGAAACAAGCCACCCGCCATCAGCAGCGGCGTGACCGCCCAAGGCGCGAAAGCGCTGATCGCCAGCGCAGCCGGCACCAGGATCGCCTTGTTCATCGCAGAGCCCTTGGCCACGGCCCACACGACAGGCAACTCGCGGTCGGCGTTGACGCCGCTGACTTGCTGCGCATTCAGCGCGAGGTCATCGCCCAGCACGCCGGCGGTCTTCTTTGCGGCAACTTTGGTGAGGAGCGCGACGTCATCCAGCACCGTTGCGATGTCGTCGATCAAGGCGAGCAGGCTTGAAGCCATGGCGGAAGGGCATCCCGTAGAAAGCGTGAACAAAAAGCGTGAACAAAAACAGCGCAGGCCGCGTGGAGCGGCCTGCCAGCTTCGATTTGAAGCTATTTCTTCAACCGAGCGACATCACATCTTGCCAGTCTCGATCTTCAGCTGATTGTCCACACTGGTCACGCCCTTGACGCTCGATGCCAAGGTCGTGGCGCGCTCCTTCGCGGCGGTGCTGGGTGCCGTTCCTTTGAGCGCGACGCGGCCGCCGTCGGTGTCGACGTTGATCTTCATCGCACTCAGGTTGGAGTCTTTCGCCAACTCAGCGTTGACTGCGGTGGTGATCACCGCATCGGAGACTTTGTCGGAGGCTTGTGCGCCGGCTTGCTTCACATCGGCCGCCATTTCGCGGCCAGCTTCTTTGGCTTTTTCCATGCCGACAGCGGCGTCGCTCTTCATCTCAGCGCCACTTTGCTCGGCTTGCGCGACAACGCCATCCGCGTTGGCAGGCTTGTTCGGGTCGTTCCGGTTGCAGCCCACCAGCGCCAGTGATGCGACAAGGGCAGCAAGTGCTGCGAGTGCCGCGGAGCTCGCGCCGCGCGTGTTCAAGTGTTGGGTCCTCATGCTTGATCTCCTTCGCGTTGTGCCGCCATGGGCGGTCATTCCGGGAACCGGTGCCTCGAGAGAAGCTCGCCGGCAACGTGAGATCAGCTTAGTGAAGAACCTTTGCGCAGGTCGTCGGCTGCTGGGCATTTCGACTGTCGGACGATGCCCACAGTGCGCTTGCGAGGCGCCAAGCGGCGCCAAGCAGCGTGGCAGCGCTCAGTGCAGCTGGCTGGCGCGCACCGTTGGCATCGCAAATTCGCGGCCAACCACAGCACGGGCGTAGAGGTAGTTGTCGCGAGCTCGGTCGCTCAGGTCATCGAGGTGGACGCGGCCTTGCGCATCACACGGGAACGACAAGGCACGGCCCTCGTCGAATAGAGACTGAAAACGGATCTCATAGCCGGCTGCTGCAGTGGCGCGAGCGGCGATGTTTTGTGAGGTGGATTCCATGGCGAGAGGCTCCTGTTGCGACGAAGCCATTTCATCGGCATGTCGGTATTCAGAGCTTAGGCGGGGGAAACCGGGATCGCTGTCAGCGCGGCGCCGTGCCGCGCGTCGGATCATTTCCGATTCAACAGGTGTGTTGCGCCACCTGCGTGTCAGGTTTTGTCTCGCGTGACACGGTGGGCGATGGCGCCAGCCAGTGCGCCGGCAAAGGTGCCCCACATCGCGTCATAGAGGCTCAGCTGCACGCTCCAGCCGCGAATGACCGAGAGCGTCGTGAGGTCGTAGGTGCCGTAGGCGAACAACGCCACGAGCGCACAGCGCAAGGCCGCAGCGCCCACGCTTGCCGCGCGGTCGAGCGGCATCAGCCCGAGGTAGATCAGCCCGAGCGGATAGGCCAGGTAGAAGATTGCGGCCGGGGCGATGCGCACGGGGTCAGCCATCACATTTGCCATCTCGCGGGCGTAGAAATCTCTCGCGGCCCAGCCGAGCCAAAAGCCATCGGTGACGAGCAGCACGAGCAGAACCACGCCGTAGGCGATGAGAAAACGCCGTGCAGTGAAAGAGACAGTCATTCGGGAACTCCGTTACGTCAAAGATGCTTTTGCAGCCGAGATGGCTTGGCGCGCTTGCTCCGCGCCGTCGTCGTCAACCTCTTCACCGAGGAAGCCGCCACTCTGATGCGCCCACAGCCGCGCGTAAAGGCCGCCGCGTGCGAGCAGGCTGCGGTGATCGCCTTCTTCAACGATGCGGCCTTTATCGAGCACGATGAGCCGGTCCATCGCGGCGATGGTCGAGAGCCTGTGAGCAATGGCGATCACGGTTTTGCCTTCCATCAGGCGATAGAGGCTCGCCTGGATCGCGGCCTCGACTTCCGAGTCGAGCGCGCTGGTGGCTTCGTCGAGCAACAAAATCGGCGCGTCTTTCAGCATGACGCGGGCAATCGCAATGCGCTGGCGCTGGCCGCCGGAGAGCTTGACGCCGCGCTCGCCCACATGCGCCTCGTAGCCCTTGCGGCCTTTCGGGTCGGTCAGCGTGGCGATGAAACCGTCAGCCTCGGCGCGTTCGGCGGCGGCGATCATTTGCGCGTCGGTCGCATCAGGCCGGCCGTAGAGGATGTTGTCGCGCACCGCGCGGTGCAGGAGTGACGTGTCCTGCGTCACCATGCCGACCTGCGCGCGCAGTGAATCCTGCGTCACGTGGGCAATGTCTTGGCCATCGATCAGCACGCGGCCCTGGCCCACGTCATAGAAGCGCAGCAACAGGTTGACGATGGTGGATTTGCCGGCGCCAGAGCGGCCCACGAGGCCGATCTTTTCGCCCGCGCGAATGTCGAGCGAGAGGCCATCGATCACCTGGCGCGCGGCCGGGCCGGTGGCGCCATAGGCGAACGACACGTTCTCGAAGCGCACCTCACCGCGGCTCACCTGGAGCGCGCGAGCGTCTGGCGCGTCGCGCACGGCGTTGGGCCGCGTGAGCGTTGTGATGCCGTCTTCTACCGTGCCGATGTGCTCGAACAGTGACGCCAGCTCCCACATCACCCAGTGCGAGATGCCGTTGAGCCGCAAGGCCATGGCCGTGACCGCAGCCACCGCGCCCACACCGACCTGCCCTTTCGTCCACAGCCACAGCGTGCTGCCTGTGGCCACCAGGATCAGCAGCATGTTGAGGCTCTGGTTGACCACCTCAAACCCCGTGACCAGCCGCGACTGGCCGTAGGCCGGCACCATGAACTCGCGCATTGCCGATTGCGCAAAGCTCGCCTCGCGCCGCGAGTGCGAGAAGAGCTTGACTGTGGCGATGTTGGTGTAGGCATCGGTCACGCGGCCGGTCATCAGCGAGCGCGCATCGGCTTGCTCCTTGGCCACTCGGCCGAGCCTGGGCACAAAGTACGCCATGCCGCCCACATAGAGCACCACCCAACCCACGAAGGGCCACAGCAGCACCGCATCGAAGTTGCCAACGATCGCCACCATCGTCGCAAAGTAGATCAGCACGTAGACCATGATGTCGCCCAAGATGAGCACCGCATCGCGCACAGCGAGCGAGGTCTGCATCAGCTTGGCAGCAATGCGGCCGGCAAACTCGTCTTGGTAGAAGTTCATGCTCTGGCCGAGCATGAGGCGGTGAAAGTTCCAGCGCAGCCGCATCGGAAAGTTGCTCGAGATCGCCTGGTGCCGCAGCATGCTTTGCAGCGCAATCACGATGGGGCTTGCGATCAAAACCGCCGCCAGCACCATCAACTGATCGCGGTGCGTGGCCCACAGCTGATCGGGCTGGCCCTTCGCCAGCCAATCAACCACTTGGCCCATCATGCTGAAGAGCAAGGCCTCGAACGCACCAATCGCCGCGGTGCAAATCGTCATCAACAGGATCAACCCGCGCAGGCCCTTGGTGCACGCCCAAATGAACGGCAGCAAGGCGCTCGGCGGCGCGGGCGGCAAGCGCTCCGGATACGGATCGACTCGTTTTTCGAACCAGGCCAGCAAAGCGAATCTCCTTGAGTGGTGCGGCGCCGCAGCGGCCGCGCATTGTCTGACGGCATGCGGCTGGGCTTGCAATTGCTCATCCTTCATCTCAACGAGGACTAGGGTTTTCCCCCGAGCGCGCGCACTCGTTCAAGCTTTTGATGGCCGCGCCGAAAACTAACAGCCCGTTCGTCAACCAGAGCACGATCAATGAACCTCCTGCTGCGCACCCGCCTTCACCTCGGATTCGGCGCCGTCGTCGCGCTTTTCATGGTGGTCGTTGCCGCGACCATCTGGCAAGTAGAGGCCGTTCACGCGAACACCCGCGCCATGAATCGCGAGGCAGGTCTGCTCGCCTTGGCAAGCCAATGGCGAGCCGATGTGCGTCAAAACTCGGCGCGTTCGCTGGCCGTGACGCACACGCCGGGCAAAGAGCTGTTCGAGTTCTTTAAAGAGTCGATGACGCAGACCTCGCGCGAAACTTCGGCCACGCAAAAGGCCTTCTTGGAACAAGTGGTGATGCCCGAAGCGCGCCAACGCGCCGAGCAAGTGGGCGAGGCGCGCAAAGCCTGGCTTGCCGTGCGCGACAAGATCAACAAACTCAAGGACGCTGGAGACGACGCCGCTGCGCGCCAACTGGTGTTGTCAACCTTCGTGCCCGCGACAGAAAAGTACCTGGCGATCGGTGCCGCGCTGGTCGATGGCCAAACCGCAGAAGTGCTTCGTCTCGAACAAGCGGTATCCGACAGCTTTCATGTGCTCTACATGCTCATGACAGGCTTGGTTGTTGCTGCGATCGCATGCGCTGCCTTGGTCTCGTGGCGCTTCGGCAGCGGTCTCGAACGCGCACTGATGGCGGCCTCGACTGCGGCACAGCGCATCGGCAACGGTGAGCTCGATCAGCCAGTGCCGATGGGCCGAAAGGATGAGATCGGCCAATTGATGCAATCGCTTGAACTGGCACGCGGCTCCTTGGTCAGAGTGGTCACCGAGGTGCGCCGGGGCGTTGATTCGGTGGCCACGGCAAGCCAAGAAATCGCCACGGGCAATGCCGACCTCAGCAACCGAACCGAAACCACGGCGGCCAACCTCGAGCAGACCGCCAGCTCGATGGAAGAGATCACGGCCACGGTCAGGCAGTCGGCAGACGCCGCGAGCACCGCCAGCGCGCTGGCCGTATCGGCCGCAGATGCTGCGCAAAAAGGCGGGCTGGTGGTTGGCCGAGTCGTCACGACCATGGGCGAGATTCAAGCGTCGAGCCGCAAGATCTCCGACATCATCGGCACGATCGACGGCATCGCGTTCCAGACCAACATCCTCGCGCTCAATGCCGCGGTAGAGGCGGCGCGGGCAGGCGAGCAAGGCCGCGGCTTTGCGGTCGTTGCCTCCGAAGTTCGCAGCCTCGCCGGGCGCAGCGCCGCAGCGGCTCGCGAAATCAAGGCGCTGATCGGCGCCAGCGTCGATCAAGTCGAGGCTGGCTCAAGACTCGTGGAGGGCGCCGGCCACACGATGGGTGAACTGGTGGACCAAGTGCAGCGTGTGGCCGAGATCGTTGGTGAGATCAGCGCCGCAACGGGTCAGCAAAGCCACGGCATCGGAGAAGTCAATGGGGCCGTGGCGCGGCTCGACCAATCCACACAGCAGAACGCCTCGCTCGTTGAGCAATCGGCAGCAGCGGCGCAAAGCCTCAAAGATCAAGCGGCGCGGCTGGCCAAAGTGGTGGCCACCTTCAAGCTCGCTCCGGCATAAGCCGCGGCCACGCGGCCGGGGTGATGCTCGGGCCACGGGCCACGGGCCAATACTGCAGAGCGGATCGACCACGCGCGGGCAATCACGCTCGCAAGCGAATTCGCGGACCTCGCGGCTGACAAAAAACGATACGCGGCGATACGCCATCGACAGCACAGCTCAACTGCTGCGGCGCACGATGGCTCCTGTGTTGACGACGCGCTGTCATCAACCTCGACAACCCGATCGAACTCATGCAAAGGGATTACAAATGCAAACCTGGCTCAAACGCACCCTCATTGCCACCCTCGGCGGCGCCGCGCTGATTGCAAGCATCGGCGCCTACTCGCAGCAAGGCCACGGCTGGCAGATGGGCGGCGATCCAATGGCGATGCGCGCCCACATGCTCGAGCGCGCCGGCAAGAAGCTCAGCCTCGACGCCACCCAGCAACAACGCCTCGCCACGCTGGCCGACGTGCTGCAACAGCAGCGCGCCGCGCTGATGGGCAACCCGGCCGACAAAGCCGCCAAGGCCGACCCACGCTCGCAGTTTCAGGCGCTCATCGCCGGCAACACCTTCGACCGCACGGCGGCGCAAACACTGGTGACCACCAAGGCGCAGGCGCTGCAGGCCAACGCGCCAGCACTCATCACCGCAGCCGGCGACTTCTTTGATTCGCTGCGCGCGGACCAGCAACAAAAGCTGCGCGACATGCTGAACCAACCACACCGCGAGCATCACGAGCGTCAGGAGCACCGCGGCTGATTGCCAATCGCCAATCGCCAATCGCCAATCGGCGGTTGGCACGGCGCATCGAGAAGACACAATCTGCAGATGCGCCGCATCTTGCTGATCGATGACGACGAGCGACTGGCCCCTCCGCTCGCCCAGTTTTTTGCGCGATTCGAGTTCACGCTCGACAACGCCACGCGCCCATCCACGGGCCTGGCCAAGCTGGCAGCGCATCACTATCACGCCGCCATCCTCGACGTGATGCTCCCCGAGATGGATGGTTTCGAGCTCTGCCGCCGAATCCGCCGCACGAGTGACATCCCAATCATCATGCTCACCGCCCGTGGCGACGTGATGGACCGCGTCGTCGGGCTTGAGCTGGGTGCCGATGACTACCTGCCCAAGCCCTTCGAGCCACGCGAGTTGCTGGCCCGCCTGCAGACGGTGCTTCGGCGCGCCCGAGCGCCGGCCGAGGCGGCTGCGCGGCCGAGCCCGGAGCAACTCGATTTCGAAGGCTTGGCGATCGATCTTGCGCGGCGGCAAGTCTTGCGCGAAGGCGAGTTGATCGAGCTCACCGGAGCCGAGTTCGAGTTGCTGGTGCTGCTGGCCGGCGAGCCGCAAAAGGTCTTCAGCCGTGACCAGATCTTGAACCACTTGCATGGGCACGATGCCGAGCTGCAAACGCGCGCTGTCGATCTGCTGGTGAGCCGCTTGCGGCGCAAGCTCGAGCCGCTCGACTGCATCAAAACGCTGCGCAACGCCGGCTACGTGTTCGCCGGGGCAAGGCGTTGAATTCGCGCCGAACGGGTGCTTGGCAACGCATTCGCCATTCACTCGGCGCGCGGCTGATGGCGCTCTTCATCGTCCTGGCGCTGGCCGTGGCGGTGACCTTCGTGACCGGCATGCAGTCGGTGCTGCGCACGGGGCGGAATGATTTTTTTCGGCCGCTGGTGAACGACTACATCGACCGCCTCGTGGCCGACATCGGCACGCCACCCAACGTTGCCCGCGCCCAGGCGATCGCCGCGCGGCTGCCGCTGCGCATTCGCATCGAGGGGCCGGCGGTCAATTGGTCATCGGCGCCCGGTGAGTTGCATGAGATGCGCCACCGGCCGCCGCCGCCGCACGAAGCCAACAGCAGCCTGTGGCGGCCTTCACGTGTGTTGGCCGACGGCCACCGCATCTCGATTCGCTTTGCGCCGATGTTGCACAACGAAAGCCGCGACGACTCGCCCGATGGGAGCCGCGACGACTCACCCGATGAGCACCAGCGCCAAGTCGCCTTTGCCACGCTCGGTTTGCTGCTCCTGCTCACTGCGCTGGCCTATGCCTTGGTGCGCCACTGGCTGCGCCCGCTGCAAGCGATTCGCGCTGGCGCCATTCGCTACGGCAGTGGCGACTTTTCACACCCCATCGCGCCCTCAACCGCATCAGCACCAAGCCAGCAGCATGACGAGCTTGGCGCCCTTGCCCAACAAATCGACCGCATGGCGCACAGCCTGCAAGGCATGCTCGATGCCAAACGCGCGCTGCTGCTGGCCATCAGCCATGAACTGCGCTCACCACTCACGCGCGCCCGGCTCAACGCCGAGCTGGTGAGCGAAAGCGCTGCACGCGACAACCTGCTGCAAGACCTCGCCGAGATGCGCGACTTGATCACTGACCTGCTGGAGAGCGAGCGCCTCGGGGCCGGTCATTTGAGTGGCCAGGGCAGCGGCCATGCCGCCTTGAACCGAGAAAGTGTTGACCTCGGCGAGCTCATCCGCGAGCTGCTCACCGGGCCATTCGCTGGCAAAGCCATTCGCACCGAGATCGAGGCAGACTTGCCGCCTTTCCTGCTCGACCGCAGCCGCATCCGCCTGCTGCTGCGCAACTTGATCGACAACGCCTGCCGCCACAGCCCCGCAGCTGGCCCAGCGCCGCTCGTGCGCATGGCGCGGCGTGTGATGCGTGGCGGCGTGGCGTCGGGCGATCAACTCGTCATCACCGTCAGCGACTCTGGCCCCGGCGTCACCGATGAACAACTGCCTCACTTGGCCGAGGCTTTCTATCGGCCCGACTCGGCCCGCCAACGCAGCACCGGTGGCGTAGGCCTCGGGCTCCATCTTTGCCGCCTCGTTGCCGAGGCCCACGGCGGGCGGTTGACGCTGCGCAATTTGCGACCGGGCTTCGAAGCCGAGGCCACGCTACCGATCTGAAACGCTTGATCAGTCGCAGCCGGCCACTCAGCGCGGCGCAGCGTTCGGCGCCGCGGCCGCCTTGACCTGCGCCCATTCGCGCAGCGCCGCGAGCGTCTTCTCGACGTGCTTGCTCGGGTTCAAGCTCTGGTAGTTGTAGACCACCACACCGGCCGGCGAGATCACATATGACACGCGATTTGCAAAGCCCGGCATCAGCATCATCGATGCGTCGTATTCCTTGACGATGGTCTTGGCCGCATCGGAGGCTACCGAGAACTTGCTTTGACACGACTGCACCGAGAACTTGGCAAGCGTCTCGATGTCATCGGTCGATATACCCACAACTGTTGCACCAAGCGCCTCGAATTTCGCCGTGGCCTCGGCAAACTCATGCGCCTCGATCGAGCAGCCGACGGAGAAGGCGGCAGGGAAGAAGTAGAGCACCACCGGGCCTTTGGCCAATTGCTGCGCCAGCGAGAACTGGTAGACCTTGCCTGCCAAAGCAGCTGAAGTTGTAAAGTCCGGCGCCTTCTCGCCAACATCCAATGCGGCCCATGCGGATGACGATGCGACCGCGGTCACCCACAGCGCGCACAACGCCTTCGTCAAAGTCTTCCTCATGATCAGCTCCTTCTTCAGACGTTCCACAGGCAGCGCCGCCGGCCTGCTCGGGCTGGGGTTTGCGCTGCTTATCGCAGCCTTGCTCACGGGCTGCGGCACCCTGCCGCCGACTGTAGCGCCAGTGCCGAGCCGAGCCCTTGCACCCGACCCACAAAGCCCGCTGGCTCAGGTGGCAATTCGTTCAACGCCCGAGGGCGGCCAATCTGGCGTGCGCTTGATGCCGCTGGGCATTTACTCGCTCGAAGCGCGCATTCAACTCGCCGAGCGCGCCAAGACTTCGCTCGATCTGCAGTACTACGTGATCGAAGACGACGCCACCGGCCGCCTGCTGCTGCGCAAGCTGCGTGATGCGGCGTTGCGCGGCGTGCGCATCCGCTTGCTCGTCGATGACCTCTACACCACCCACACCGACGACATGCTGCGCGCGCTCGCGGCCTATCCGAACGTTCAGGTGCGCTTGTTCAACCCCTTTTGCTGCGCACGAGATGAGGGCCTGGCCAAGCGCTTTGCCGCATCGATCTTTGATGTGGGCCGGCTCAACCACCGCATGCACAACAAGCTTTTCATCGCCGATGGCGTGATGGCGGTGATCGGTGGCCGCAACATCGCTGACGAATATTTCTTGCGCAACCCACTGCAAAACTTCATTGACGTCGATGCATTCGTGATCGGTGCCGCCGTGACCGACATGAACACCATCTTCGACACCTACTGGAACAGCGATGTGGTGCGGCCGATCGAGACCGTCGGCCCGCCGCTGCAGCAGCCGGATGAGGCGAACGCCGTCTTTGAGCGACGCATCAACATGGCTCCCATCGCCGCCGCGCTCGACCCGCCGCCGGTCGATGTGCTCGGTTACGGCCCGATTGGCGAGGAGCTCGAATCCGGCCAACTGGGCTTGAGCTGGGGCGTGGCCCACGTCTTTGCCGATCCGCCTGACAAGCTGCTCAGCGACAGCGCGGCCACCGCATTCAAGACCAGCGTGACGAAGAACGTCGTGATGCGCATCTGGGAGGCGGAGTCTGATCTGGTCATCACGTCGCCTTACCTGATCCCCGGCAAGCACGGCATGAAGACGCTGCGTGACTTGGCGGCCAAGGGCGTCAAAGCGACCATCGTCACCAACTCGCTCGCCGCAACCGATGAGCCGCTCGTGCACAACGGCTACGCGAAATATCGGCCAGAGATTTTGGCCGCCGGCGTCGACCTCTACGAACTGAGCCCGACGCGCACACAGCACATCCGCCGCCTCGGCATGTTCGGCTCATCACTCGGCCGCCTGCACGCCAAGACCGTGGTGATCGACCGCAAGACGGTCTTCATCGGCTCGATGAACCTCGACCCGCGCTCGGCCAGCGCCAACACCGAATTCGGCATGTTCATCGACAACCCGGCGATCGCCAAGGAGCTGCTGCGCGTCGTCAACATCAGCAAGCTGCAGAGCGCTTACCGCGTGCGCTTGAACCCGAACGGCGCGGGGCTGCAGTGGATTTCGTCAGACGACGATCAAGAGATGGTGCAAGACGTCGAGCCGGAATCATCGGCATGGCTGCGCCTGCACAACGCGTTCTTCGGCTGGTTCGTGCCGGAAGAGTTGCTGTAGGGCCAATCGCTGCGCCACCGGGTTTGAATCAGAATGCGCGCCAAGCCAACCGACCCGGACCAGCCCCATGAAAACCAAAGCCGCAGTCGCCTGGAAAGCAGGCGCGCCCCTCAGCATCGAAACCGTTGACCTTGACGGCCCGCGCATCGGCGAGGTGCTGATCGAAGTCAAGGCAACAGGCATCTGCCACACCGACTACTACACGCTCTCAGGCGCTGACCCGGAAGGCTTGTTCCCCGCGATCCTCGGGCATGAAGGCGCAGGCATCGTGGTCGACGTCGGCCCCGGCGTCACCTCGCTCAAGCAAGGCGACCATGTCATTCCGCTCTACACGCCAGAGTGCCGGCAGTGCAAGTTCTGCCTCTCGCGCAAAACCAATCTTTGCCAGCTGATTCGCGGCACCCAAGGCAAAGGCCTGATGCCAGATGCCACGAGCCGCTTCTCGATCGACGGCAAACCTATCCTGCACTACATGGGCACATCGACCTTTGCGAACCACATCGTCGTGCCCGAGATTGCAGTCGCAAAGATTCGCAAAGACGCCCCGTTCGACAAGGTCTGCTACATCGGCTGCGGCGTGACCACCGGCGTGGGCGCGGTGATCTTCACCGCCAAGGTGGAGGCCGGCGCGAATGTGGCGGTCTTCGGGCTGGGCGGCATTGGCCTCAATGTGATTCAGGGCGCCAAGATGGTTGGCGCTGACAAGATCATTGGTGTCGATCTCAACCCCGCACGCGAAGCCATGGCGCGCCAATTCGGCATGACGCACTTCATCAACGCAAAGACCACCGAGAACGTGGTCGATGCGATTGTTCAGCTCACCGACGGCGGCGCCGACTACAGCTTCGAGTGCATCGGCAGCACGAAGGTGATGCGCCAGGCGCTCGAATGCACGCACAAGGGCTGGGGCCGCAGCATCATCATCGGCGTGGCGGAAGCGGGTGCTGAGATCAGCACGCGCCCGTTCCAGCTCGTCACCGGCCGAAAGTGGGAAGGCTCGGCTTTCGGCGGCGCACGCGGCCGCACCGATGTGCCCAAGATCGTCGACTGGTACATGGACGGCAAGATCAACATCGATGACCTGATCACCCACAAGCTCAAGCTCGAAGACATCAACGAAGGCTTTGAGCTGATGAAGCGCGGCGAGTCGATCCGCTCAGTTGTCATGTATTGAGCTCGATCGACATGCAAGGCATTCGCTCGATCACCACGCTCAGCGAGCACGCCTGCTTTGGCGGCGTGCAGGGCTTCTATGAACACGAGTCTTCCGAGACCGGCACACCGATGAAGTTCGGCGTGTTTGTGCCCGCGCAAGCCAAAGCCGGCCCGGTGCCGGTGCTGTTTTTCCTTGCGGGCCTGACCTGCAACGAAGAAACCTTTGCGATCAAAGCCGGCGCGCAACGGCTGGCCGCCGAGCACGGGCTGATGATCGTCACGCCCGACACCAGCCCACGCGCAACCGGCGTGGAAGGCGCCGATGCCGCCTGGGATTTCGGCACCGCTGCCGGCTTCTACCTCGATGCGACCGAGCCGCCCTGGCGCCCCCACTGGCGCATGGGCAGCTACGTGACGCGCGAGCTGCGCACGCTGGTGCTGGAGCACTTCAATGGGCGAGATGACCGCGTCGGCCTCTTCGGCCACTCGATGGGCGGCCATGGCGCGCTGACCCTCACGCTGAAGCACCCTGGGCTCTTTCAGAGCGCCTCGGCGATCGCCCCGATTGCCGCGCCGATGCAGTGCCCCTGGGGCGTCAAAGCCTTCAGTGGCTACCTCGGCCAAGACCGCCACGCGTGGGCGCGCCACGATGCCACCGAGTTGGTGAAGGCCGGCGCGCGCGCGCCAGCGCTGTTGATCGACCAAGGCCTCGCCGATAAATTTCTCGCCGAGCAATTGCATCCGCATCTGTTCGAAGCGGCCTGCATCGCCGCAAACCAGCCGCTCACCTTGCGCCGCCACGAAGGGTATGACCACGGCTACTACTTCATCGCAACCGTGATGGCCGACCACATCGCGCACCACGCGGCGGCACTGAATGCTTCGTGATGGCTGACGAACCCGAGCCTCCATCGCGGCCACCGCAGGCACGCAACCCGCTGCATGGCGTGACGCTCGAAGCGATGGTGACCGAGCTCGTTGCGCATTTCGGCTGGGCCGAACTGGGCGCGCAAGTGCCTATCCGCAGCTTCAACCTCGACCCGAGCGTTGCCTCGAGCCTGAAGTTTTTGCGCAAGACGCCTTGGGCGCGCGAGAAGGTCGAGAGCCTCTACCTCTTCATGCGCCGCGAGCAGACGCGGGCAAAGCGGGGCTGATTCACCTGCGTCGGCTGGTGGCGGTTTTTGCAGACCGCACTACGCTGCAAAGAAGCCATCGACCGCCGCTTGATCGGCCTGAAACAGTTCGATCTTCGACTTTCGCCCGCCCCGAAACTTGAAAAGGATGGCTTCATCCCATTCGAGCTTTTGCCCGTTTCGGGTGGCGGCGTTGCGCGTCTCCAAAATGACTTTGTCGCCGCAGACGAGCCAGTTCATCGCCGTGATCGCGTAGGTGCCATCGGTGGCCGCCATGAGCCGACCAAAGTAGGCCATCACCTCGCTCGGCCCGCGGTAAGTGCCTGAGAAAACATTTGCACCCGGCACGAGGTATGTCACGTCGTCAAGAAACACCTCCCTCGCAGCAGCCTCATCGCCGCGAGCCATGGCTTGTTGGTAACTCATGATCTTCTGCACGAGCGGATGCGAGACGGCACCGCTCATCGTTGGCTGTGGCATGGCAAATCTCCCCATGTTGATTGCACGCGTGGACGGTGGCGCCAAACCCGTGACGAGGTGATGAACGCGCCGCCGCAGGCGTAAGTTACCGCCGAGTGGCCCATCCGCGTGCAACGGATGGACGACGCGCAGCGCGCCAAGTCAACCTGCGCGCATTTGGGTATACCCGCAGCCACGAAAAACTCGGGGCCCGCGAGCCGAGAATGGCCACCCCTTCAGACGCTGGCACCACCACCCATGACCCAGAACCTCGAACCCGTAGTCGCAGCTTTTGGCAGTTGGGTTTCGCCCATCACGCCTGATTTGATCGCCGGCGCCACGATCCGCCTTGGGCAAATCGCGATCGTTGGGCGCGACATCCTCTGGAGCGAGGGCCGCCCGCAAGAGCAGGGCCGCAATGTGATCGTGCGGCGGTTTGCCGATGGCCGCGTGGCCGATGTGAACCCTGCGCCATTCAACGCCCGCAGCCGTGTGCACGAGTACGGCGGCGGCGCCTTCGCGGCGCACGGGAGCAGCGTTGTCTTCAGCAACGATGACGACCAACAGCTCTACCTCCTCGAGCCCCACGGCGCCGCCCGCCCGCTCACTGCGAGCCCTTCGCGGCGTTATGCCGATGCGGTGTTCGACCTGCAGCGCCAGCGCTTGATTGCCGTTTGCGAAGACCACGGCACGAGCGCCGCCGAGGCAGTCAACAGCCTGGTGGCCGTTGAGCTGGCGAACGGCACAGAAACAACGATCGCCAGCGGCCACGACTTCTTCTCGACCCCGCGCGTCAGCCCCGATGGCAGCCAGCTCACATGGCTCACCTGGGACCACCCGAACATGCCGTGGGACGGAACCACGCTCTGGCTGGCGAGCATCGAGGCCGACGGCAGCTTGGGCGCGCCGAGCATCGTTGCCGGGGGCCCCAGCGAATCGATCTTCCAGCCAAGCTGGTCGCCAAGCGGCGTGCTGCACTTCGTGTCTGATCGCACCGGCTGGTGGAACCTCTATCGGCTGCAGGCTGGCACGGCGCAGGCGCTCTGCCCGATGGCCGCCGAGTTCGGCGAGGCGCAATGGAACTTCGGCGGCTCGACGTACAGCTTCGACGGGCGCGGCCGCATCGTTTGTGTGTGCAGCGAAAACGGCGATTCGCGGCTGCTGATACTCGACGGTGAAGGCAGCGCGCCGCAGGAAATCACCACGCCCTACCGCGTGATCGAAGACCTCCACGTCGCCAGCGACTTCATCGTCTTCAGCGGCGCCTCCTCGACCGAGCCTGATCAGATCGTGCGGCTCGATCTGTCCACCTCGGCCATCAGCGTGTTGCGCCGCTCCAGCACCGCAGCGGTCGATGCGAGCGCCATTTCGGTGGCGCAGGCCATCACCTTCCCGACCGAGGGCGGCTTGCAGGCCCACGCGTTCTACTACCCGCCGCACAACGCTCAGTTTCAAGGGCCCGAGGGCGAGCGGCCGCCGTTGATCGTGATGGACCACGGCGGGCCGACGGGCTCGACCAGCGGCTCGCTCAAATGGGCCATCCAGTTCTGGACGAGCCGCGGCTTTGCGGTGGTCGACGTCAACTACGGCGGCAGCGCTGGCTTTGGCCGCGCCTACCGCGACCGGCTCATCGGGCAGTGGGGCGTGGTCGACGTGGACGACTCAGTCAACGCAGCGCGCTACCTGATCGACCGCGGCCAAGCGAACCCCGATCGCGTCGCGATCCGCGGCGGCAGCGCAGGCGGCTACACGACCCTGTGCGCACTCACCTTTCGCCGCTTCTTCAAGGCCGGCGCGAGCCACTACGGCATCGGCGATCTGGAGGCGCTGGCGCGCGACACGCACAAATTCGAGTCGCGCTACCTTGAAGGATTGATCGGCCCGTACCCGGCGGCGGCGGAGCTCTACCGTGCGCGCTCGCCGGTGAACCACACCGAGCAGTTGTCGAGCGCGATGATTCTGTTCCAGGGCGCGGAAGACAAGGCCGTGCCGCCAAGCCAAGCGGAGGCAATGGCCGATGCGGTGCGGCGCAAAGGCCTGCCCGTGGCCTACCTTTTGTTCGAAGGCGAGCAGCACGGCTTCAGGCGCGCCGAGACGATCAAACGCGTGCTCGAAGCCGAGCTCTACTTCTATGGGCGAATCTTCGGCTTCACGCCGGCCGGCGAGATTGAGCCGGTCGTGATCGACAACTTGCGTTGATGGGCCTCAAGGCGCCGCAGCACGCTCCGCATGCAAACCGATGTCGCCGTACCAGGCCTCTGCATGGTTCTTGAGATCGTCACTGTCAGTCAGCAGGCCGACGCTGGTGATGTGACCCGACACCGGCTCGCCAAAGATGCGTTGGTAGTCGTCGAGCACATTGCGCTCATAAGCGAGCCAGCGGCCGGCGTTCTCGTTGCCGCTCTCGACCACCTGGTAGCGAATGCGGCTGGAGCGCGGGTATTTCAGAACGCTGCCGACGGCGGCACTGCCGTCCCACACGTAGGTGAGCGTGGCGTACGGCAACACGTTGCCCGTGAAAAGCTCGACCTGCTCGAAGAAGAGCCGATCACGCAACCTGAACTCAGACATATCGCCCGCAAACGCAACGACGAGGCGCGCCGGCGTGTCTTCGGTGTCGTCATCGGCCACGCTGGCCTTCGTGGCGACGGCATCTGCGCGCCAACGCCAGCGCAGCCAAGGCGTGCGATGCGGGTCGATGTCAACCGCGCAGTGCAAGCCTGAGCTGGCGCTTTGGGCGTTGGCGTGGAGCACAACAGCGTCGTCACGTGTGACGAGTTCGTAGGCGGTGTGCACGCGGTCTGGGCGAAGGATGTAGGGGCGCCAGCCCAGCGGCAAGTCGCCGCCCGCGCTGGCCGCGGAGAAGGGCGTGACGGCAGCCATCACAGCGCCTGTCTCCGCACCAGGATTCGACGCGCAGCCGCCGAGCAAACTGCCGCCGGCAAGCGCCCAACCAGCACCCGGCAGCAGCGAACAAAACTGCCGCCGGGTTGGCGCACCGAGCAACTTCGTGCGGGCCTTGGCCTGCGCATTGGCTCGCGCCCGCGCGGCCGAACTCTTGTGATCAAACACCATCGAATGCTTTAGAAACCACGTTGCCGCGCATCGTAGCCCGGGCTTTCGGCAAGCCCGTTGCATTGGTGAGACGCCAACGCCTGCTTGCAACTGATGCCACCTCTGACGTGTAGGCCTGCGCCAATCGGTTAGGTTCGGCACCCCTGGAGGACTGCGATGAAAAGCACTTGGCGAACGGCCTGGCAAGGCCACGAGATCGTGGTGTTTCGTGACGACGAGGAAGTCGACCGCCTGCAGGCCGATCAAATCGAGCGTGTCGTGCTCGTGCACCGAGGTTTGGGCGACTCGCCGGGCGATCTGGTCTACGCGCTGGTCGAACTCGGCAGCGACTGCCTGCTCTTCCCCGCCGCAACTGGATTCGGTGGGCGCGTGAACTTTGAGCGCCAAGCGTTCTGGGCCGAGCGTGGCTGCGTGTATTGGGTGAGCGAAACGCGCGCCACCCTGCCCTTGCGCCTGCGCCGCAGCACGTGGTTCATGCCGTTCGGCTCATTGACGTATCGGCGCGTGCCGAGGGCCGATCTCGCGCCCCTGCTGGCGCGCTGGCCCTTGCAAGGCCCGCAGACCTGGGAGCAGCGCAAATGGCAACGCATTCAAGGCAAGCGCCCTTTCGCGCCCGATGAAACCCGCTTGCGGGCTTGAGCGCACCGCACCACACCCCTCAACGCTGCCGCCCACAACGAACAAACCCGGCCGAGGCCGGGTTTGTTTAGAGGTAAAGCTTTTTACCGATCAGCTTTTGCCGATCAGCTTTTTACCGCTCAAGCCGCTGGCTTGGCAGCCGGCTTCTTGGCCGACTTGTGGTGCTTCTTGGCCATCGGCTTCTTGGCCGCGACTTCTTTCTTCATCTCATCCTTCTTGGCCATGGCCGGCGCAGCAGGAGCAGCCGGGGCAACCTTGTCTTGAGCGAAGGCAACCATGGTGAAAGCAGAGGCGATCAGGGCAGCAGCGAGTTTTTTCATGTGGGATCTCCAAAGGTGGAATGTGGAAGAGCGTGAGGCTCGAGGTGACAACGTGGCGTTGCAGACCCCGGTTGACAGCGACAAACGAGAAATGCAATTTGGTGATTCGATTCGCATCGCACGCGTGAAGGCGTGACGACCAATGCCTCGCAGCATCTCCCGCAGCAAGGCCTGCTGGCTGCGCCGCGCTACGCGAACGGCCGCTCGCGCAGCCACTTGGTGGCCACCCACTTTTCGCCCTCGATCACGGGCGCGCCGCCGTGCAGCGAGCGCGTCACGGGGTGTGGGCGGTCGTAGCTGAAGAAGACGGCATTGCCCTTGACCGGCGATACATCGAGTTGCACATCAGGGAACACGGTGGCACCGCCGCAGGTTGGCGTGTTGAGGTAGCAAACGATGGAGGCCACGCGCTGCCCGCCGCGCTTGAGGATGGCCGGTGTGCCGGGCTGATCGGGATCGAAATAGTCGTAGTGCGGCTTGTATTCGGCGCCGGGCCGATAGCGCAGCACTTGAAGGCCCTCGCCGTTCTCGATCGGCCAGTGCAGCAAGGCAGCCAGCCGGGCCTCAAGTGCCGCGCAAACGGCGTGCTCGCCACGCTCGAAGAACATGCCCTCGCTGGTGCGCGCCTCGTTGACTTCGCTCGCGCCGGTGGTGATTTGAACCGTCTCGGAGCGCGCCAGCCGCGCCCGCGCCAGGGTGACGATCTGGTCGCATTCATCGTCAGAGAGCAAGCCACCGAGCACCACGACGCGCGGGTTGCGCATGCTCATCAAGACGCGAACCTCACGGTCTCCGGCCCACAGCACGCTGCGCGCCGGGCCCGCTTGAAGCTCCGGAACCACCACCTTCGACGAAATCGCCAGCGCCGCCGCGGCGGGCACGGTGCTGGGCAAGAGATCGGCAAACGTCTGCTCAAGCGCCATCACGGCGTTGTCAGGCAGCCAGCCGCTTGCCTCCATCGACGTGAGCAAGGCCTTGACCGACTGGCCGGCGCGCGTCTGGTCGATGATCCACTGGCGCAGTTCGGGGGTGATGTGCTGTGTTGTCATTGGACTGCCTTCGCGCTGCGAACTGCGACCTGAGCCTCGGCGTAGCGAGCGGCGGGCCGGAGAGCCGTGGGCATCAAGCCGCCTCCGCCAGCCGCTCGGCGCGCCGAAACACGAGCCGATCGGGCTCGGAGGCGGCATCGTCGAACCAGTAGCCATCGGCCTTGAAATCGCGCAGGCCGAGTGGCGAGGCCACGCGCTGCTGGATCACATGGCGCGCCATGGCGCCGCGCGCGCGCTTCGCGAAGAAGCTGATGATCTTGTAGCCGCCGCCATGCCAGTCTTCGAACACGCATTCGATCACGCGGGCACGCAGCAGCCGCCGGTCGACGGCCTTGAAGTACTCCTGAGAGGCCAAGTTGACGATCACCGGCTCATCCTCACCCTCGCCCTGCTCGCGGCGCAAGGCGCGCAACCGGGCATCGAGGTGCGCGGTGATCGTGTCGCGCCAGAAGGCGTAGAGGTCGCGGCCTTTGTCGTTGGGCAGGCGCGTGCCCATCTCCAAACGGTAGGCCTGCATGCGGTCGAGCGGCCGCAGCACGCCGTAGAGGCCACTCAGGATCGCGACGTGATCTTGCGCCCAAGCCAGGTCATCAGCGCTCAAGGAGCGGGCAGCGAGCCCGGAATAAACATCGCCATCGAACGCGAGCACCGCGGGCTTGGCGGCGTGGCTCGCCGGCCGGCGGCGCCACGCTGCATAGCGGGCCACGTTGAGCTCTGCAAGCGCGGGCGAGAGGCTCATCAACTCGGCGATGTCGTCTGCCGAACGGGTTTTCAGCAGGTCGATCAGCTCGGCCGAGCGGGCGAGAAAGCGCGGCGTGGTGGGCTCGGCAACATCAGCCGGCGTGGTGTAGTCGAGGGTCTTGGCGGGCGACAGCAAAAGCAGCATGGTGATCGACGGAATGAAGTGGCCGGGGCGGCCTGGCGAGGCTTGCCCACGCGATGCGCGCGTGGCGCCAAACCGCAATGTTGCCGCACTCTGCGCCACGATAGCCGCCAAAGTGGCGCCAAACTGCATCGGTATATTTCACGGTTCGCCGTCGACACGCGCACTCGCGCTTCTTTGCCATGCCCGCCACTCCCCATTTGCCGACTGCGATGCTGCTGGCGCTCCTGCGTTCCAGCCTCGCTGCAGTGGCCGCGGCCATGGCGAGCATGCGGATTGATGCTCTCTCAGCTCCTTCGGCAAACACATGACGCGCCGCGCCACCTCCATCGCCCTGGCGCTTGCGCTGGCCACCACCCTGCTCTGCGGGTGCAACAGCCGCAACAGCCGCGACGCCGCGCGCCTGAAGCAAGCCAACGAAGCCTTGACTGCCGACGTGCGCCGCCTCGAACACGAAGCCGCCGACTTGCGCGACCGCCTAGAGCGCGCTCGCAACGCCGTCGACCTCGCGCAAGACCGAATCGACGCGGCCCAGAGCGAGCTCGAGAAGCTGCCCGACGACGTGGCCGACGCTGCCGATGCCGCAGCCTCCCAGCTCGAAGAAGCCACCGATGCACTTGACGACGCGGCAGATGCCACCGACGGTGCTGGTGGTGCTGACGGCGCTGACGGCGCCGACCTCAATGCGCCAGTGATGGTGTAGGCATGGAGTTGCCTGCGCTGCTGTTGGTCGAAGACGATCCCGCCATTGCCCGCACTGCCGCTTATGCATTGGAGCGAGAAGGCTTTCGTGTCGACCATGTGTTGCTATTGCGCGATGCGCGCTCGCGGCTGAGCCTGCCTGCGCAAAACTATGCGGCGGTCATCCTTGACATCGGTTTGCCCGATGGCAGCGGGCTCGATCTCTGCCGCGAGCTGCGGCAGCGGGGCCACCTGCCCATCGTCATGCTGAGTGCGCGCAGCGAAGAGATGGACCGCGTGCTCGGCTTGGAGCTCGGCGCTGACGACTATTTGAGCAAGCCCTTCAGCCCGCGCGAACTCTGCGCACGGGTTCGCTCGCTGCTGCGCCGCAGTGCCATGGTGGCTGAAGCAGCGGCGCCGCCGTCGCCGACCTTGCTGAATTTGGCCATCGAGCATGACGAGGCCGCTTGCCGCGTTCGAATCAGCGGCACTTGGCTCAAGCTCACCCGGCGCGAATACGGCCTCTTGGCTGCGCTGCTGCGCCGCCCGGGGCAGATTTGGTCGCGCGACGCGCTGCTGGGTTTGGTGTGGGGCGACAGCGCCGAGAGCATCGACCGAACCATTGACACGCACGTCAAGACGCTGCGGGCCAAGCTGCGCGAGGCGAGCCCCGAGCATGAGTTGATCGTCACGCACCGCGGCATGGGCTACTCGGTCGATTTGCCGCGCTGATCACCACACCATGAAGCTCGGGCTGCGCCTGTTGCTGGGCTTCTTTCTGATCGTTGGGCTGGCGGCATTTTTCGTCCTGCGCGTCTTTGTTCTGGAAGTTCGCCCAAGCGTGCGTGAGGTGATGGAAGACATGTTGGTCGACACCGCCAACATCCTGGCCGAGCTCGCCCACGACGACCTCGCCCGCATGCCCGCCAACGGCACGCTCGCAGACACGCCCTTTGCGACCAGCGTGCGCCAATACGCCGCGCGGCCGATCGACGTGAAGATCTGGGATTTGTCGAAGAAATCGCTCGACTACCGCGTCTATGTCACCGATGCAGCCGGCCGCGTTGTCTTCGATTCCGGATCGCCCCATGGCGCGAGCGCCGTCGGCCAAGACTACTCACGCTGGCGCGATGTGGCCTTGACGCTGACCGGCCGCTACGGCGCACGCGCCACGCGTGAAGTGCAAGCCGACGACCAAAGCTCCGTGCTCTATGTGGCCGCGCCTGTGATCGACCGCGGCCGCGTGATCGGCGCGCTGACGGTGGCCAAAGCCGTCAGCACCGTGGGCCCGTTTGTGGCGCGCGCGGAGCGGCGCATCTTGCTGCAGGGTGCATGGTTGCTCGGCCTGTCGTTGCTCGTTGGCTTGGTGATCACCGGCTGGATCGTTTGGTCGGTTCGGCGGCTGCGCCACTACGCGCAAGAAATTCAGTTCGGCGAACGCCGCGCGCCCCCGAGCCTCAGCGGCGAACTGGGCGAGCTGGCCGTGGCGATGGGCGCAATGCGCGACCGCGTCGAAGGGCGCGAGCACTTGGAGCAAACGGTGCGGGCGCTCACGCACGAGCTGAAGAGCCCGATGTCAGCCATCGCAGGCGCTGCTGAATTGCTGCAAGACGATTTGCCCGCTGACGATCGGCAAGCCTTCGCGCGGCAAATTCAAGATCAAGTGGAACGCCAGCGTGTGCTCGTCGACCGCCTGCTCGAGCTCTCGAAGCTCGAACAGCGCCGCTCGCTCGACCACGCAACCGCGCTTGACCTCCGCGATTGCGCTGATGCCGTCATCCGCCACGCGCTCGGCCGCGCCGGCCAGCGCGGACTGGCATTCGAGTGGTTGTGCCGCGAGCCTGCGCCCATCCACGGCGAGGCCGAGCTGTTGCAGCTCGCGATCAGCAACCTGATCGAAAACGCGATTGACTTCGCACCGCACGGCAGCACGATCGCGTTGAGCATCGAGTTGAAGACCGAAGCTCGCGTCACCAAGGTCAGCCTGTCGTTGCGCGACCGTGGCCCGGGCGTGCCCGACTACGCCATGGACCGCCTCGGCCAACGCTTCTTCTCCACCGCTCGCCCTGCAGCCGATGGCCGCGCCGCGCGCCGCGGCTCCGGCCTGGGCTTGGCGATCGTGCGAGAGATCATGGCCTTGCACGGCGGGCGCCTGGAGATCGCCAACGTCGATCCCGGGCTGCGCGTGGCGCTCGTCTTGAACGCCGCGCCGGCCGACTGAGGCGGCGCGCCGACGCTGCGGGTCAGTGGGCGCAATTCGCTTCGTCGACTTCACGTCGCGAACTTCACATTCGCTTCACGCACTTCATGGTCTGCTCACCCAGGTTGTCGAGACTGCCGCCCTCGACACCTTGGAGCAATGAATGAAGTACCCGTTGATCGGCAAGCTGATGGCACTCGCCGCTGTTGTTGCCACGTTGGCCATGGCGCTTGGCGCTGTCGATGGCGTCAGCGTCGAACGCCAGCGCCGCCAGATGGAAGCGCAACAAAGCGTGGCCGATAGCCTGGCGGCCTCGCAGACTTTGTTGGGGCCGCTCTTGCGGCGGCAATGCACGGAGAGCTGGAGCCGGATCGATGGCGAAGGCAAGGCGGCAAAGCAAGTCGACGAGCACCGTGACTTCACGCAACTGCTTTGGCCGAGGAAGCTCCAGGTGCGCACGCGCGCCACGGTAGAGCCTCGATACCGCGGTGTGTTCAAGGTCAATGGCTACCTGAGCCGGTCAACGCTCACTGCCGATTGGTCAACCACCGCGCTGCCGGTTGTCGCCAGCAATGGCGATCGGTCAAAGGCGCAAATTCGGTGTGAAGCCGCCACGGTGGCGGTGGCGCTCGGTGATGCGCGCGGCGTGCGTTCGGCCGTCATCCTCGTTGACGGAAAGAGCATGGCGGTGATGCCGGGCAGCGGCATGCCCGCCAGCGCACACGGCCTGCATGCCGTGGTTCAAGACCGCGAATCGCCCGATGCGCCGATGCATGTGGAGATCACCCTCGCATTGGCCGGAACGGGCAGCCTGGCCTGGGCACCGGTTGGCGATGAGTCCACGGTGCAGGCCGAGTCGGATTGGGCGCATCCATCTTTTGCCGGGCATTTCTTGCCGATCTCGCGAGAGGTCTCGGCCAAAGGGTTCGAGGCGCAATGGCAAGTCAGCGCACTCGCCACCACAGCACAACAGGCTGTGCGCAGCGGTGGCGGCATCTGCGAGCTCAATGACTCAGGCGCTGTCCAGCAAGCTTCGGCTGCTGCGAATGCAAAGTCGCCTTGCGTTGACACCTTCGGCGTGCTCTTCATCGATCCGGTCAACAGCCAAGTGCTGAGTGAGCGCGCGATCAAGTACGGCTTGCTGTTTGTGGTGCTGACCTTCGTCTGCGTGGCCTTGGTCGAGGTGATGCGGCAATTGCGCGTGCACCCGGTTCAGTACCTGCTCGTCGGCTGCGCGCTGACTGTGTTCTTCCTGCTGCTGCTGAGCCTTGGTGAGCATGTCAGCTTCGGCATCGCCTACTTCTGCGCGAGCGCGGCGTGCACCGCACTGCTCACGTTCTATGGCTGCCACTTGCTTCGAGGAGTGCGGCATGGCCTGGCATTCGGCGCCACCATCGCGGGGCTCTACGGCGCACTCTTTGCGCTGCTTCAACTCGAACAAACCGCGCTCGTGCTGGGCTCGATACTGCTGTTCGCCGTGATTGCCGCGGTGATGGTGGCAACGAGACGAGTTGACTGGTACGCCCTGGCGCAACAGCTTCAACAGGCGCCAGCGAGCGAAGAAGCGGGCGCTGTTGAAGGCGCACCTGCCTGATCGACTCGGTGCGCTGTGCGCTGCGAGAGCTCTCAACGTTCGGGGAGCTCTCAACGTTCGGAGAGCTCTCAGAGCTGCAGGGACGCGAACCGCCCGCGCGCGGCTTCCAGCGCGCCGAGGCCGCCAGCGCCGATCGGGTTGCCGACCAGGTTCAGCATAGTGATCGACGGGCTCGCAGCCAGTTCTCGCGCACCGCCATCGCCGATCTGATTGCCACGCAGGTTCAGCGCGGTGATCGAGTCGCTGATCGACAATGCGCGCGCGCCCACATCGCCGATGGCGTTGCTGCGCAGATTGAGCGCGGTGATCGAGCGGCCATCGAGCAGCGCCACGGCACCCGCGTTACCAATGCCGTTGCTGCGCAAGCTGAGCGAGGTGAGGATGGTGCTGGCGGCCAGCGCTCTCGCGCCATCGGCGCCGACGTGGTTGGAGTCGAGCACAAGCGTGGCAATTGACGGGCTGGCCGCCAACGCGCGCGCACCAACGGCACTGATGCCGTTGCTGCGCAGGTTGAGCGCCGCAAGCGATGCATTGGCGGCCAGCGCACGCGCGCCACCATCGCCGATGCGATTGCCGTGCAAGTTGAGCGAGGTGATCGTGTTGTTGGCAGCCAGCGCGCGGGCGCCCGCTTCGCCGATGTGATTGCTGCGCAGATTGAGCGCGGTGATCGACCTGCTGGCCGCCAGTGCGGCTGCACCGGCATCGCCGATGCGGTTGTTGCGCAAGTTGAGCGTCGCAATCGAGGTGCTGCCGGCGAGCGCCTGCGCGCCCTCGTCGCCGATGCTGTCAAGTTCAAGCACCAGCGAGGTGATGGTTTTGTTGGCCGCCAGCGCTCGAGCGCCTTCAGGCCCGATGTTGTTGCTGCTGAGATAGAGCGTGGTCAGTGAGGTGCTGCCTGCGAGCAGCTGCGCACCCTCATCGCCAATGTTGTTTCTTCTCAGATCGAGCGTGGTGAGCGTTGGGCTGGCGGCCAAGCGCTGCAGCTCGGGCATGCCGATGTCAAAGCCGTGAGCCGTCACACGCCATACGCCGCCGACTTCGAACCTCGTCAGCGCCGCATTCAATTCTTCTTGGCTCGTCACCACCAAGTTTCGAATCGCGGCCGTCGCGCCCTCGTTGGCCGCGCGATTGACCAATCGCAGCGCCACCATCCCGGAATGATCGGTGAAGCTGGCCACTTCAGCCCACAGATCGGAGGGCAGCGGCGGCGGCGCCGGCCGTGCTGACCGGGTCACTTGCATCGGTGCGCCCATGCCGTCAACCGACCGCCCTCTCGGCCGCGCTGGCGGGCGGCCACTCAACCGCTCTGCATCACGCATGTGACGGCTGGCGCCATCGACCGAATGCGCCCTCGCCCGCTGATGCAGCTGACCGGCGGCCTGAGACGCTGGGCTTGGTTCGGCATGGACCGACGGCAGCGCTCGATCAGCGGCAGCGCCATGGCCCGGGATCGAAGTGGTCATGATTTCGTGCACCTGAAGCTCGCGACGAGCCCGATCCTAAGGCCCGCGCGGCCCCGCCAAGATGCACGCCCGAATCAGGCGTTGAGCCTGCGAGCCCGATGCGCATTGGCGCAGGCAGAGGCCAAGATTCGAGTGGCCAGGTCAATGCGTGGCATATCGGAGAGAAAAGAAAAAAAGCCCCCAAAGTCGATGAATGACTTCGGGGGCTCTTTGTTCTTACGAGACGTTGGCTGGCGTCTTTAAATCATCGTCATCTGGTGGAGCTGGGGGGAATCGAACCCCCGTCCGAAAGCCATTGCCGGACAGATCTACGTGCTTAGCTGACTGATTTGGATTTAGGCCCGTGGATCGCGCAGCAGCACGCTATCCCCACGCCGAGTCACTTGATTTAACTTCGTGATGAGTGACCCATCTCGAAGCGAGCCAATGTGTATGACCTCGCAGCCTTCCGGTTTAACCCTTCAGACCCAGCCCATCGGCCAACTGTTGCGAGGCTCACCGGTTTTAAGCGGCGAGGGCGTACGTTTGATCGTTCGCAGTTACTTTGTTTCCAGTGGTTTTACGAGCGAACTGGTGCTCGGCATGCCCTGTTCCAACTCCGTACCTTCGTCGAAGCCAGGTCAGCCCCAGAGGTGCGGAGTTTAGGCCAAATGAAGCAAGTTCAAGAGCTCGTCGGTCGAAGCGACGATGTGGTCAGCGCCCCAAGCCTCGATCGGCATGCCCACGCCGAGGTAGCCCCAACTGACCGCCACCGTTCGCATGCCGGCGGCCTGCCCGGCCTGCACATCGCGCAAGTCATCGCCCACATAAATGCATTGCCCGGCAGCGATGCCGATGCGCTGCGCAGCCGCGAGCAACGGCGCGGGATGCGGCTTGGAATGCGGCGTGGTGTCACCGCAGACCAGCACAGCAGCGCCTCTCGCGAGGTCAAGTGCTTGCGCCAGCGGTGCCGCAAATCGGGTCGCCTTGTTGGTGACGATGCCCCAAGGCAAGGCCGAATCTTGCAGACGAGCGAGCATGCTGGCGATGCCCGCGAAGAGACAAGTGTCGCGGGTCATGCGGGCTTCGTAGCGCGTCAAGAATTCGTCGCGCAGCAGCGTGAAAGCATCGTCTTGCGGGCCGATATCAAACGCCCGCCCGACCATGCCGCGCGCGCCCGAGCCCACCATCGGGCGCAATGCTTCGTAGGGCAGTGGCGGCAAGCCGCGGGCGGCGCGCATGTCGTTGGCCGCGCCTGCGAGATCGGGCGCACTGTCGATCAGCGTGCCGTCGAGATCAAACAGCACCGCGCGCGTCGGCATGGTGCTCACGTGAGCTTGCGGCATGCAAAAAGGTAGTTGACGCTCGTGTCAGCCGACAAGCGGTATCGGCGCGTGAACGGGTTGTATTCCATGCCGCGAGTGGCGACCAAGTCGAGCCGTGCATCGCGCGCAGCTTTGGCAAGCTCGCTCGGACGAATGAACTTCGCGTACTCGTGCGTGCCTTTGGGCAACAGCCGAAGCACGTGCTCTGCACCGACGATCGCAAACGCAAAGGACTTGAGGTTGCGGTTGAGCGTCGAGAAAAAGACCCAGCCGCCGGGGCGCACGAGGGTTGAGCACGCCCGAACGATTGAAGCCGGGTCGGGCACGTGTTCGAGCATCTCCATGCAGGTGACGACGTCGAATGCAGCCGGCATCGCTTCGGCCAACGATTCGGCCGAAACCTCTCGGTACTCAACGCCTTGCGTCCCGGCTTCGAGCGCGTGAAGCTGCGCCACTTTGAGCGCCTTGCTGGCCAGATCGATGCCCAGCACATTCGCGCCGCGCCGCGCCATCGCATCCGAAAGAATGCCGCCGCCGCAGCCAATGTCGAGTGCGCGTTTGCCTTGCAGGCGGGCCATGCCGTCAATCCAATCGAGCCGCAATGGATTGATCTGGTGGAGTGGGCGGAATTCGCTTTCTGTGTCCCACCAACGATGGGCGAGCTCGCTGAATTTGGCCAGTTCTTGTGGGTCTGCGTTCATCGGGCGATCGTATCCAAATGTCTTGCAGCGCCGCGGCGCAGGGGCAAGCAGACGCGCCTTGTGCCTGCTCACCGCGCTGCCGCCACGCTCGCGTATTCACCGACGATCGTCGAGTTGACCCCACTCCGCCCCATCGCTACATTACTGACCGATCAGTCAGTATGAAATCAGACGCCGCCACTTCTCCATCATCCGCCGCGACTGGCTCACCGCGACAGCGCCGCAAAGAGGCTCGTCCGCAGGAGTTGCTCGATGCGGCACTTGAGCTCTTCGTCGCCAAGGGATTCGCGGCCACGCGGACGGAGGAGGTTGCGGCTCTCGCCGGCGTCTCCAAGGGCACGCTCTACCTCTATTTCCCGAGCAAGCAGGAGTTGCTGAAAGAGGTGATTCGCCACTACGTGGTGAACCGGATCGCCGAGGGCATGGATGTCATTGGCCACTTCACGGGCACGACGTCCGAGCTGCTCGCACTCGTGATGCGCATGTGGTGGGAGGCAATCGGCGAGACGCCGGCCTCGGGCATCATCAAGCTGATGCATTCCGAGGTTCGCAACTTCCCAGAGATTGCGCAGTTTTATGTCGATGAAGTCGTCAAGCCGTCGAACCACATGCTTGAGCAACTCTTGCAGCGCGGCATCGACCGCGGCGAGTTCCGCCCGATCCTCGTGCACGACGTGATGCTCGCACTGACTGGCCCGCTGATCTTCTTGACCCTCAACAAGCACTCACTCGGTGCCTGCTCAACGATGACCGAGATCGACGCTCACGCCGTGATCAACGCCCAAATCGACATGGTGTTGCACGGGCTCGAAGTACCCGCCAAGAAAGCAGCTCACCGATGAAACGCTGGTTGAAATTGGGGCTGGCGGTGCTCGCCTTGGCCATGGTCGGTGCGCTTGCAGCACAGAAGATCGGGCAACGGCGCGCTGCGGCTGCGCAGGCCGCTGTGCCATCGGGCCCGGCCGCGCTTGAGCTGAGCCGCGCCGACCTGTTGACTTTGCAGAAGGTTGAGCTCACGCGAACACTCGCGGTGTCTGGCGGCTTAAAGGCCGTGAACACCGCCGTGGTGAAAGCGCGGATTGCGGCGGAAGTCAAATCGCTCTCGGTGCGCGAGGGCGATGCGGTGAAGGCCGGGCAAGTGATCGGCCAGCTCGACACCAGCGAATTCGATCTGCGCCTGCGCCAAGCCGAGCAAACTGCCGCCTCCGCCAAAGCGCAGCTCGACATCGCTGTGCGCGCGCTCGACAACAACCGCGCGCTCGTCTCGCAGGGCTTCATCTCCGCCACCGGCCTGGAGACGACGATCTCCAACGAGGCCGCAGCGCGAGCAACCTGGGCCGCCGCCGCTACAGCGGCCGACCTGGCACGCAAATCACGCACTGACGCCGTGCTGATCGCCCCGATCACTGGCGTCGTTTCGCAGCGGCTGGCGCAGCCGGGCGAGCGCGTGGGCATCGAAGCCAAGCTGATCGAGATCGTCGATTTGACGCGCATCGAACTCGAGGCCGCCGTTGCACCGGAGGACGTCGGATCGGTGCGTGTGGGCCAAAGTGCGCGGCTTGCGGTCGATGGGCTCGCGCCCGGCACGGTGGCCACCGTGGCGCGCATCAACCCGAGCACACAGGCCGGCACGCGCGCGGTGATGGTCTACCTCGCGTTGCAAGCACAGCCCGGGCTGCGACAAGGCCTCTTTGCGACCGGCACCATCAACCTGCAGCAGCAAAGGGCGCTCGCGCTGCCGCTCTCCGCCGTGCGCGTCGATCAGGCGCGGCCTTATGTGCTTGCGATTGAGGCTGACAAGGCGGTGCTGCGCAGCGTCACGCTGGGCGCGCGCGGTCAGGCGCTCATCGACGGGCAACTGGAGAGCGCAGTCGAGATCAGCGCAGGCCTGGAGGCCGGCGCGACGGTGCTGCGCGGCACGACTGGCGCCGTGCGCGACGGCACGCTGGTCAAGCTCGCAAGCGCACCGCAGTAAGCGACCCACGCAGCGGCAAACATTACCGCCATCGCAGCGGCCACCGCAGCAATAACGACAGAACAAAGCGAGCAGCAAGCCATGTGGTTCACCCGCATTTCGATTGGCAACCCGGTGATGGCCACGATGGTCATGCTGGCCTTCGTCGTGCTCGGCGTTTTCAGCTACCAGCGCCTCTCGGTCGATCAATTCCCGAACATTGATTTCCCGACCGTCGTGGTCTCGATGGACTACCCCGGCGCCTCGCCCGAGATTGTCGAGAGCGAGGTCACGAAGAAGGTGGAAGAGGCGGTCAACACCGTGGCCGGCATCAGCGCGCTCTACTCGCGCTCGTATGAAGGCACCTCGGTCGTCATCATCGAGTTCAACCTTGATGTCGACGGGCGCAAGGCCGCCGACGACGTGCGCGAGAAGGTCAGCCTGATCCGCCCACTGCTGCGCGACGAAGTCAAGGAGCCGCGCATCTCGCGTTTCGATCCGCAAAGCGTGCCGATCTTCAACGTCGCGGTGCTTTCCACTGACGGAAAGAAGTCGCCGCAAGAGCTCACGACCTGGGCCACGCAAGTGCTGCAAAAGCGCCTGGAGAACGTGCGCGGCGTGGGCTCGGTGAGCGTGATCGGCGGCGTGGAGCGCGAGATCAATCTCTACGTGAAGCCGGCCGCGCTCGATGCGCTCGGCATCAGCGTCGACCAAATCGTGGCCGCCGTGCAGAGCGAGAACCAAGAGCTGCCGCTCGGCTCGATCCGCTCGCGCGAGCAAGAGCGCGTGGTGCAGATCAACGCACGGCTGAAGCGGCCAGAAGACTTCCGAGACATCGTCGTCGCGCGGCGTGGCGGCAACGCCATCAAGCTCTGGCAGGTGGCCGAGGTGGCCGATGGCCCGCAAGAGATCGAAAGCCTAGCGCTCTACAACGGCCAGCGCACGGTGCTGCTCTCGGTACAGAAGTCTCAGGGCGAGAACACGATTGCCGTGGTCGATGGGCTCTTTGATGCGCTCAGCACCAGCGCCAAACTCACGCCGCCGGGCGTCAAGCTGGAGGTCAACCGCGACAACTCGCGTGCGATTCGGGTCTCGGTCGCCAACGTCAAACGCACCTTGATCGAAGGCGCAGCGCTCACGATCCTGATCGTTTTTCTCTTCCTGAACTCGTGGCGCTCCACGGTCATCACCGGCCTGACCTTGCCGATCGCGTTGATCGGCACGTTCTTGTTCATGTACCTCTTCGGCTTCACGATCAACAGCCTCACGATGATGGCGCTGAGCTTGTGCGTGGGACTGTTGATCGATGATGCGATCGTCGTGCGCGAGAACATCGTGCGCCATGTGCGGATGGGCAAATCGGCCCACCAGGCCGCGCTCGACGGCACACAGGAGATTGGCCTGGCAGTGCTTGCGACCACGCTCTCGATCGTGGCCGTGTTCCTGCCGATTGGCTTCATGGGCGGCATCGTCGGCAAGTTCTTCCACGAGTTCGGCTTGACGATCGTGGCCGCGGTGCTGATCTCGATGTTCGTCAGTTTCACGCTCGACCCGATGCTCTCCAGCGTCTGGAACGATCCTCAGGCACACGGCGTGCACCAAGGCGCGCCGGTCACGCTCTATGACAAATCGATAGGCCGCGTCACGGCCGCGTTCGACGAGTTCACCGAGTGGCTCTCGCGCGGCTACCAGCGCATCCTCGGCTGGTCGCTCAAACACAAGCTCGCGACCCTGGCCTTGGCGCTGGCCACGTTCGTATCCAGCTTTCTACTCGTGCCGGTGCTCGGCGCCGAGTTCGTGCCGAAGGCTGATTTCTCCGAGACGCTGCTGAACTTCTACACGCCGGTTGGCTCGTCGCTCGAACTCACCGAAGCGCGCGCCAAGCAAATCGACGCGGCTTTGCGCGAGATGCCTGAAGTCCGCTACACGGTGACGACGATCAACAGCGGCCAAGCCGCCGGCAAGATCTACGGCGCGGTCTATGTGCGGCTGGTCGACCGCAAAGACCGCAAGCGCAGCGTCGACGCCATGACGGTGCCGCTGCGTGCACGGCTCTCGCGCATTCCGGGCATCACCATCACCAACATCGGGCCAACGGACATCGGCGGCGGCAAGAGCCTGCAGTTCTCAGTGCAAGGGCCTGACCTCGCCGAGCTCGAACGGCTCTCCCGCCTCATCACACCCAAGCTCGCGGCCACGCCCGGCCTCGTCGACCTCGACAGCACCTTGAAGCCCGACAAGCCGACCGTGGCGATCGAGGTGCGGCGCGATGCAGCGTCTGATGTGGGCCTCAACGTCAACATGCTGTCGACCAGCTTGCGCACGATGGTCGCCGGCACAACGGTTGGCAATTGGCGCGCGCCGGATGGTGAGAACTACGACGTCAACGTTCGCGTGGCACCCGAGAGCCGCGTCTCGATCGCCGACTTGCAACGCATGCCGATCAACCTCACTGCCGCGAGCGACGGCTCGGCGCGCTCGGTGCGGCTGGGTCAAATTGCCGACATCAGCGCCTCGACCGGCCCGAACCAGATCAACCGGCGCGATTTGAACCGCGAGATCAACTTCGATGCCAACGCCTTCGGCCGCAGCTCGGGCGACGTCTCGGCCGACATTCGCAAAGCGCTCGACGAAATCAGCTGGCCACCCGGCTACCGCTACACCTTTGGCGGCTCGACGAAGAACATGACCGAATCGTTCCAGTACGCCGTGGGCGCGCTGGCGCTGGCGATCGTCTTCATCTACATGATTCTCGCGAGCCAGTTCAAGAGCTTTTTGCAGCCCCTCGCACTGATGAGCGCGCTGCCGCTCACCCTGATTGGCGTGGTGCTTGCGCTGCTCGGATTTGGCTCGACGCTCAACATGTTCAGCATCATCGGCATCGTGATGTTGATGGGCCTGGTCACGAAGAACGCGATCCTCTTGGTCGACTTCGCGATCCGCTCGCGCACCGGCGATCACGGCGAGCCACCGATGGACCGCAACGCCGCCCTGCTCCACGCCGCCAAGGTGCGGCTGCGGCCGATTTTGATGACAACACTCGCCATGATCTTCGGCATGGTGCCGCTGGCCTTCGCGCTCTCCGAAGGCTCGGAGCAGCGTGCGCCAATGGGCCAAGCGGTGATCGGCGGGGTGATCACGTCATCACTGCTGACCTTGGTGGTGGTGCCGGTGATCTACTGCTATCTCGACGACTTGGCGAACTGGGCACGGTGCCGATTCAGCAAGCGCGCGCCGCTTGCGCCGGCCACCACCTTGCTGACCGACGCGCGCCAATAAAATCCCCCGCTCCGCGCGACACACTCCCAGGACCATCTCCATGAACATCGAACTCGCCCGCTTCAACATGATCGAGCAGCAGATCCGCCCCTGGGACGTGCTCGACAGCGGCGTGCTGGAACTGCTCGCCGTCGTCAAGCGCGAGGACTTCGTTCCCGCGGCCTACAAGGCACTCGCTTTCGTCGACACCGAAGTGCCGCTGCCCGGCGGCCAATGCATGCTGACGCCCAAGGTCGAGGCGCGTCTGTTGCAAGAACTCGCGGTGCGCAAGCACGAGCGCGTGCTTGAGATTGGCGCCGGCTCGGGCCACATGGCCGCCTTGCTCGCGCATAAGGCGCAGCAGGTGACCACGCTCGAGATTCGCCCCGAACTCGCGAAGCTGGCCATCCTGAATCTGCGCCGGGCCGGCATCGTCAACGCCGTCGTGCTTGAAGCCGATGGCGCAGAGGGCTTGCCGAGCGAAGGACCGTTCGATGTCATCGTGCTCTCGGGCTCAGTGGCCGAGATCCCGCAAAGCCTGCTCGCGCAGTTGAAAGTGGGCGGCCGGTTGGTTGCCGTCGTCGGCCAAGAACCGGTGATGCGCGCCACGCTGATCCGCCGTGGCGCAGAACACGGGTTCGAGACCACGGTGCTGTTCGACACGGTCGCACAGCGTCTGATTGGGTTCAAAGAACCCACACGCTTTCACTTTTGACGCGCCGCACCACCGATGCGTGAGCTCACCGGGCGCGAGTTGATGCAGTGGCAGAGCGTGCCCGCGCCGCTTTTGCTTGACGTGCGTGAGCCGTGGGAGGTTGCGATTGCGGCGATCCGCATCGAGGGTGTTGAGAGCCTGCACATCCCGATGGGTGAGATCACGACGCGCGCGGCTGAGCTTGACGCCACGCGGCCGGTCGTCTGCATTTGTCATCACGGGGTGCGCAGCGCGCAAGTCGTCGATTACCTGACTCGCCTCGGCTTTACTGCCGGCTATAACCTCGCCGGCGGGATTGATGCGTGGTCGATCGAGGTTGATCCCGCTGTGCCGCGTTATTGAGTTGAACCGCTGCTGCGCCGCCTTTTCCTGCGACCCTTTCCAAGGACCCACCATGCCCGTTGCGAGCCATCGCCTTCCGTCACGCTCTCTCGCATTGCTGGGCCACCTGTTCGGTCGCACGCTGCCGGCCACCGCGCTTGCCATCGCGCTTGGCGCCGCGTTCATTCCCTGCGCGCAAGCCCAGAGCTTGCAAGACCTCTACGACGCCTCGCGCGGCTACGACGCCACCTACCTTGCAGCCCGCGCCCAAGCCGAATCGGCCGCTTACCGCGCGGCACAGGTCGATGCGTTGATGCGCCCGAGCGTCGGCCTCACTGCAGCGCTGGCGCGGCAGCAAACCAACCCACCATTCGGCGCGAACTACGGCGGCTACGCGACCTCCGTTGGCATCAACGCCACGCAGCCACTTTTCAACCCGGCCAACTCCGCCAGCATCGCGCAAGCGCAACGCAGCCTCGACTCTTCTGCCGCCGCACTTGAGCTGGCCGAGCAAGACCTGATCGTGCGCATCACGCAGGCCTACTTCAACGTGCTCGGCGCACAAGACACGTTGGCCACCACGCGCACCAACAAGGCCGCCATCGCCGAACAGCTCGCGTCGGCCAAGCGCAACTTCGAAGTCGGCACGGCAACCATCACCGACACGCGCGAAGCGCAAGCCCGCTTCGACCTCGCGACCGCACAAGAAATCGCCGCTGACAACGACCTGCTGACCAAGCGCATCGCGCTCGACCAACTGGTCGGCCGCGCCAACGTGAGCCCGAAGCAGCTGGCCGTGCCGGTCGTGTTGCCTGCGGTGCCGTACACGGTTGAAGAATGGGCCACGCGCGCCAACACCGGCCACCCGAGCGTGCGCCAGGCCGAGGTTGCGCTAGACATTGCCAAATTCGAAACCGACAAAGCGCGCGCAGGCAATCTGCCAACGGTCGACGCGGTTGCCTCGTTCAGCACGGGCCACGGCAACACGCAGGGCATCGTCGGCACGAACACGACGGGCAGCATCGGCGTGCAGTTGACCTACCCCATCTTCGCCGGCTTCTCGACCCAGAACCGAATCAAGGAAACGCTGGTCCTCGAAGACAAATCGCGCAACGACCTTGAAGCCGCGCGCCGCGGCGTCACGCAGTCGACGCGGCAGGTCTACTACAGCGTGCTGTCGCTCGCCGCGCAGGTGAAGGCGCTGGAGGCTGCGGAGTCGTCGAGCCAGTTGGCGCTGGAGGCCACGCAGCTGGGCTACAGGGTCGGCGTGCGCGTGAACCTCGATGTGCTCAACGCCCAGACTCAGCTTTTCACGACCCAGCGCGATCTGGCCAAAGCGCGGTATGACGTGCTCGTCGGCAACCTGCTGCTGCGCCAAGCTGCCGGCACACTGACCGCAGCAGATTTGGCGGCAATCAGCAGCCTGCTCGCTCGCTGAAAGCCGTGGGCGAACAGCGTCGCCAAGGCGCTGCTCGGGCGGCTGAGTCAGCACGAACAACGATCGTCTGACCGGCGATTCACCCCTCGTCCTACGCGCCACGTCGCAGAGTCAGCACAGCATCGAGCACCGATCAACCGCGGGGCGAGCTCAATGTCATCTTTCTCAGTTCGGAGCATTGCCAGCGCCTCACTCGCCATCGTCATGGCGGCGTGCGGTTCGGCCCCGCAGCTCAACGCGCAGTGGATTGATCCAGCGCTCGGCACTCAATCTCGGCTGATGCGCAGCGCCAAGGTATTGGTGGCGTGTGAGGCCGCTGATGTCGCGATCCGCCAGATTTGCCAAGATCAGCTCGCGGCCGAAGTCGTCGCTCGCGGTGCAACACCCGTTTTTGCGTCCGCTGACACGCCCTTGACTGCCGATCGCTCAATTGACGGTCAGCTCATTCCCAGCGCCCGTGGCGCAGGCGCCAGCGCATTGCTGGTCGTGACGCTGACGCCGGCAAGCGTCGACAACAGCTCGGGCTTTTCGATTGGCTTTGGCGGCTTGGGATTTGGCCGCAACAGCGCGGTTGGCGTGGGCGTTTCCGCGCCAGTCGGTGGCGGCCGCATCGACACGGGATTTGCCGCGAATGGCCGCGTCACGGATGTGGCAAGCGGGCGACTCGTCTGGACCGCCAGCGCAGCCGCGCCGCCATCGGCAGATCTGAACATGCAGTTCAGTGCGCTCTCAAAAGCGGTGCTTGATGCTGCAGAAAAGGCCGGGCTGTTTTGATCTCGTGGCCGCGCTCGGCCCGGCAATCAAAACCTAACTGAGATTCGGCTCGGCTTGAGGCAATGCCTGCCAATCCGCCATCGACTGCGTCGATTCCAAGTATTCCGATTCGTATCGAGATTTGAATTCGTCAAGCGTTGTGACGAAGGCGATGAGATCGGGTGCAACGTGTTCGCGAAACGGTGGGAGCTCCATGTCCATCGCCATTGCGATGGAGCGGATCGACAACTCGGACTTTGCCGCGCTGCCACGGTGATCGAGCATCGCATGCGCCAGCAGCCAGTGCATTTCGGCCAACATGCCAAGGCGCTCCGCATGCCCAGTCGTTGAGGGCGACAAGGCTTGTGCAAAGAGCTGCTCAAGTCGGTTCTTCAGCGCTGGCAGATGGTGGCTGAGCGTGTGGCCCATCAAGCCGAAGACCTTTGTTTGCGGCACAACCGAGGTTTGCACCGCATACCTTTCGCCCTTCTCATTGTTGAAGGCCGCCAAGGTTGTCAACGGGATGATTTTGCCGTTCAGTTCCGCGGTTTGCTGCACCAATCGGGTTTGCTGCCCTTTATCGCCGTAGGAGATCTCACCGTCTGCGGCCATGATTTGCGAATGCAATTGCACGTAAACACCGAGGATCGGCGTGCAGTTGAAGGCCTCATCGGGCAAACGTGGGCTCGCAAAGAGGGAGCGGGTTTCAGCCGAGCTTTGCTGGCTGCCTGCTGTGTTGTCCATGCGGCGAAGTTGGTCTGATGCTTTGGCTTTGTCGAATTGCGCGACACGCCATTGACGACACCTTCCCCACAACTGCCCGAACGACGCAACCTCGCCGGTTGCGATCTCGGCGCCGAGCCGCTTGCTCTCTGCGTGGAATGCCCGGCCGTACTGCCGGTCTTTGCTGTCCATGCTGGCGGCACCACTTGGTGACATCCACATCGCCACGCCGATTCGTTCTATGGCAGCCTCCGGGATTCGAGACTGCGGCGAAGTGGTCAGGTGAGCCAGCCGGTGCCTTGCCGCAGATGCGGATACCAACGCCGACGCCGCCAAAGCAGATTCGGTGCGACTTGCAGCAATCGGCGCCTGAAGCTGCCGACGCGGAGGCCGCGAGTTGCGCCGAGCCTCGGCATTGCGCGAAGCCAGTGCCTCAGGGCCACTCTCCGGCCGCATGCGTGTGCTGCGCGCGCCCGGCATACATGGGGTATCGGGTACATCTTCTTGCTCAGATTCGAATGAAACGAATCCTGGTGATTTAGGCCGCAATGGCATCGAAGAACCGCAACCCATCGTTGACTCCGCGCAAACAAGAAGGAAAGTCAATTTTCTGCGGCTTCTCCGGCGCGGCGCCAACGACTGCGAAGCAGCAACACTCGAAGCGAAAGTGCGGATGGAGTCGGTTGAAAGCCCAGCCGAACTCAAGCTGCGCTGACAGTCTCGTCGCACGTTGCAACGTGTTGCGGCGCGGCACTCAAGTCGCCGTCGACTTGTAGCGTCTGCCTCTCTCGCATGGTGCTTTCGGTTTCAAAGAATTCGCTGGCGTACTTCGAGATGAACTCGTCGAGTGGCGTGACGAATGCTTCGAGATCGGGCGCGATGTGCTCGCGAAACGGGGGCAGCTCCATGTCCAGCGCCATGGCCATCGAGCGAATGGCCAGTTCGGATTTGGCGGCGCTGCCTCGGTAATCAGGCATCGCATGCGCGAGCAGCCAGTGCATCTCGGCCAAGCGGTTGAGGCGCTGTGCGGGCGATGTGTTCGCGGGAATCAGCGTTTGCGCGAACAGTGTCTCGACACGCCTGTCCAGCGACTCCAAGTGCTGAACGCGTGTGTGCCGCATCCCGCCGTAGAGCAACACAGCCCAAGGAACTCGCTGCCTCGGCGTTGCTTCGCCTCGATTGTTTGCGTAAGCGAATACCTCCGTCAGCGGGCGCACTTCGTCGTTGAGCGTCACTGTCTGCTGCACGACGCGCCGAATGCGCTCGCCGTCGCGGTTGTACCGATCGTCGCCAGCGGCGGTCAGGATTCGCGCATGCAGGCAGTTGTAGACGCCGGCGATGGGCGTCTCGCAGTCGTCCTCGCGCAGTTGGGAGAATGCGATGCGCATTTCAGATGGGCCGGCAACAGTCTCACACTCGCGCAGCCGATTTGCTGATTGAGCGAGATCGAACTGCGCCACGCGCCATTCGCGGCACTTCCCCCACAACTGTCTGAATGTGGCCACTCTGTTGGTCGCAATATCGGCGCCGATCCGCTGGCTGGCCGCATGAAATTCGGCACCGTAGCGCCTGTCTTCTGCATTCATGTGGGCTTCGCCAGGAGGCTTCAGCCACAGCGCCACACCGATGCGCTCCCTGGCCGAGTCAGGGATTCGCGCTTGCGGCGTGGTGGTCAAATGCGAGAGGAATTGCCACGTGCATTCAGTGGCGTCGTCCGTGGCACCCGGATGCGCAGACGGGCTTGAGCGGCCGCTGGCCCGAGCCGACTCTCGGCGTGCCGCCGTGTCGCGCTGCGGCGCAGGATGGCGGAGTTGGGATGGCGTGTCAGCACTTTTCGGAGTCAAGACCCGGGCGCGTGGCGGCTGCGTCGGTACAGGTGCTACCAAGCCGGTAATCGGATGTGTGCGGGCATTCACTGTCGAGTCATTCGGCCGCGCAGACTTGTAGGAACCGCAACCCATTGCTGACCAGACCTTTGCGCTTTGCAACCCAACCAACATTCTTTCGCAGGGCATGGGTCATGCCAGATCGAATGGCGAAGCAGGGGCGCGCCACGCGAATCAGGCGATCGCCGGTCGGTGGCTGGCTCGGGGCCAGCGCGAGGAGTTGAATTGCAATACCGCGGAGTAGTCGCGAACTTGATGAGTGATTGGGCAGTCTCGCGCTGTATGCGGCAGTTCTAGCCGCTCAGTGTTCGGCCTTTGCCTCTCGGTCACACCGCAGGCAAACGCCAAGGCCTTCCGGCAAAGTGATGCGCAGAAATTCAGTGTTGTCAGACGCCAGCGCGCGGCCACCACCGTATGGAAAGTTGTTGTCGTTGGCAACGAGCAGCGTTCTCGCATTGAGCACCAGCACGTTCTCGATCGTGACGTAGGGCAAGGTGAAGGTCGTGCTGCCGTCGCCGTTCAAATCGTCGGGGTCGGCCAGGTTCATCAAGTCGACAAGCTCGGTCTTCGTGACGGTGCCGCCAGCAGCCACGCCGGAGAGATCAATCAGGAAGAGCTTCTTGAACGGCACGACCCCATTGGTGGCGGTGCCGCCGTTGCGCTCGATGACGATGAAGCGCTGGTCGTCAACGGCCACCATGTCACCAATGTTGGTGCCGGCCGCATCGAGCGCGTAGGCGTACTGCACGCCGGTGTAAGCCTCCGCGGCGAGATCAAATTCGTTGATCCGCAGGGTCTTGGCTGGGTCGCCAGTGACGGTCTTCTCGAGCAAGGTGTAGAGCTTGGTGCCGCTCTTGTTGATGGCCATGCCTTCGAAGCCACCCGAGCCGGGCAGGTTGGCAGTGGCTCGGCCGGCCACCACATCCTTGTTCTCGGGCGCGTAGACCCCTGGCAGCGCAATGGCAGAGCGCAAGACTTTGCCTTGCGCATCCGTCTTGACGAGGTAGGGACCGAATTCGTCGCCAAACCAGTAGTTGCCTTGATGGTCGATGCGCACCGACTCCACATCAAGATCGGCGCCGGTCAGCAATCGGCCGCTGCGGATTGCGTCGTCTACCGCTGGCTTGCTCGGGTCGTTGTAATAGGTCGCGTAGTCGGCCTGGATCGGCAAGCCGAGCAGGTGGTCAGCGTCATTCAACGAGAGGCGCGTATCGGCGGCAAAGCTCTGGCGAACTTTGCCCGTGACTCTGTCAGCCGGCCGCGCGGTGCCACCGCCACCAAACCGGGTTCGAAAATCGATCTTCAACGTGTACATGCGCAAGACCGAATCGGCCGAGTTGGCTTGTGCACCGAAGCCGTTGTCGACGAGAAAGGAAAAGGTGTTCGGCGCCGGCCCGGCGAGCACCGCCGAGAAGCCTTGCACGGGCTGCTGGCCCACGTAGGGCGGCAGGTTCGTGCCGTAAGGGTTGGGCGCGGCGAATTGACCGGAGGTCGGGCCGTCGCTGAAGGTTGCGGCGGGCATGAAAGCCCAGCCAGTCAGCGTTTGCGATTGCACCGCAGTGCTGAGCGCAAGAGCCGCCGAGAACGCGGCGAGTTGGAAGTGCTTTGCCATGAATGCCTCGTCAAGTGCGCGCCGATGCGGATCACCAGCACCTGGTGGACCACATTCTTGGCTTCGCACATGTCGAGGCGATGACTCAAAGCCTTGCGGCGTGCTCGGTGGAGTCAGTCGATCGCCGCGCGGCGAGCACCTCAATCAATCAAATTCGACAAGGCCGCCGCAAGTTCCTGTTGCTTGATGGAGATCGTGGCTCTGGCAAGCTCAATGGTTGCGGTCTTGCTGGCTTTCTCGTCTCCTGCGGGGAAAGTTGCATTCACATCGCCTTGCAGCGAGCTCGCGGACTTCAGCAAGTCCTCTGAAGCCTGCCCAAGTTTGTACAGGTCGTCTATGCCGCCATCGAGTCGCACGTCGAATGCGCTAACAAATGCTTTGAGGTTGTGCTCAAACACATTGAAGTCTTGCCGCACATTGGCCGCGTTTTCGCGAACTGCGCCCGTCACGAAAAAGGCGCTGGGCTCAGACACCAAGCCAGGGCGGCGCGCAGCGGCGCTGTTCAATGGCGCTAGCGACGAATCGGCGCGCTCCTCGCGAGCGGCCCGCACGGGCTCTGAAGGCGGCGCATCGATCCCGAGCAAGGCTTTGTATCCGGGGATTTCGTCATTCAGAATTTGAGTGAGGTGCTCACGGTGGCTCTCCGTCAACTGCGTGTCTTGAGCGAGTTGGCCGATGGCGGTACCCAGCGCTTCAAGCTCGGCGCCCAACTCGCTTCGTTTCTCCGCCGAAAGATGTGCGCCCAAATGGGGCAACAGCTCTTGGTCAACAACTTTGGCGTAGTCCTTCGTGAGTTCGAAGAATTTCTCGGTCGGAGTCGAAGACTCCGCGCTCGAACGGGCGGCACTCGCGTGGGTGGAAGCGCTGGCATGGCTTGCCGAATCAGCAGCAATGTCCGGCTCATCAGAAGCCGCTCGGGCTTGCGCCAAGGTGGATCTCAAATCATTGACATCGTTGGAGTATTGACGCGAGCTTTGCGCATCCAATTGAAGACCGTTGATCTTGCTCGCCAACTCATCTACGACGCCGTTCAATCGTTGACCTACGAGCCTGTCGACCGCTCCTCCTCCACGCCTAATTTCGGCTTTGATTTCCTCCTGGGCGAAAGCCGAATATTTGGCGACTTCCCCAATCTGAAGTTGCTGGGTCCTGGCCTGAATGTATGCCGGGTCTGGCTGGAGCGGCCGAGTTTGGGGGCGTGCTGCACTGGCTCTCGGATCACGAGCCGGGACTGCGGGCTCCTGGGCTCTTTGACCGCTTGAGGTGCCACCGGCCGCAGCTGTGGTGTGACCTTGCCGAACCCGCGTCACCGCGGCATTGAAGACGGGTTCTCTGTACACCGCCGCGCCAGTCGCTTGATCAATTCGCGGGAGCCCGAGCGCGGTACTCGGTGATGCCGATGCGGCAAAGGCCGCTCGCCGGTTGAGTTGCGGTGCAGCCGTTTGATCGGCCGGACTGGCGTCCGCACGCCCCGTTGGCGGCCGTTGCCCTGGCCTGCCGAGAGCATTCTGGCCTTGCTGATTATTCAAGCGCTGTGGCCGCGCAGGTGGTTGACCGGTTGCCGGCGTTTGTGCGGGCGTCTCCTCGCGCCGCCCCAAGGGTGCCCGGCTGGGGGTCGTTGGAACGTTGGTCGTATTGCGGTTATTTCGGCCCCACATGGCAATCTCCCAGTTTTTCGGCACTCTCGTGCCAGATGAGCTCAGCCAATGCAGGCCAGCAAATATCGAGTCGGGCATCCGGTCGAGTGGATGACGCCGAGACTCACTTCTCAAGTCGGCCTTCAGCAGACTTTCTTTCACAGCAATTGCCGCGTCAGTTTGATTGCCGCGGCTGTCGCCTCTCGCGGCCGACTAATCCCGTCAGTGCAAACCAAGTCGAGCACGATTTCACTTTAGGCCCCAATTCAAATGCGGCATCAAGCATTCGCGAAGGCGCTTGTTTCAAACCGAAGCTCAGCTTACCGACAGACCGGTGAGTGCGGGCCGACACGTTGACCTGGCCAGCGTTCCGCAAGCCTCGAACGCCCAGAACTGCACGAATCCCGCCTGATGACGACTAACCTGGCGAGGGGGCGTTCACGTACAGCGACGAAACCACCCGCCAAACCACGGGCATGTTCAACTTCTTGACTGGACTTTGCAGCGGCACCCGCGAACTCTCGTCAGCTCGCCGCGCAAGGGCAGCGTTGTTGCTGGCCGCCGGTGAATCGAGGTGCCCTGCTGAGCGGGTTTACTCTGGCCCGCTTTCGGTCATTACTCGGTAAATCAGATCACGGCGGACAACCCGGCCCGCGCGGCCAACGTTAGGGCGCGATGGCTTCAACTTCAGACCAAGCGGCGATCGCGGCACACCGATTCGGCCTCGGCGAACCCGAGCTCGCCGCATTGCAAGCCGATCCCGCGGGTTGGCTTCGAGCACAGATCGGCCCGGGCGATGCGGCGCGGGGCGACAACCTGCTCGACACCGCCTTCGCGCTCAAAGAAGTCGAGGCCCTGCGCGAGCGCCGCCGCATGGCGCGTGCGACGGCACCGGCAAGCGCTGCCGCATCAAGCGCCGCCGTTCCACGCGACAACGCAGTCCGCGACATCGACCTCGCCGATGGCCGCTCTCGCCTGCTCACCGCCATCACCACGGCGCGGCCGTTCGCCGAGCGGCTCACGCGCTTCTGGGCCAATCACTTCACGGTGTCGCTCGCCAAAGGCAGCTGCGAAGGCCTCTGCGGCGCCTTCGAGCGCGATGCGATCCGGCCGCACATCGCAGGCAACTTCGAGCAGCTGCTGTTCGCTGCGACCACGCACCCGGCGATGCTGCGCTACCTGGACAACGACCAATCGGCCGGACCCAACTCGCGCGCCGCAAAGCGCCGAGCGCAACGCCCGCCAAGCAGCGCCGACGACCGGCCCGCGCCCCGCCTCGGCATCAATGAAAACCTTGCGCGCGAGTTGCTCGAGCTGCACACGCTGGGCGCCACCAGCAGCAACGCCGAATACGGCTACACCCAAGCCGATGTGACCGCGCTGGCCGCCGTGCTGAGCGGCTGGCGTGTCACTTCACAAATGCCGGACTGGCGCCGGCCGTTCGACGCTGCATGGCATGAGCCAGGCAGCAAAACCATCCTCGGCAAAACCTACCGCGAAGGGCACGACGCACTTCGCCAAGTGCTGCACGACCTCGCCCACCACCCTGCCACGGCGCGCTTCATCGCGACCAAGCTCGCCCGCCATTTCAGCAGCGACGACCCGCCGCCCGCCCTGGTCGACCGGCTCGCGCTGGCCTATTTGCGCAGCACCGGCGAGCTCGGCGCCGTCTACCAAGCATTGATCGAAAGCCCCGAAACCTGGGCGCCCGAAGCAGCAAAGCTGAAGACGCCGGAGGAATTCATCGTCTCGAGCGCACGCTTGCTCGGCCTCTCAGTCGAGGCCACGGCCAACGCCAGCACGGCGCTTGGCCAGCGCGTGCAGGCACCGCCCTCGCCTGCCGGCTGGAGCGACCGAGCCGAAGATTGGCTCGGGCCTGATGCGGTTTGGAAGCGCGTCGAATGGGCGACCCGCACGGCCGCCAGCGCCGGGCAACGCATCGATGCGCGCGCGCTCGCACAACAAAGCTTCGGCGACGCGCTCGGCGCCACCACCGCGACTCAGCTCGCGCGCGCCGCCGATGGCGCGCAGGCCGTGGCGCTGCTGTTGATGTCGCCCGAGTTTCAACGGCGTTGAAGGAAGACCAGGCATGCGAGAACCCATCGATCTGATTCGCCGCCGCTGGATCGGCACCACGCTCGCTGCCGGCGCACTCGCGCCCTGGGCGAGCTTGAGCTTCGCTGCTGGCCGGCTCAAAGCCGCCGCCCCGGCAGACGGCGGAGAGCGCTTCGTGATGGTCATCCTGCGCGGCGGGCTCGATGGCTTGTCTGCTGTGCCGGCGGTGGGCGACCCCGCTTTCGCCGCCGCGCGCGGGCCGCTCGGCGAGTTCACGAGCAGCCCGCTCACGCTCGACGCCCCATTCGCACTGCACCCCAACCTCGCCCGCCTGCACGGCCTCTACGGCAGCGGCGAACTGGCGGTGGTTCACGCCGTGGGCTTGGCCTACCGCGACCGCTCGCACTTTGATGCACAGCAAGTGCTGGAGAGCGGCAGCGCGCGCCCGCACGAGCTGGCCACCGGCTGGCTTGGCCGCGCATTGAGCACCGGCCGCCAAGGCAAGGGCTTGGCGCTCGATACCGCGGTGCCTCTAACGCTGCGCGGCCACGCCACGATCGACACCTGGGCGCCCGCCACCCTGCCCGAACCCGGCGCCGACCTCGTCGCGCGGCTCGCCAACCTCTACGCCAATGACCCGCAACTCAGCGCCGCACTCGATCGCGCAAAGGCCTTGCATGTCGACAGCGCGGGCAGCACGCAAGCCACTTCGGCCAAGCCAACGCGGGCGAGCGGCTTCACCGTGTTGGCAAAGCGCGCCGCCGCGTTTCTCGCAGAACCCGCCGGCCCGCAAGCCGCGGTGCTGGAGATGAGCGGCTGGGATACCCACGCCAACCAAGCGAACCCGAACGGCGCGCTCTCACGCCTGCTCGGCCAGCTCGACGCCGGCCTGGGCGCCTTGCGCGATGACTTGCTGGCCAGCGGCACATGGGCGCGCACCACAGTGGTCGTGGCCACCGAGTTCGGCCGCGAGGTCGCCGTCAACGGCACGCTGGGCACCGATCACGGCAGCGGCGGCGCGGCCTTCGTGCTTGGCGGCGCGGTGCAAGGTGGCCGGGTCGTCACCGATTGGCCGGGCCTGGCCAAAGCACAACGCTTCGAAGGCCGCGATCTGCGCACGACGACCGACCTGCGCGCCGTGCTCAAAGGCGCGCTGACAGCGCGTTTTCGTGATCAGCTCGGGCTCACGGATCGCGCTTTGAGCCAGGCGGTATTTCCCGGCAGCGAGGCCGTCAAAGCCTTGCGCTTGATGCGTGCCTGATCGGCGCCGGCAGCAGCGCCGCAATGCGCACGGCCATGCGCCGCGCTGCGCCGCGGTGCTCGGCGGCAAAGGTGAGCGCGTTCTCGGCCGCTTCAGCATGGCGCGGCGACGCGAGCAAGCCGAGCGCCTCGGCCACGCCAGTGGCCATGTCGCCCACGCGGGTGGCAGCGCCAGCATCGATCGCCAAGCGCGCCGCTTCAGCAAAGTTGAAGGTGTGCGGGCCCAGCACCACTGGGCAACCACAGGCAGCGGCTTCGATCAGGTTGTGGCCACCCAGCGGCGCAAAGCTGCCGCCGAGCAAGGCCACTTGGGCGAGGCCGTAGTAGAGCGGCATCTCGCCCATTGAGTCGCCGAGCCACACGTCGGCTGCAGCCGCGTCGGGTGGCAGTGCATCGCCCCAAGCGCTGCGGCGTGCGAGCGTCAGCCCGGCAGATTCGATCAAGCCGGCGACCTCGTCAAAGCGCTGCGGATGGCGCGGCACGATCACCAGCAACGGCCGTGTTGAATCGCCACCGCTCTGCTGGCTCACACATTGAGCCAGCCATTCGGCGAGCACCATCGCCTCTTCGCCCTCGCGAAAGATCGCGGCCAGCACCACATCGCGGCCGAGCGCCGCGCGCCATTGCCGGCCGCGGGCGATCAACTCGGGCTCGGGCGTCATGTCGTACTTCAGGTTGCCGATGACGACCACCTCGCGCGCACCCGAGTCGCGCATGCGGCGCGCGTCATCTTCGCTTTGCGCGAGCACCAGCGCGAGGCTCTCGGCGGCCGGCCGCATGACCACATCGAGCCGCTGGCCCTGGCGGCGGCTTTTCTCGCTGAGCCGCGCGTTGGCCAGCACCATGACGACGCCTTGCTCGCGCGCGCCGCGCAAGAGGTTGGGCCAAACCTCGGTTTCCATCAGGATGCCGAGCACCGGCTGGAACTGCGCAAAGAACCGTGCCACGACTGTGGGCGTGTCGTACGGCAGCCAGGCTTGTTCGTCGCCAGGCCGCATCAGCACGCTGCCAGCTTCGCGGCCGGTGGCGGTGCCGTGGGTGAGCAGAAGGCGCATTTTTGGGCGGAGCAAGCGCAGCTCGTCGATGAGCGCGGCGGCGGCACGCGTCTCGCCGAGCGAGACCGCATGCACCCAAACCCAACCGGCTGAGGGCGCGCTGCGGTAGTCACCAAGCCGCTCGCCAATGGCATGCCGATACATCGGCTCGGCTCGGCCTCGCCACCACAGCCGCAGCACATAAACCGGTTGCAGCGCCGCGAGCAGCCAGGAATAAAGGCGCCGGGCGACGCGCTGGCGGATCATGCTGGCGCGGAGTCAAGCACGCCGCACCATGCGCGCCAAACGGCATCGACCGACGGCGTGGGCTCGCCCTGCGCTGATACCGACACAGACACCTGATGCCGATGCCCGTGCGCAGGCTGTGGGCCGGTGCGCCAGGCGGTCGGGAAGTTGTAGATCTGCACATGCGGCAAGTAGAGCGCCGTGGCGATGTGCGAGAGGCCGCTGTCGACGCCGATCACGCCGTCGCTGGCGCCGAGCCGGTCGACCAGCGCATCGAGCGCCATCTCGGGCCAGACCTCGGCGTTGGCGGAGGCATGGGCTTCCGTCTCCGCGTTGGCCTCGACCAGCAGCGCGGCTTGCAAGCGCTCGGCGCGCAGGCGCTCGGCTTGGCCGACATGCGGAATCGCAATGCGCCAGCCCGCCGCAATGGCACGCTGGCCGAGCGCGATCCAAGATGCTTCGGGCCAGAGCTTGTCGGCCCGTGAACTGCCGTGGACGAACACGAGCGTCGGCCGCCAACCGGCTGGCCGCGCCCTTGGTTCGACGCGCAAACCAAACTGCGGCGAGCCCTGCGGCGTGTAGCCGAGTGCGCGCGCAGCCAGTTCGCGCGAGCGGTCGAGTGCATGAATGTGCGGCTCGATGTGGATGGCGTGGTCCACCAGCCAGCGCGCCGGTGGCTCATGGCTTGCGCCCTCCGTGCGATTGGCCAGGCCGTAGCGCACCCCATCGGCCAGCCGCGCAATCAGGGCCGATTTGGTCAAGCCTTGCAGGTCGATCACGGCGTCGTAGTGATCGCGGGTCAAGCGGGCGCGAAAGGCGCGCCATTCAAGGCGCACCGCCTTCGTCCACCACGCTTTGGTCCAGCGCCGCAGCGCGCACTCGATGACATCGTGCATGCCGTAGACGCGGCGCAGCAAAGGCGCAAAGCCGGGCTCGACGATCCAGTCAATCACGGCGTCCGGGTGCGCGGCCTGAATGTCGTGCACCACCGGCATCGCATGGACCACGTCGCCGAGCGACGAGAGCTTGACGATGAGAACCCTCACGCGCGGACGCCGCGAACAATCAATGAGCCGCCGTGGCGATCTGTGCGTCGGGCTTGACGGCGCGCAAGGCCGCCATGAAATCGGTCTGGATGCGCTCAAGCGCTTCGGCCGTGTGGCCTTCGAAGCGCATCACGAGCACCGGCGTGGTGTTTGACGAGCGGATCAAACCAAAGCCGTCCTTGTAGTCGGCGCGCAAACCATCGATCGTGACGATCTCTTTGGCGCCAGGAAACTTGGCCGTCTCAAGCAGCTTTTGCACGACTTCTTTCGGCTCGCCTTCTGCGCAAGGCACGTTCAGCTCGGGCGTCGAGAAGCTCGTGGGCAAGGCATTGAGCACCTTGCTCGGGTCTTTGCTGCGCGACAAGATCTCCAGCAATCGCGCAGCCGTGTAGGTGGCGTCATCAAAGCCATACCAGCGCTCCGAGAAGAAGATGTGGCCGCTCATTTCACCGGCGATCGGCGCCTTGGTTTCGCGCAGCTTGGCCTTGACGAGCGAGTGCCCGGTCTTCCACATCAGCGGCTTGCCGCCGGCTTTGCGAATCAACGGTGCGAGGCGTTGCGTGCACTTCACGTCAAAGATGATCGTGCCGCCGGGGTTGCGCTTCAGGATGTCTTTGGCGAAGAGCATCAACTGGCGATCGGGATAGATGATGTTGCCGTCTTTTGTGACGACGCCGAGGCGGTCACCATCGCCATCGAACGCGAGGCCGAGTTCGGCGTCGGTCGTCTGCACGGTGCGGATCAAATCAGCCAGGTTCTCAGGCTTGCTGGGGTCCGGATGGTGGTTCGGAAAGTCGCCATCGACTTCTGAGAACAGCTCGGTCACTTCGCAACCCAAAGCGCGCAAGATGCCTGGCGCTGAGGCGCCCGGAATGCCATTGCCCGAATCCACCACGATCTTCATCGGGCGCTTGAGCACGCAATCGCGCGCGATGCGGGCGCGGTACTCGGGCACGATGTCCATCTTCGCGGAGCGGCCAGGCGCCTTGATGAAATCGCGCTTTTCCATGCGCTTGTGCAGGGCCTGGATGTCGTCGCCGTAGATCGCCTTGCCGGCCAACACCATCTTGAAACCGTTGTAGTCCTTCGGGTTGTGCGAGCCCGTGACTTGAATGCCGCTCTTGCAGCCGCGGCGGCCACGGGTGGCGGCCACGTAATAGACCATCGGCGTGGTGACGGCCCCCAGATCGACGACATCGAGCCCTGTCGAAGCCAGCCCTTTGATCAGCGCTTTGACGAGCTTCGGGCCCGAGAGCCGACCATCGCGGCCGACCACGACGGCGCGTTCGCCGAGGCGCACGGCCTCGCTGCCGAACGCACGGCCGAGGTTCTCGGCAAAGCGCTCATCGAGGTCTTTGCCGACCACGCCGCGGATGTCATAGGCCTTGAAGCTGGACGCGTTGAATTTCATCTGCCGGGTTCCTTTGTGAAGTGGCGCGATTGTAGGTAGGCCCCGCCGAGGCTCTGGCAGCTGCAGACTTGCAAGTCTTCAGTGCACTTATCGAGCCGAGCCGGGCTGCTGAACAGCGGCCACCCCATGGGTGCATTGCGCGCCGGTCAAGCCGGTACGGCAGTCGCACCGCGCGCCGGGATCAATCCCGAAACGGGCAAGCCTTTTGATAGCGCTCGAAGGCTTCGGCCGGCTCCAGGCGCAGTGCGTACACCTCTGTCGCCATCAACTCGACCTTCGGCGTGGGCGCCTCTTCAACGCCCGAGATGCGCACATCGGCGATGAGCTCATCGAGCGGCTTGCCGAGCAAGCGGTAGTTGGCGAGCCGCGCGCCCATCGCGCCAGATTGGCGGCAACGGTCGATCACTTTGCCGTTGGCATCACGCTCCACCTTGGCCGGTTCGGCCTCGGCCGGCATGCTTGCAACCGCCGCGCAGACGAGGACGATGGGCCAGAGGCATCTGCTGAGCGCGTGCATGTCGAGAGTCCTGTGTTCAAGCGGGTCGCTTGGCTTCGAGTTCGAGCGCGGCATCGCAGCCGCTGCCAGCGGAAATGGAGCGCCGCGCCCATCGCGCGAGCCACGGTGCAAACCAGCGCAGTGCGGCAGGCAGATGCTGCTCTGGTCGCGCAATCAGGCCGCATCGATAGAGGCCAGCATCTTCTGCCCACATCAGTGCCGCGCAGGCGCCTTGAGTTCGCCGGCTGACCAACACACCCAAGGGGCACGGCGCACTCGCGCAGCAGACGCCGCAGCCGTTGCAAGGCTGGCCGAATGCAGGTTTTGCCGGCGCGTCAATGTGGATCTGGATGACCTGGTGCACGCCACCATGTTGGCCGTCGCGCTGCGGTCGCAGTCGATCGAAAAGCGGCGAGGAAGCACGATGCCAAACCCTGCCCGCCGCTCGCGCGGCGCAGCGACCTGCGGCCGCTGTCGATCAGTTGGCTTGCGCCAACTGATCGAGGATGGGCGGGTTTTGGCTTCGGCCGGCGCTGCGCGCCTTAACTTGCGCTGCGCGCAAGTTAGCCTGCGCCCGAACCCTGCCCCGCCGCTCGCGCGGCGCAGCGACCTGCGGCCGCTGTCGATCAGTTGGCTTGCGCCAACTGATCGAGGATGGGCGGGTTTTGGCTGCGGCCGGCGCTGCGCGCCTTAACTTGCGCTGCGCGCAAGTTAGCCTGCGCCCGAATCCTGCCCCGCCGCTCGCGCGGCGCAGCGGCTGCACGCCGCTGTCGATCAGTTGGCTTGCGCCAACTGATCGAGGATGGCAGGGTTCTCTAAGGTCGAGGTGTCTTGTGTGATGGCCTCGCCTTTGGCCACTGATCGCAACAAGCGCCGCATGATCTTGCCGGAGCGGGTCTTGGGCAGGTTGTCACCGAAGCGGATGTCCTTCGGCTTGGCGATCGGGCCGATCTCTTTGCCGACCCAGTCGCGCAATTGCTTGGCGATCGCCTTGGCTTCATCGCCAGTCGGCCGCGCGCGCTTGAGCACAACGAAGGCGCAGATCGCCTCGCCCGTCGTGTCATCGGGCCGGCCAACGACTGCGGCTTCTGCCACCAACTCCGTGCACGACACCAGCGCCGATTCGATCTCCATCGTGCCCATGCGGTGGCCGCTCACATTGAGCACATCGTCGATGCGGCCGGTGATGGTGAAGTAGCCCGTCTCTGCATCGCGGATCGCACCGTCTCCGGCCAAGTAGTACTTGCCTTTGAAGTCTTCCGGGTAGTAGCTTTTCTTGAAGCGCTCCGGGTCGCCCCAGATGGTGCGGATCATGCTCGGCCACGGCTTCTTGATGACGAGGATGCCGGCCGTGCCGTTGGGGACATCGTGGCCCGCTTCATCCACGATCGCGGCCATGATGCCGGGAAAGGCGAGCGTGCACGAGCCGGGGACGAGCGGCGTTGCACCCGGCAGCGGCGTGATCATGTGGCCACCGGTCTCGGTTTGCCAGAAGGTGTCAACGATCGGGCAGCGGCCGCCGCCGATGTGCTCGTGATACCACTCCCACGCGGCCGGGTTGATCGGCTCGCCGACCGAGCCCAGCAAGCGCAGGCTGGTCAAGTCGTAGTTGCGCGGATGAACCGCCGCTGTGCCTTCGGCCGCTTTGATCAGCGAGCGGATCGCTGTTGGCGCGGTGTAGAAGATGCTGACCTTGTGGCGCTCGATCATCTTCCAGAAGCGGCCGGCGTCGGGAAAGGTCGGGATGCTTTCGAACACGACCTCGGTGCCGCCGAGTGCGAGCGGCCCGTACGTGATGTAGGTGTGGCCCGTGACCCAGCCGATGTCGGCCGTGCACCAGAAGATGTCGTCCGGCTTCAAGTCGAAGGTCCACTTCGTGGTGAGTGCGGCATGCAGCAGGTAGCCACCGGTCGAGTGCTGAACACCCTTGGGCTTGCCGGTCGAACCCGAGGTGTAGAGCAGGAAGAGCGGGTGCTCGGCTCCCACCCACTCGGGCTCGCAAGTCGTGGGCTGCGCGGCCATCTCGTCATGCAGCCAATGGTCGCGACCGTCTTGCCAAGCGATCTGGCCGCCCGTGCGGCGATAGACGATCACGTCTTTGACGGCCTCGCAGCCATCGAGTGCGAGCGCTTCGTCAACGATGTTTTTGAGCGGCAACTGCTTGCCGCCGCGGAGCTGCTCGTCAGCGGTGATCACGAGCTTGGCACCGGTGTCTTGAATGCGGTCGCGCAGTGATTGCGCTGAAAAGCCGCCGAAGACAACCGAGTGCGTTGCACCGATGCGCGCGCAGGCCTGCATCGCCACCACGCCTTCGATCGACATGCCGAGGTAGATGACCACGCGATCACCCGACTTGATGCCGCGTGCCTTCAGTGCATTGGCAAGCTGGCAGGTGCGGGCGAGCAACTCGGCGTAGGTGATGGTCGTGACCAGCCCGTCATCTGCCTCGAAGATGATCGCGGTCTTGTTGCCAAGGCCGGCTTCGACGTTGCGGTCCAGGCAGTTGTAGGAGGCGTTGAGCGTACCGTCTTCAAACCACCTGAAGAACGGCGCCTCGGCTTCATTCAAAACCCGTTGGAAGGGCGTCTTCCAGGTCAGAAACTCGCGGGCGAGGCGCGCCCAATAGGTCTCGTAGTCGGCTTCGGCTTCTGCGCAGAGCGCCAGGTAGGCCGGCATGCCGGCCACGTGGGCCGACTGTGCAAAGGATTCGGGCGGCGAATAGACCGTTAGAGGTGTGCTCATCAAAGTCTCCGAGGGTTGTTGTGCTTCTTGAACGCACCTTAGACATACGCTCTTACGAAGTCCTTACTCGCGGCATCTTGCACCGGTATGCGCTCGGGTCAACCCTAGAATTTCCCGGGTCCTTTGCTCACGAAAGCCGCCCGCATGGCCCAGACCCCAGACCCGATGAACACGACCCCCAGCCGCTCGCGCCCTCGCCCTCAGCTGCGCCCACTGCCGAACTTCATCTTCATGAGCCGGTGGCTGCAGCTGCCGCTCTACCTCGGGCTGATCCTCGCGCAGTGCGTTTATGTGTTTCATTTTTGGGTCGAGCTCGTTCACTTGATCGAGGCTGCTTTCGGCAGTGATACGGCACTCAAAGCCCTGACCCAAGGCATGGGCTATGTGTTTCCTGAGGGCCAGACGCCGCAGCTGACCGAGACCGTCATCATGCTCGCCGTGCTCGCGCTGATTGATGTGGTGATGATTTCCAACTTGCTGATCATGGTGATCGTGGGCGGCTACGAAACCTTCGTGAGCCGAATGGACCTCCAAGGCCACCCAGACGAACCGGAATGGCTGAGCCACGTCAACGCTTCCGTGCTGAAGGTCAAGCTCGGCACCGCGATCATCGGCATCAGCTCAATTCACTTGCTCAAAAGCTTCATCAGCGCGGCCAGCATGAAGCCCGAAGTGCTCATGTGGCAGACGACGATTCACATCGCCTTCTTGCTCTCAGCGATTGCAATCGCCTACACCGACAAGCTGCTCAACGCGACTCACGACGCGAGCCACTGACGGCGGTGCGGTGCTGGCCGCCTCGAACAGGCCGGCCTCGGCAACGGCTGGCAACGGCTGGCGAAGGCCGCCGAGAGCTCAGCGCCTCGCCCGGCCGAGCAGCAACAAGCTGCCCAATGCGCCGGCAATCACTGAGCCGCCGAGCACACCCAGCTTGACCTCGGTTTCAAGCAGCGGATCTTGCCCGGCGAATGCCAGCCCGCCAATGAAAAGGCTCATCGTGAAGCCGATGCCGCAGAGCACACACACGCCGAAGAACTGGCGCAAGCTGGCCTCGGCCGGCATCTCGGCGGCAGTGAATCGCATCAACAGCCACGAGGTACCGAACACGCCGATCGCCTTGCCGATGACGAGCCCGCACGCAATGCCGAGCGGCAGCGCTGAAACCAAGGTGCCCAGCGACACGCCCTGCAGGTTCACGCCGGCGTTGACGAACGCAAACACCGGCAACACGAGGAACGCGACCCACGGGTGCAATGCGTGCTCGGCCGTCTCCAGCGGCGATTCGGGCGCACCGCCTGGCGTTGCGCCGCGCAGCGGAATCGCCATGGCGGTGGCCACGCCGGCGAGCGTGGCGTGAATGCCCGATTTGTAGACGAACACCCACACGACGAGGCCCACCACAACATAAGGCCCGATCTTCACCACGCCGATGCGGTTCAGCACGAAGAGCACGGCCATGCCGGCACCCGCCGCAGCCAGCATCGGCAACGACAGCTCGGCGGTATAGAACGCCGCGATGACGACGATGGCGCCAAGGTCATCGATGATCGCAACCGCCGTGAGGAACACCTTCAACGACGTCGGCACGCGCGAGCCGAGCAGCATGAGGATGCCGAGCGCGAAGGCGATGTCGGTCGCCGTTGGGATGGCCCAGCCGCGGAGCGCGACCGGGTCGGCATGGTTGAAGGCAACGTAGATCAACGCCGGCACAACCATGCCGCCAAGCGCTGCGGCAGCCGGCAGCATCGCTTGCTTCAACGAGGCGAGCTCGCCGATCAACACCTCGCGCTTGATCTCCAGGCCGACGACGAAAAAGAACACCGCCATCCACAGATCGTTGACCCAGTGCAGCAAGGTCTTGTCGAAGAGCGGCGCCTCGCCGCCAATCTGGATGGCGCCGCGCATCTCAAGCAAGTCTCGGTAGGCGCCGCCGAGTGGTGAGTTGCTGACGATCAGCGCAATGACGGCGGCTACCGCCAGCACGATGCCGCCGGCTGACTCCGACGCGATGAAACGGCGAATGCCGGTTGCCACCAGCGCCACGGGTTGCGGCGCATTGCGCGCCAACTGCTTCAGTAAACTCATGAGCCCCCCTCGGATCGGCGTGGATTGTCAGCCAGGCAGCCCGCCACAAGGCGCCGGCGCGGCCACTCACCCTGACCGCTCTATCCATCCCAAGCACGAGAGCCTTCATGACCACCATCCGACACGCCGACTTGGTCGAGAGCGTTGCTGCGGCGCTGCAGTACATCAGCTACTACCACCCTGCCGACTACATCGCCCACCTCGCGCGCGCTTACGAGCTGGAGCAAAGCCCGGCAGCGAAGGACGCGATCGCGCAAATCCTCACCAACTCGAAGATGAGCGCCGAAGGCCGGCGGCCGATTTGCCAAGACACCGGCATCGTCAACGTCTTCTTGAAGATCGGCATGGATGTGCGGTTCGAAGGGTTCAAAGGCAGCATTGAAGATGCCGTCAACGAAGGCGTTCGCCAGGGTTACCTGCACCCTGACAACGTGCTGCGCGCATCCATCGTGGCTGACCCGCACTTCGAGCGCAAGAACACGAAAGACAACACGCCGGCCGTCGTCCACATGACGCTCGTTCCCGGCAACACGGTCGATGTGCAGATTGCAGCCAAGGGCGGCGGCAGCGAGAACAAAAGCAAGTTCGTGATGATGAATCCGAGCGACAGCCTCGTCGATTGGGTGCTCAAGACCGTGCCAACCATGGGCGCCGGCTGGTGCCCGCCGGGCATGCTGGGCATTGGCATTGGCGGCACCGCAGAGCGCGCGATGTTGATGGCCAAGCAGAGCTTGATGGAAGACATCGACATGCATGAGCTGCGGCAGCGCGGCCCGCACAACAAGATCGAAGAGCTCCGCATCGAGCTCTGCGACAAGATCAACGCGCTCGGCATCGGCGCGCAAGGCCTCGGCGGCCTGACGACCGTGCTCGACGTGAAGATCTCGACCTACCCGACGCATGCTGCGAGCAAGCCGGTGGCGATGATTCCGAACTGCGCAGCAACCCGCCATGCGCACTTCGTGCTCGATGGTTCGGGCCCCGCCTACCTTGAGCCGCCGAGCCTTGATCTCTGGCCCGATGTGCAATGGGCGCCTGACTACAACCAGTCGAAGAGCGTCAACCTCGACACGTTGACGAAAGAAGAAGTCGCCTCATGGAAGCCCGGCGACACGCTGCTCTTGAACGGCAAGATGCTGACCGGCCGCGATGCCGCGCACAAACGCATTCAAGACATGCTGGCCAAGAATGAGCCGCTGCCGGTGAGCTTTGCCAACCGCGTCATCTACTACGTGGGGCCGGTTGATCCGGTGCGTGATGAAGTTGTCGGCCCCGCTGGCCCGACCACCGCCACGCGGATGGACAAGTTCACCGAGATGATGCTGAGCCAAACCGGGCTGATCGGCATGATCGGCAAAGCCGAGCGCGGGCCGGCGGGTATTGAGGCGATCAAGAAGCACAAGAGCGCCTACCTGATGGCCGTGGGCGGCGCGGCCTACCTCGTCTCAAAGGCGATCAAGCAAGCCAGCGTGGTCGGCTTTGCTGACCTGGGCATGGAGGCCATCTACGAGTTCGAGGTGAAAGACATGCCGGTGACGGTGGCGGTCGATTCGAACGGCGTCTCGGTGCACGAGACGGGGCCGAAGGAATGGAAGGCCAAGATTACCGCCGGATCGATTGGCGGCATTCCGGTCACTGCGGCTTGAGCGCTTTCGTCACGAAGGCTCGTGCACCGGGCAGCGCCCACGCGGCGAGCGCGCATTGGCCGACGAAGGATAGGCAAGCCGCCGCGCGCGGTTGATCGCTCCGAGCGGCCGGTGCGCCGCCAAGCCGTGCCACGGGCTGAAGGCCAGCCCATCGTCCATCTCGGCCGAGCGCGCTTCGTTCCACGCGATCTGCGGCGCAACACTGATGCGCGCCAGCGTGACGAACGGGCTCTCTTCTTCCGGCCAACGCACTGACGCATCTTCCAGCGGCATCGCGTCGAGCTGGGTGCAAAGCTGCACGCGCAGCTCCCACTCGGCGCCGTGCTTGGCAAAGTAGTCGTTCACCGCGAGGCGCAGGCCATCGGGGCCGCCACTCAAATCGACTGGCGCGTCTTTCAACGCAACCAGCGCGGGCGATGCCGGTGCCACCGACCATTTCGCCATGTACGGCCCGAAGAGAAACGGCACCTGGCTGTAGAAGGTCTCGCCGAGGATGTGGGTTTCGGGGTGGCCGCCCAGGCCTTTAAGCGTGGCGCTCTCACCGCCAAAGGCCTCAATCACTTTTTCGGTGCCGCGCAGCAGGGCCGAGAAAGCGCGCTTCAGATTCGGCACTTTGTCAGTCGTCGAGGCCAGGAGCTTCACGCCGCCGAGAAAGCTCTTGGCGGTGGGCGAAAGAAAGGCCGGGCCGTTGACGAGCAAGAAGTCTTGCGTGCTCGCGCCTTCCGAGCCGGGCAAACGCTCGCCCTGCACGCCGATCACCTTGAGCGCAAAACCGCGCGGCGTGGAGACCTTGTCATCAAGCACATCGCCGGGTGTGGTCGACAAACGCACGACGGCGTCGTAGAGCTTCGCGTCGGCAAACATGCCCTGCGCATACGGCAGCGGCACGGGCAAGACCTGCACCTTGGCCCTCAGCAGACCGTGGCTCTTGGCGTGCACACTGCGCAAGCCCTGGCCGCTGTCTTTGAAGGTGATGTCGCCAATCTCGAGCATGGCGTGGGTGAGCGCCTGGATCGTCTCGGCCTCCTCGTCTTCGATCACTTCGAAGGCCGGGTCGTAAGGCAGCGGCAAGACGGCAAGCGGCTCCACAGCGTTGTCATTGGCAGGCAGCATGGCGGTTTCCCTTCTGGCGATGAAGAGAGTCGATCGTCGTGCAGGCAACACCTGGCAACGCATCATCGTCAGCCCGACCTGCCGCAGGTGGATGCGCCGCACGCTTGTCGGCGGATTCCGACGTGGGCCGCTCAGGTGTAGTCGCAGCGAACTCAAGGCCATTGGCAACGGCGCGTGGCCACAACAAACTACCTACACTGACCGTCACCACCGGCCGCAGCATCGCCAACCACATGGCCGAAGCATCAGGCGCCGGCTTGACGGGAGCATGAATGAGCGACCTGGTCACCGCCGACTTGCCGCATCCACCGGGCGCGAATCGGCGTGATCGATGGCGATCGATCCTGGGCGTCGGCAGCGAGGCGCAGCTTGAGTTGCTCCATCTCAATTTGCGCGGCTGGCGGGTTTCGTTGGCTGGCGCCTCGCTCGTCAATTTGCTGATCGCATGGGTGTTCACCTTGTTCGCGCCTGCAAGCTCGCTGTGGGTTTGGGCGAGCTTGGGATGGATGTGCTACGGCGCGCAGGGGCTCCTCTGCTGGGCCCAAGAACAGTGGCCCGCCAATCGCCGAATCCGCCTGCTTCTTGTGATCGCGACGCTGGTGCTGTCGCTGCTCGTCGGCGTGCTGTGGTCATCGCTCGCATGGTGGCTGCCGGCAACGCCTTCCATCCAGTTGTTCGCCGCGCTGGCAGCGGGCATGGTGATGCTCGGGTCGGCGAGTTCGAGCGTGTCGGTGGGTACCTTGTTCGCAGTTGGCCTGCCCATGGTCACCATCGTTCCAGCGGCCTTACTGTGGCACGCGCATCTGCCGGCGGCCGCGGCGGTGGCGCTCGGCATGAACCTGCTGATCTGGCAGCACGGCTTGTCACTGCACAAGAACATGCTCGCGGCCATCCATCGGCGCCGCGAGATCGAATCGCTCTCGGAACAATTGCGGTTGAAGCAGGCTCAGTTGCACGAAGCAGAAAGCGCGCGCGCAGTGTTGACCGAGCGGCAACGCCTCTTGCGCGAGATGCACGACGGCCTTGGCGCTTCTTTGATCTCGGCGTTGCGGATGACCGAAGAGGGCCGCATGACGGTAGAAGACGCCGCGCAGTTGTTCCGCGAATGCCTCGACGATCTCCGGCTGGTGATCGATTCACTTGAGCCGATCGATCACGACCTCGTCAGCCTGCTGGCAACGCTGCGTTACCGCCTCGGCAGCCGGCTCGAGAACGCCGGCATCGCCATCGAATGGAACATGGCAGACGATCTGCCGGCCTTGCCTTGGATGGGAGCACCGCAATCGCTGGAGCTGTTGCGGGTGGCCCAAGAGACGCTCGCCAACATCCTGAAACACGCCCGCGCGAGCCGGGTTCGTTTCAGCCTGACGCACGAATCAGCAGGCAACGCAGACGCATGCCTCGTGCTGCGAATCGAAGACAACGGCGTCGGCTTCGACCCCAACAAGGCAGTTCGCGGCCGCGGCTTGGCGCACATGCGGCTGCGCGTGGCGCGGGTCATGGGCAAGCTCGACATCGATACATCGCCCGGGCACGGAACGAAAGTCAACGTGCACCTGCCGCTGAACGGTCCCGGCAGCGGCTAACGCTTGGGCGGCCCTGAGCTGGCGCTCGCTCGACGAGCGCAGCACAACGGCCATCCCCAATTCGAACATTGCGCGGCGCATCACCAGAGCCTCGGCCAGACCCTGCCTTCGGGCTAACCCCAGGAGCTCTCGGCCACCCATCATGCTGAAATGGCAAACGGTTGCGCAATCGGTTGCGTGTTTGTTTTGCAATCAGTTTGCAATCAGTTTTGCGATTGGCCATTCGAAGAATCGCCTTCGCAGCTTTGAGGTCGGCAACCGGCCAATCTGCCACAAACATCCACGGAGACAACCCATGAGCTTTCGCACCAACTGCGGCTTCACACGCCGCCGCACCATCGCAGCAATCTCGACTTTGCTTGCTGCGGCACCGCTTGCTTTCGTCAGCTCGGTGCATGCCGAAGATGCCAAGCCGCGCGTCGGCCTGGTGATGAAGTCGCTGGCCAACGAGTTCTTCAAGAACATGACCGAGGGCGCGCTGGCGCATGAAAAGAAGGCTGGCAACTTCACGCTGAAGGCTGTTGGCATGCAGTCGGAAACAGACTTCGACGCGCAGACCGCGGCGGTCGAGAACTTCATCACCCAGAAGTACGACGTGATCGTGCTTGCACCGGCCGATTCGCGCGCGATGGTGGCGCCTGTGGCCAAGGCGTTGAAGGCCGGCATCACGGTTGTGAATTTCGACGTGGCGCTCGATCCCGCCGCGCTCAAGAAGGCCGGGCTCGACATCGCTTTCGTCGGCCCCGACAACCGCACTGGCGCCAAGATGGCTGGCGACGAGCTGGCCAAGGCCGTGGGGCCGGGCGCCAAGATCGTGATCATCGAAGGCAACCCGGGTGCTGACAACGCGCTACAGCGCAAGCTCGGGTTTGAAGATGCGGCCAAGGCCGGCAAGCTGCAGATCGTTGCCTCGCAAACCGCGCACTGGGAAACGGAAGAAGCCAACGCGGTGTTCACCAATATCCTGACCGCCAACCCCGACATCAAAGGCGTGATGGTTGCCAATGATTCGATGGCGCTCGGCGTGGCCAAGGCGATCGATGCGGCTGGTAAATCGGCGCAGATCAAGGTGGTGGGCTTCGACAACATCCCCGCGATTCGGCCGCTGATCAAGCAGGGCAAGGTGCTCGCCACGGTTGACCAGTTCGGGACCGACCTCGCTGTGAACGCCATCGATGCGGGGATCAAATCGCGCAAGGAGGGCAAGCCGTTGAAGGGGTGGATCAAGACGCCGATCGAGTTGGTGACGGTGAAGAACGTCAAGTGATGGTGGTGCCGCCTCACTGCCCTCACCCCCGCCCTCTCCCAGAGGGAGAGGGAGCCAAAGCAGTCTTACTCCCTCGCCCCTCTGGGGAGAGGGTTGGGGTGAGGGGCGGCGCGGTGACCCCACCCCCAGCCGGCCCTTACCCCCGCCCTCTCCCAGAGGGAGAGGGAGCCAAAGCAGTCTTACTCCCTCGCCCCTCTGGGGAGAGGGGTGGGGTGAGGGGCGGCGCGGTGACGCCACCCCCAGCCAGCCCTCTCCCAGAAGGAAAGGGAGCAAGCCCTAACCAACGCCAACGATGACCCCCGCCCTCGAACTCGATGCCATCACGCGCCGCTATCCCGGCGTCGTCGCGCTGGACAACGTCAGCTGGCGCTTGGAGCCCGGCGAGGTGCACGCGCTTGCGGGCGAAAACGGCGCGGGCAAGTCGAGCCTGATCAAAATCCTTTGCGGTGCCGATGCGCCCAACAGCGGCACGATGCGCCTCTTCGGCAAGGCCTATGCGCCGCGCTCGCCGCTGGGCGCCATTCAGGCAGGCATTCGCGTCGTGCATCAAGAGCTGCAGATGCTTGATGAGTTGACCGTCGCTGAGAACCTGTTGTTCGAGCAATTGCCGCGCACCCGCCTCGGCCTGCTCGACCGCGCGGCGATGGTCAGCAAGGCCAGCGAGTTGCTTGCGCTCGTCGGCCTTGAAGACCTTTCACCAGCCACCAAGGTGGCCGGGCTCGGCATGGCGCAACGCCAGCTGATCGAGATCGCGAAAGCACTTTCCAGCCAAAGTCGCATCGTCATCATGGACGAGCCCACCGCCACCCTCACACCACGCGAGACCGATCGCCTCTTGCAGCTGATCCGCCAGCTGCGTGCAAGCGGCGTGGCGGTGGTGTTCGTCTCGCACCATTTGCAAGAGCTGGCCGACATCTGCGACCGCGTGACCGTGCTGCGCAACGGCCGCCATGTGGCCACGCGCCAGATGGCAGAGACCTCGACCGACGAGCTCGTTCGCCTGATGGTCGGCCGTGCGCTCGATGCACGCACCGCACGCGCCGCGCCCACCGCCAGCACCCGCCCGCCCGCGCTGCGCGTGCAAGGCCTTCGCTGCACGGGCCAACGTGCCGATCAGTCGTTGAACTTTGCGCTGCACTACGGCGAGATCGTGGGCATTGCAGGCCTTGTGGGCTCCGGGCGTACCGAGGCCGTGCGCGCCATCTTCGGCGCTGATCGCGCAGCGGCCGGGCAGATCTTGCGTGACGAGCAGCCCGTGCACATCAACAGCCCGAGCGACGCGCTGGCCCACGGCATCTGCCTCGTCACCGAAAACCGCAAAGACGAAGGCCTGATCCTCGACATGCCGATACGCGCCAACATCAGCCTGGCCAACCTTGGCGCCGTCTCGAAAGCCGGGCTCATGCGCGCCGACTTGGAAGTGGCTGCGGCCGAACACGCCAGAGCCAACCTGCAGATTCGCTTGGCCTCGGTTCACCAAGCCGTGCGCGAGCTCTCAGGCGGCAACCAGCAAAAGGTGGTGCTCGGCAAGTGGCTGATGCGCGAGCCGAAGGTGCTGCTGCTCGATGAGCCAACGCGTGGCGTTGACGTGGGCGCCAAAGCCGAGATTCATGCGCTGCTCGAACGCATGGCGGCCGATGGCCTGGCGGTGCTTGCCGTGTCGTCTGACCTGCGGGAGCTGATGGGCCTTTGCGACCGCATCCTCGTGCTCAGCAAAGGCGTGTTGACCGGCGAGGTGCTGCGCCGCGATTTTGATGAAGAGGCCATCCTTGCGATGGCCTACCGTGAATACCTGCGCCCCGGCGCCGACAGCAACCACCATGCACCCCACACCCAAACTGCTTGACATGTCAACCACCGCGCCGAACCCGCCTTCTCGATCCCCGCGCCTCGACGCCCGCACCGTGCTGCGTGAAGCTGGCATCGGCCTGGCGCTGTTGCTGCTGGTGGCGGTGTTCGCCTTCATCTCGCCCATCTTCTTGACGGCCGGCAACCTCACCAACATCTTCACGCAGATCTCGATCAACGTGATCCTGGCGGTCGGCCTGACGTTTGTGATCTTGGTCGGCGGCATTGATCTCTCGGTCGGCTCGGTGATGGCCTTGTGTGCGGTCATTGCGGGCACGGTGCTGAAGATCGAATCGCTGGCGCCGGGCACGGCGATCGCCCTCGCGTTGCTCGCGAGCATCGCGGTCGGCGCGGCCTGCGGCGTGGCCAATGGGTGGGTCTCGGCGTACTGGGCGATCCCGTCGTTCATCGTCACGCTCGGCATGCTCAACATCGCGCGCGGCGCCGCGCTGCAATGGACGCAGGCACGCTCGATCTACGAGTTCCCCGATGCGTTCAACAACTTCGGCACCGCCACAGTCTTCGGCCTGCCGGCGATCTTTCTCGTCTCGCTCGCGCTCGTGGCTGTGGGTTGGTTTGTGCTCAACCGCACCGTGTTTGGCCGGCTGATCCACGCCGTGGGCAACAACGAAGAGGCCGTGCGCCTGGCCGGCCACAACGTGCGGCGCACCAAGATCGCGGCCTTCGTGATCTGCGGCGCAGCCGTTGGCGTGGGTGCGGTGATCTACATGACGCGGCTCACCATCGCCAGCCCCATCAGCGGCATCGGATTCGAGCTCAACGCGATTGCAGCGGTCATCATCGGCGGCACCAGCCTCTCGGGCGGGCGCGGCTCGATCATCGGCACGCTGCTCGGTGCTTGCATCATCGGCGTGCTCGCCAACGGCCTGATCCTGATCGGCATGAGCGACTTCTTGCGGCAGATGGTCACCGGCTTCGTCATCATCCTCGCGGTGATCCTTGATGCCTACCGGGCGCGCTTGACCAGCGTGAGCACATCAGCATGATCACCATCAAAGATGTGGCCAAGCATGCGCAGGTGTCGGTGACGACGGTCTCGCACGTGGTCAACAACACGCGCTTCGTGAGCGTGGCCGCACGCGAGCGCGTGCAGCGCGCGGTGGCCGAGCTGAAGTTTGTGCCGAGCGCGCTGGCCCGCGGCCTCAAGAGCAACCGCACGCACACGATCGGGATGATGATTCCGAACAACGCGAACCCGTACTTCGCCGAGATCATTCGCGGCATTGAAGACACCTGCCTCCAAGCCGGCTTCAACGTGATCCTCTGCAACTCGGACGATGAGCCGCTGAAGCAAAGCACCTACGTTCGCTTGCTGAGCGAGAAGCAGGTGGATGGCCTCATCGTCGTGTCATCAGGGGCCGATGACGAATTGATCGAGACCTTGCGCGCGGCGCCCATGCCGCAAGTCGTCGTTGACCGGGAGATTGATGACTTGCCGGCCGACCTCGTCGAGGTCAACCATGAGGCGGGCGGCCACCTCGCCACGCAGCATTTGCTCGCGCTCGGCCACCGCCGCATTGCCTGCATCGCCGGGCCGCAGGCACTGCCGCCCGCGCGGCAGCGCGTGGCGGGCTATCACCGCGCGCTGCACGACGCGGGCGTCAAGGTCGATGACCGGCTGCTCCGCCGGGTCGATTTCACCAGCGCTGGCGGCTTTGCCGCGATGAGCTCGCTTCTTGAGGCCAAGCAGCGGCCGAGCGCGGTGTTCGCGTCGAACGATCTGATGGCGATTGGCGCCATCTGTGCCGCCGCATCGGCAGGCTTGCGCATTCCGCAAGACCTCTCGGTGATCGGCTTCGACGACATCGCTCTCGCCGCCTACAGCAACCCGCCACTGACCACGATTGCCCAACCCAAGCACCAGACCGGCGAGCTGGCCGCGCGGCTGTTGATGGAGCGCATCGCCACGCCGGGCCTGGCCTTGCGCCGCGAAATTTTGGAGCCGACGCTGTGCGTTCGCGCATCGACCGCCGCGTTCGGAGCAGCGCGATGACGCGCGCCGGCATCGTGGTTCTTGGCAGCGTCAACATCGATCTCGTGCTGCGCTGCGAGCGCTTGCCCGCCGCGGGTGAAACCTTGGCCGGGCGGGATTTCCGCAGCGCCCCCGGCGGCAAGGGCGCGAACCAGGCCGTGGCGGCGGCGCGGCTCGCGAAGGGGCAAGCGGGTGCGATCAGCTTCATCGGCTGCGTGGGCGACGATGCCTTTGGCCACACCGCGCACGCAGCACTCGCGGATGAAGGCATCAACCTGCAGCACCTGCACGTGCTGGCCGGCGAGGCAACGGGCGTGGCGATGATCTTTGTGGACGATGCGGGCCGCAACTGCATTGGCCTGTCGGCAGGTGCCAATGCGGCGTTGACGACATCACATGTAGACGCTGCGAGCGAGTTGATCGCCGCAGCGGCGATGCTCGTGTGCCAACTTGAATCGCCGCTGCCCGTGGTGCGATACGCAATCGCGCTGGCACACCGCGCCGGCGTACCGGTGCTGCTGAACCCGGCTCCTGCGCAAGCTTTGCCAGCCGATCTGGCGAAGCAGGTGACTTGGCTCTTGCCCAACGAGAGCGAAGCCGCCATCTTGGCCGGCTTCGCCCACGGCGCCGACACCGCAGCCAGCGCGAGCCGCCTCACCGAGCAAGGCTTCGACAACGTGATCGTCACGCTCGGTGAGTGCGGCGTCGTGCTCGCATCATCCGGTGGTGTTCAGCACTTCGCGGCACAGCCCGCACAAGCGATTGACACCACCGGCGCCGGTGACACTTTCGCCGCTGCGTTTGCCGTGGCCACGAGCGAGGGCAAAGATGTCGTCGAGGCCATCGCCTTCGCGCAGCGCGCAGCCGCCATCAGCGTGACGCGCCACGGCGCCATGGCCTCGATGCCCACGCGCGCTGATGTTGACGCTACAGCGCCCACCTCGCCGTGAAAAAGACCGCCCTGCTCCACGCCGAGCTCTCCGGCTTGATCGCCAGCCTCGGCCATGGCGATGCGCTCGTGATCGCCGATGCCGGCCTGCCCGTGCCGCCCGGCACGCGCTGCATCGACCTTGCGGTGACGCGCGGCGTGCCCTCGTTCGAGCAAGTGCTCGCGGCGGTGCTGAGCGAGATGCAGGTCGAGCGGGCCCTTTGCGCCGAGGAGCTCGCGAGCCGCAATCCTGCGGTGGCGGCGGTCGTGTCACGCGCGTTGCACGGCACACAGGTCGAGGCCACTTCACACGCCGTATTCAAAACTCAGAGCGCTGCTGCGCGGGCCATCGTGCGCACCGGCGAATGCTCGCCGTTCGCCAACGTCATGCTGTTTTCTGGCGTGGTGTTTTGATCAGAGCGGCAAGAGATCGAGCGCCGAGACGACATCCTGCAGCTTCAATCGGGCCATTCCCAACTCGGCATGGGCCCGAGCCAGCGTGACCGCGATGAAGACGCCTGGCCGCTTCGCCAGCGGGCGGAATATCTTCAACTCGGTGGAGGTTGTCAGCGCGATGTCTTCGGTGGTGTCGTCTGGCGCCAGGCGTTGCAGCAGTTGGCGGTGGGTGCGGATGAATGATGCGTCGCCCTGCAAGCGTTCAGGGTCAGCGCCCGGCTCGGCGGTCGACAGCAAGACCGCCGCCGGTTCGGTATCGAGCACGGCCGCGCACGTCGCCCCGTCGAGCGCCAACAGCGTTTGCAGGCAGCCGCTGGCGGCAACTGCTTGCGCCAAAGCGCTTATCGGCTCTGCAGGTACAGGTGCAGGTGCAGGTGCCGCGGCTGCGGCAGGTGGCTGCCGCCGTGCGGGCGCTGGCGCGGCCGACTTGCGGGCAACGGGCGGCGCAGGCGGCTCATTCGCAGCGGCCACCGCGGCGCTGGCTTGGGGCTGAGCCAGCGGCGGCGCAAGCGCGCCGAACATGCTTTTTGCGGAGCGCTTGGCCCGCGGTGGTCGGGCGCTCTCAGGCGGCACGGCGCGCGGTGGCAGCTGCGAACGAAGCTGCTTCTGCGCCGTCTTCCACACCGCGGCCGCATCGCTCAGCTTGACGCTTGCGAAGCTGATCCTCAGCGGCGAGCCCGCGCGGATTTCTTCGATCAGCGGGAGCACGCGCTCCGCGGGCAAGCCTGCCAGCACGAGCACCTCCGGGCTGGAGTTGACCACCTGCGGCAAGACAAGCCATGACTGAACATGCGCAACAAAGCCGTTGATGTCGCTCGAAGCGAGCATGAAGACGATCAGCGAAAGCCGCTCCATCAAGGGCGCCATCGGCGCAAACGAGGCCGGATCGGCAGTGAGCGAGAGCGCGCGCATCGGGCCGATCTCGGGCGGATCGATGTCCACATATTCGATGAGCGAACGCTGCGCGGGATCAGCCGGATCAATCACGGTGGTGCGCCCAGTGCGCACCATTGCGTTGCCCGAAACATGCTGCAGCACGGCAGCGCTCCACATGCCGGTGAGGCTGGCAAAGGCCACGCTTGCGATCGCGTCACTGCGCGGCCGCGGCGGGGCTTGTGCGCCGGCAGCAGCGGCTGGCGGCGACTCAGACGGCGCGTTCACGCTTGGCGCGAGGATCAATCGAAAGAAGTCAGCCGAATCGACGGCCGGGTCTTTGGCAAGCCGCTGCCGCACCACCTCCAGCCGCGCCGCGGTGGCGCTCTCGGGCTCGGTGCGTTCGATTTGGCCCATCGACCATTGGGCGAAGCTTTTGCTGACGACCGTGGCGATCGAGAGCAAGGTGATGTCGTGGTGGCGAGGATCGCGGAGGATGCGTTCATAGAGCGCATCAACCGCGCCGCGCGGCCCTTCGAGCACCTGCAGAAAGTGGCCATTGGCCACGACGAGCAAGCCGCTGATGCCGCACTGCGCGTTGTGGGTTCGCGCTGTCGCAAGAATGGCCCGGACATCGGCCAGGCGCATGCCAGCGTCGGCAGCCTCGTTGGCGCGGCTGGCATAGACGAGCCGCACGATCGCGTCGGACTCGGCCAAGGAAGGTGGCATCGCCATCAGAGTCGACTCGGGAGATTTACAGATTTGTGGTCGCGGCCGCAGTGCAGCGGCCGCCCGCATCGCGTGGCGATCGGTCGCCTGGTCGATCAGACGATCATTTCCTTGTCCACGTCTTGAACCTTGCGCCGGGCCAGCGCGAGGTTGGACTTGGCGCGCTCAAGCACGTAGTAGATGAACACACCTTCTTTGCGCGACGACGGGCGAATCAAGTGATATTGCTTGCCGAGCGTGATCAGAATGTCTTCGATCACATCGTTCAGGCCGAGTTGGCGCATCACTTTGTTCTTCGCGCGGATCACCTCCGAGTTGCCCGCGGCGGCCACTTCGAGGTCGACGCCTGTGCCGATAGAGCCGAGCATCATGCCGCTGCCGGAGTCGACGATGGCTGCGCACATCGCGCCATCAGCCGTCATCAGTTCGTCGAGGGTTTGCTTGATCGTTGCCATGAAAAATTTCCTGCAGAGTTGAATGGAACAAAAGAGGCGTTGTGCCCCGCTTCACTGCCCGCCGATCGCCCCACCTCCACTCCCATCGACTGCGGCGGGCGCCGTTTCGACGTGATCTTGCCGGCGCTTGCCGCCGCGCCAAACGCTATAAATCCTTCAGGCGGTTGCCCATGGCACGCACGCGGCGTTGCCACTCGCGCCAGTCCACACCCTGATGCGACGCGATGCACACCACCACCAAATCGCTGCGCCCGGCGCACGGCACGATGGCGAGCACGGCCAGCCGGTGATAGAGCACCGCCGCGCCCAACTCCCCGAGCGACGCGAAATGCGCGTTGCTGCGGCCATGCAAGCGCCAGTAGTCGCTCGCCGCCTCCCAGAGGGTTTGCTCAACGGCTTCACCACCAACCGAATGCCACACCAGCCCGCTGTGGCTATCGACCAGTGCGCAAGCCTTCATGCCGTTCAGCGCCGCGAGTACGCCGAGCTCTTCGCGCAGGATGTGTTCGTTCACCCGTTGAACATCGACCCCAGACCGAGGAAATGAAGGTTTTTCGACTGAATCCGTGGCCGATGCCACTCAACATTTGCCGGAGCGAAAGGCCGCGTACCTTTAGCCGCGCGGGTGATGCGCTGCGTGCAAGGTCTTCAAGCGCTCACGCGCCACATGGGTGTAGATCGTCGTCGTCGAGATGTCCGCGTGGCCAAGCAGCATTTGCACAGCGCGCAGATCGGCACCATGGTTCAGCAAGTGCGTTGCAAATGCATGGCGCAAGGTGTGCGGCGACAAAGGCACGTGCACACCGCCTTGCAACGCGTGGGCTTTGATGAGCTTCCAGAACATCTGCCGCGTCATTGGCCCGCCGCGCGCGGTGACGAAGAGCGCATCGCTTGCCTGCCCACCGAGGATGACGGGCCGCGCATCGGCCGCATAGCGCACGAGCCACTCGCGCGCTTCTTCGCCGAAGGGCAGCAAACGCTCCTTCGAGCCTTTGCCGGTCACACGCAAGGCGCTCTCGGTCAGGCTCAGATGAACGCTCTTGAGCGTGACGAGTTCACTCACGCGCAAGCCGCTGGCATACATCAGCTCCAGCATCGTGCGGTCACGCAAGCCGAGCGGCGTGGCCACATCGGGCGCGTTCAGCAAGGCTTCGACCTGTGCTTCGCTCAACACTTTGGGCACACGCACGGGCTGCTTGGCGGTGAGCAGCTTGAGCGTGGGGTCGATCGCCAGCAAGTGCTCGCGCAAGCCCCAGCGGAAGAAGCGCTTGAAGACCGTCAACCGCCGATTCGTGCTGCTCGCTTTGCTGCCGTTGTGGCGCGCCGCGGCGTAGGCGCGCAGGTCAGTCTCGGTGCTGGCCGCGATCGCGCGGGCTTCGTGCTCGGCGAGCCAGGCGGCGTAGAGCGACAGATCGCGGCGATAGGCGGCGAGCGTGTTGGTGGAGAGGCCGTCTTCGATCCAGAGCGCGTCAATGAACCGGTCGATCGCCTCGCCGCTGGCGTGCAGTGCAGTCACTCCAACTGCAGCTTCTGCGCTGCAACCACCTTTTTGTAGACCGCAAACTCTGCCGCGATTTGCGCCGCAAACTGCTCCGGCGTGTTACCGACGATCAGCGAGCCGGTGTCTTCGATGCGCTTTTTCACAGCCGGGTCATCGAGCGTTTTTTTCACCGCCGCATGAACCTTGTCGACCACCTCTTTCGGCAAGCCCTTCGGACCATAGATGCCGTAGTAAGCCATGCGGTTGACGGGCTCAAGGCCGACTTCTTTGAACGTCGGCACATCGGGCAACACCGCAAGCCGCTGCGGCGCCGCGACGACGATCGCAATCAGCCGCCCATCCTTGATGAAGGGCAGCGCTGATGGCAGGTTGTCAAAAATCATCGGCACTTGGCCGGCAACCGTGTCGTTCAATGCCGGGCCGGCGCCGCGATACGGGATGTGCGTGACGAAGGTGCCCGAGAGGTTCTTGAAGAGCTCCATTTGCAAGTGCCCGATGCCACCTGCGCCTGAGCTCGCGAAGCTGTATTTGCCCGGGCTCTTCTTCAACTCGGCGAGAAAGCCCTTGTAGTCGCGCGCCGGAAAGCTTGGGTGCACCGCAATCACATTCGGCGTGGCCGCGATGTTGATGATCGGCGTGAAATCGGTGATGGGGTTGTACGGAATCTTCGGGTTGATGGCGGGGTTGGCCGCCGTGGTCGAGACGGTGGCCATGCCGAGCGAGTACCCATCGGGCGCCGACTTGGCCGTCTCGTTCGCACCCACCAAGCCGCCGCCACCGGCCTTGTTGTCGACGATCATCTGCGCGCCCAATGCGGCGCCGATCTTCTCAGCGATGACGCGGGCAACGATGTCCGTCGTGCCGCCCGGAGCGAACGGCACGACGAGACGCACGGGCTTGTTTGGATAGGCCTGAGCCCAGGCGCTGGGTGCTGCGAGTGACTGCACGAACGCCAGCGTCGCGAGCCCGAAGTGTCTGCGTTTCATCCGTGTGTCTCCTCTGGAATCGAACGCATCCAGTGTAGGCGCGAGCACACGGCGCCGAGCGTTCGGCCAGCCGCTCAAAACAGCGCTTTGAATTGCGCACCCCAGGTGCGCGGCTCGTTGATGAAGCCGGTGAGGTTGTTGAAATCGATGCCGCCGACGACGCGGATCTGGTTCGTGATGTTGCGGCCGAACACTGCGACCTCGTATTTGGCGTTGTCCCAGGTGTAGCCCAGGCGCAGGCCGCCGATGGTGGTTGGCTTGCCGGTGAACTCGGGCGATTCGTAGAGCACGAAGTTGACGTGGCTGCGGTAGGCCCAGTCGGTGTAGACGAAGTATTCGCCGCCACTGGCGGTGGGGATGCCGTAGCGCACCGTGAAGTTGGCGATGTACTTTGGCGCTTGCGGCAAGGGGTTGCCATCGATGAACGCGACCGTCTGCGCGCCGCCGTTGGCAGTGGGCACCACAGCCGTTCGGTTGGTTGGCGTGCACTGGGCGCAGATGCCCACGGCCAAGTCAGGGTCCTTGATCTTGGTCAGGTTGTAGCTGCCGCTCAAGGTGATGAGCAGGTTCTCGGCCGCATAGGCGTCGAGGTTAAGCTCCAGGCCTTGGCCCATGGCCTTCTTCGCGCTGAGCAGGAGCGTCTTGTTGTCGGTGCCACCCACAGCGCTCAGTTGCTGGTTTTTCACGTCGTAGTGGAAGAGGCTCACCGACACACGCGCGCGCTTGTCGAAAAGATCGGCTTTGGCGCCGATCTCGTACGACGTGTTGGTCTCGGGTGGCGCCGAAGTCAACGGCCCGAACGCCGACGCCGGGAAGATGCTCGAGCCGCGGAAGCCGGTTGCGGCGCGGGCGTAGAGGTTCACATCGGGCGTGACGGCGTAGGTGCCGCTCAGATCCCAGCTGACCTTCGAGTCGTCGGTGCTGCGAGCGAGGCCGCCGGTGGTGTCGATCGGTGTGTCGGCGCTGGCGGTGTCGAGCGATTTGCGGTCTTTGGTGTAGCGCAGGCCGGCGCGCAGTTTGAACTGCGTGGTGATGTCGTAGTTGAACGAGCCGAACACGGCCCAGGCGTTGTTGGTTTGGTGCGCCTGAACGGAGGTGGTCGGGCCGTGGAAGATGGTGTCGTAGCTGAGGCTGTCGATCCCGAAGCGCTCATGGAAGAAGTAGACGCCGCCCTGCCAGTTGAACGGGCCGCTGGCGATCGATTCGATGCGGAACTCCTGGCTCAGCTGTTTGTGGCCTTTGAGCTCGTCGGAGGTTTCGCTCGAGAACGGGATGAAGCCCGGCCCATATTTGCCGTCAGCAGCGTACGGCGCGCCATAGCCACCATCGACATCGCCTCGGCTGAACGACCTGACGTGCTCATACCCGGTGATCGAGTTCAACGCGATGCCGCCGAGCCGCCAGCGCAGGCGCGCGCTGGCGCCGCCGCTGGTGAGCGTCTGCTCGTTTTTGCCGTCGATCGAGATCGCGTACGGATCGAAACCGGCGATCAGATTGCTCGTGCCTTTTTCGATGATGTTGGCGCGAAAGAGGCGCGCGGTGCCGTCGAGGTTGCGGCCGTGCACGTTGAAGAGCGCGCTGAAATCGCTGTGCGGCTGATAGAGAAACTGCAGGCGCGCAGCGCGGTCGTCATAGCCTTCGAGCTTGCTGTTGGGGGCTGGCGAGTAGGTGTTGGTGACCCAGTCGTCGCGGTGCTGGGCGAGCAGCGAAATGCGCGTTGACCACTCTGTGGTGAGCGGCATGGTGTAGGCGCCCTCGATGTTGGCTGTGCCGAATCGGCCATAGCTGAGATTGAAGTAGCCCTCGCGCCGCTGCGACGGCGCGACCGAATCAAACTTGACGACGCCAGCCGGCGTATTGCGCCCGAACAGCGTGCCCTGCGGGCCGGCCAGCACCTCGATGCGGTCGAGGTCGAAGGCCGGGAAGCCTTTCAGGATGGGGTTCTCTTGCACGACATCGTCGTAGATGAGTGAGACGGGTTGCGAGGCGTTGAGGTGGAAGTCAGAGTTGCCGTAGCCGCGCAAGTAAAACCGCGGAAAGGCCCGGCCAAATGACGACTCGATGTTCAGACTCGGCACGCGCGCTGAGAGTGCGCGCACGTCTTCGCCAGAAGAGTTGATGACGTCGAGCTTCTCGCCCGAGATCGTTGACACCGAGCTCGGCACATCTTTGATGTTTTCGCTGCGGCGCTCGGCCGTGACGACCACCGGTGCCAACGTGTTGGCCGCTGCAGCCGGATCGGCGGGCTTGGCGTCTTGGGCTGACGCCGCAGCGCCGCAGCAGAGCAGGCACGGCAAGACGAGAGGGGTCGATAACCTGTGGCTGGGCTTTTTCATCGGCGGCCTCGAACGGTTTGCAACGCTTTACGGGCAGCAATGCCCGTGCCACCTTGCGCCGCGTTCCACCACGTTGTGCCATGTTGCCCCACGTTGTGAATGCTGCCCGCTGCCGCAGCGTTTGCTGACCGTCAGCGTGCCGGCACGCCCTCACGCCACTGCGCCCAGTGGGCCACGATGTCTTGCACCAGCAAGCTGCCGACCTTACAGAGATTGCGTGTGGCCGGCACGAAGCCACCGGTGCCGCCAGTGGTGGAGCGCATCAGCGAGTCGTAGGCACTCTGCCCCGAATGAGGGCGATCGAAGTTCGATGCGGTGCGCAACACCGCCACTCGCTGGAGGTCGACCTTGCCCGCCGCCGCAGCGCGGGCGAGCGCGTTGTAGGTGGCGTTGTCTTCTTGTTGGGTGGTGCAGTAGGTGGCTTGGCCGTCGGTGAGCAGGCGGGTCCAGTCGCGGGCGTGCTGGCCGAGGTACTTGCCGTGCCACCAGGTGTCGCCGCCCAGCGTGTCGCACTGAATGACTTTTGGCGGCTCGTTGGCGGGCGCGGCTTTGTATTTGGCGCGGTAAGCCTTGGCGGCGGCGCTGTCTTCGAGTGGCGCATTGCGGGTGAGTGCCAAGGCTTTCTGCAGCAGTGCTTCATCAAGCCGCGCCACTTCGGTGTGGTAGTCGAACTTCGGCTTCTCGCCCGGGCCTTTGGTCAAGATGCCGAAGAGCCCGCTCTTCCAGCGCTTGGGCATCTCGCGCGGATCGATCTCGTGCGCAATGCCGACATCAACGAGAAAGCGTGCCCAGGTTGCCGTGCCGATCGTGCCTTGCGCCGGGTCGATGCCGGCAATGCCGGCGATCAAAAACCAAGTGCGCGTGAGGTCGAGTTGCGGGTCGAGCGCGACCGCCATGGTCGACGCCGCCACATTGGCATGGCCCATGCCGGCGGTGAGCAAGCAGACGTCATCCGCATTGCAGCGCAGCGCGGGGCTCTCGGGCAGGAGGCCGGGCACGGTGATCTTGTCGATGAGCTTCAGCGGCTCGATCCACGGCTCGGCCTCGGGCTCAAACATCGCAATGACCAAGACCTTGATCGGCCTCGGCGTGGTGTTGGCCTGCGCGCTGGCAGCGGCTGCGCCGAG
>JAYWGR010000026.1:0-10484 GCA_043778145.1 Rhizobacter sp.
ACGCCCGCCCTTGACGCAGCCAACCACGTGAAATGCAGCTCAGCACCAAAACCGCCACCTCGCGAGCGAATAGTGTCGGATCCTGACGAGCGTTCACAGCCTCATCGCGGTGCGTGCACTCATCGGCTTGGCAAGCTGCCAACAAGGCGCGCAAAGGGGCTGCGAGATCGCGCTCTGCAGCCGGCAGGGCGTCGATGCGGTCAAGTTGCTGCTGGTAGTGGTGGTCCACGAAAGTCTCGACGGCAGCGATGGTCGCGTAGACCGCGCGCGGACCCGCCAATCCAGGCAATGCGCCAGTGAGCCAGCCGGCCAGGCGCCATGGCAACAGCAAACGGCTGCGCTGCGGCCAGGGCAGCGCCTGGGTGATGAGGCGCAGGTGCTCCCGCTCCGTGGCCAGGTGCCGGTGCGCAAATGCCCGCACGTCGGCGTCGCGCGCCACCGCCAGGATGCCGAGGTAGATCCACACCGCACCGGTCTCGCCCGCATGGTCGCTGCGCAGTTCGCCGCGCAACCCGGCAGGCACAGGCAGGCTCGCGGGCTCGAAGGCACGGACCAGGCGTTGCAGGGTCGGCCGCAGCACCAGCGAAGCCCGATACCCGCCTTCCAGCAGTGGGGTGACACCGGGCACAAGGGCCAGCCGCGCGAGCCAGCGCCAACCCGGCAGGACTGCCCACAAAGCGACAAACCCGCGCGCGCCGTCGGCCATGCTGCCGTCGGCGCGCAGCACATGGAAACGGGCCAACAGGCGGTCGCGTTCTGTCCCGGGCGGCAGGCCAGCGGCGGCATCGCTGACGTCCACAAAAGCCAGCGGCTGATCGGCCCTGAGCCCTCGATACAGCGCGATCTCCCGCCTGCACAGCGGGCAGGCTCCGTCGTAGAGCACGGTCAGGGTGCCTGCCGGGCGATGTTCACCCGGTGGAAACGGCGGCGCTTCGATGGCGCACGGCAAGACGCAAAGCTTGTCCTGCAGCAGCAAGCTCGGAAGCATGGTGGCGGTGTACGTCTTTTCCAGTGGCTGCTGTGTCGATGTGTTCATGACCACGATGGTGCCAGCACGGTGTCATCCGTCGGCCTGTCGGGTTTTCGGCCCGGCGATCGGGCGGCGTCTTGTGTGAGATCCCGATGGCTTGTTGCCGGCGTTGCGGCTCACGAACAAGGGGGATCCGGAAAGAACCGATTCGGGCGGTCGGTGTGCACGGGGTGCCCAAGACGGGCGGCTCTTGGCAGGCGGCGTCGCGTGGCCGACCGCTCGGACGTCTAGCGCCGGCCCTTGCGCATCCGAGTGCTCTTGCGGGTGGGCACAAAGAAGTCGACTGGCTTAGTTTTCACCCAGGCCAAGAAGGTCTGCAACTCGCGGTGTGCCAGCAAAGCCTCGACGGTGGCGAACTGGCGCGCCAGCTCGGTTTCGGTCAGCAACGCATGGATCTGGCGGTGGCACACGCGATGCAGGAACTCGGTTTGCCGCCCGCCCTTGCTCTTGGGCACGAGGTGGTGCGCGTCGCGTTGTGTCGGTGGAATCACGCGGTCGCACAACGGACAGATCACGGCATCGGCAGGCGGCGGACTCAAGACCCCTCACTCCGCAAGGCCGTTGCAGCCGGGTCGTGCAACACGTCGGTGTCGACCCGGTCAGCGCGGGGGCAGACCACGATCAGCTCAAACGAGGTGCGCGAGCAGCCATCCGGTGGCCGCGATGTGGCCCAGTGTGACCAGCACGGACAAGCCGTGCAGCCACTTGAAGCGCCGGCGCTGGCCGGTGTCGGTGGCGCGGTTGATGGCCGGCATCAACCATTGCCGCACCGGCACCGTGCTCAGAGCCACCGCTGCCAGCAGTGCGGCCGCGGCGGCGTTATGCGGCCACCACAGCACCGCCGCCAGGGCCGCGGTGGCGATGACGAACAGGTAGAACCACGGAAATGCTTTGCGCAGGGCCGCACCAGCGGCCGGTGCTGGCATCGCGTTGAACAGGAAGGCCGCGAAACCAAAGGAATACAAAGTCATGCCGCCGAAAAGCAAGGCCGTGGCCAGTACAGCAAGAGAGAGGATCATGAATGCGCCAAGCTCCGGTGATTCCACAAGTGAGTTTGCGCCAGTGGTCGCAAAGCGTTGTCCCATCCGGCGACAGGTGACGGGGCCGTGGGGTCATTCCAGGCGCTGAGGCCAGGCGGTGTTTGCTGCCAACCGGGCTGCTGGTTTCTTCCCGACCGTGCCCACCCGGCAGGCTGCGTTCCGCCGCTTCGTCCCTGGTCAGACTGGCCCCTGAAAGCCGAATCTCACGGTCAGCTGTGGGGCTGCCGTTCCAGGGTTGTGGGTGTCTGGCTTGGACCGCCGCGACAGCAAAGCGCCGGCCCTTGTGCAGAATCGGTCTGTATTCCCTGTGGAACTGGCCATGACCGAAGACCCACGCTGCTGCGGCAGCGGCACCTGCATCATCGATACCGAAGGCCGCTGCTGGTGCGGCCAGCAGTGGGACGGCGCGAAGATGGCTGCCCCGCAGGCGCTGGACCTCACCGCACCGCGTGGGGCGGGCGAGCCCACCATCGACCCGGACTTCAAGCCCCACCCATGAACGGCCCGAACAAGCTGCCTGGCTTCCAGCGCTCGCGTCGTGGCCGGGAATGGGCCATCTGCAAGCGCCTGCCGACCATGCTGGCTTTGGGAACTGCCCAGCCCCTGCAGGTGGCCGCACTGCTGTGGTTGATGGCGCCCCGCCCGCCCGATGCTGGCCCTGACGACGCCGCCAGCATGCAGCTGAACTATCAATGGGTGGGCTGATGGTCTTGCATTGGACCTGGTTGCCGACGCTGGCCATCGGCTGTGGCATCGTGATGTGGATGAGAGGCCCGGCCTATGTGGCCGACCCCTGCCCGCCATCCGGGCGTGACCTGCGGGCCTGAGGGATGGCGCCCTTTGATCGCCCGAAGAACAGCGCGCGCAACGCCCCGGTACCGCATGGCCGCACGCACCGCTTCCTGCACTTGGGCCGCGCCGTGGGCGAGATGGCCGCCGGGGCCGCCGCCGAAGGCCTGACCCGCCTGGTACGCGGTGAACGCCCCGCGCTGGCCGACTTGATGCTGACGCCGGCCAGCGCCCAGCGCCTGGCCAGCCGGCTGTCGAAGATGCGTGGGGCGGTGATGAAGGTGGGGCAGTTGATGTCGATGGACGGCCACGGCGTGCTGCCGCCGCACTTCGCCGAACTGCTGGGTGGCCTGCGCGACCAGGCGCACACCATGCCGGCCACGCAGCTGGCCGAGGTGCTGGAACGCGAATACGGGGCCGACTGGCACCGCCGCTTCCGCCGTTTCAGTTTCGCGCCCATTGCCGCCGCGTCCATCGGCCAGGTGCACCGCGCCGAAACGCACGACGGCCAGGTGCTGGCGCTGAAGATCCAGTACCCCGGCGTGAAGGCCAGCATCGACAGCGACATGGCCAACCTGGCCCTGCTGGCGCGCACCCCCGGCCTGGTGCCCGCCGCGCTGGACACGAGCGCCATGCTGGCCCGGGTGCGCGAGCAGCTGCACCTGGAAACCGACTACGCTGCCGAAGCCCGCCACACCACCGAGTACCGCCGCCGCCTGGGGAGCGACCCGGTGCTGATGGTGCCGGCGGTGCATGAGGAACACTGCACCGCGCACATCATCGCCACCGAATTCGCGCCGGGGGTGCCGGTGGACCAGCTGACGCGGCCCGGCGTGCCCCAGTCCCAGCGCGACCACGTGGCGGCTGCCCTCAGCCGGCTGTCGGTGCACGAGTTCTTCCGCATGCGCTTGGTGCAGACTGACCCCAACTTCGGCAACTACCTCTTCGATGCGGCCACCGGGCGGGTGGCGCTGATCGACTTCGGCGCCACCGAAGCCGTCAGCGATGCCCGCATCGAGCAGCTTCGAGAACTGGGCCGCGCGCTGCGCGACGCCGACCACGAACGCCTGACGACCGCCGCTCTGGCTGCCGGCTTCATCGCCGCTGAAGACTCGCCGGTCCAAACGCGTGGCGTCATCGCGATGATGCTGATGGCGGGCGAGCCTCTGCAGCAGCGCGGGACTTACGACTTCGGCGCGTCCGACCTCTTCGCCCGCACCTTCACGCAGGGCCGCGCGCAATTCTTCGGCGAGGGCTACGCCCGCACGCCGCCGCCCGACCTGCTGTTCCTGCAACGAAAGTTCATCGGCAGTTTCATGATGTGCACGCGCTTGCGGGCGCGGCTGGACATGAACGACGTCTTCGGCGCCGAACTCTGACGTTATCGCCCCGACATGCGCAAACCCATCCTGAAGACACTCTGCGCCGTTCCGGCCATCGTGCTGGTGGGCAGGTCGTTCAAACGCACTTTGCAATGCAGCTTCGGCCACGACGGGATGACCAGCGCCGCCGACTGAGGCTGTGCGCGGGAGCTTTGCGGGCGATGGAGACCGACCGGGTGCCAACGACGCCGATCAAGGAGGTGCGCCAGAGGACTGGCACTTGGGTGTACCCGACCGCTTCTGCCGCGTTGTTGCAATCCTGTGTAGCCCGGGCGGAGACAATCCAGACAGCCCCGTGCGTCGGGTCGCCTGTACGCTGTCAGCTCGGGACGGTCCCGAAATGCTGAGCCCGCACGGTCTGGAGCCGCGCGTTCCGGCTCGATCGCCCTCAGTGCCGCCTGGCGGTGTGTGCCCGCTGCCGCGGGACCCCCTCCCGAGGACGTGGCACGTTTCCGACCGGCCGCTTCGGGGCGGCGAGTTCGTGGCTGCTGAAGTCGGCTCAGGGTCGAAAGAGCCCATTCGCCGCCAGCGGCAGCAGTCGTTGGCTTGGTGTGGTCGCAGGTCGCCGAGTCGGTGACTCGCCTTTGAGCCCCGCCACGGGCGAACGTCAAGTTCCGTCGACGCACAACGGACAGCCGCTTGAAGAACTGGCCAACGTCAGGTGTGGGCGCCCGCCGGACCTTCGACTCGGAAATCCGACCGACCGCAGTCTCTACCGGGTATTCGCTCCCACTGGCCAACGCCAGCAGATGGCCGTCAAAAACTGGCCGCGAACGGCAGATTCACCGCCAGTCAGCTACGCATGCGTAGCCAGGAGACTGCGGGCGAGCGCTCGACGTTCCGCGCATAAGGTCCCCTTCCATACGGACCGAACGGCTCAGGTTCAGCGCCGCCCGAACAGCCGGACATCCCATCGGTTTCGGGCTCCCCCAGCACGACCGTTCGCCGCTCGTGAGCTCGTGAATCCACCAGCGAGGCGCCGATGCGGCTAAACAGATCGAACCGTCCGTCGGAGATGCGCCGGGCCTGCCAGTTGCGACGGTACCTGCCCCTGTTGGCTCGACGCACGTCGCGCACAGCCCGGTCACAACGGGCGGTGCAACTGGCGCGCCGCGGCCGGCGCAATTGGCGCTTGGTGGTGCAATTCTGTGCAACCGCTTTTGGCGATTCGGAAATTCCCTTTTCACATCAACCTCTTAGATGTGGTGTCCGTCCAATCCATCATCGGAGCGACGGACAGGCGCCATGGGCTGCACGTGGTTGATTTATCTAAATTAATCAATGGCTTACGACTTCATGGTTTCCACGGATTCGCACAGAAAGGCACGTCAAAACACAAGAAAACACGGGCTCAGTGCTACGGATTTGCGACAGTAGAAGCCGTCATTGCTACAGCAAAGGGACGGTGCGGCCAGCATTATCCCGGTGGGTGACTCATGGCGCGCGCAGGTGCGGCGCACGGGCCACCCGGTTCAAACCAAGACGTTCCCCGAAGAAGATCCTCGCCGAACTCTGGGCTCGTGGGATCGAGGCCGACATTGATGCTGGCCGCACCGGTGTTTCGTCGGCGAATGGCGCGGCTCGGCACCTGACCATCGGCAAACTGATTCCTGGGCGGCGTGCTGAAGGTCGGGAGATCCCTCTGGCGACTGCCGGTCAGCATCGCGGCTGTCATCGAGGCTCGCGACGTGCTCAGGCACATGAATGTGCTGGGGCGAAGCAACGAGCGCGATCGCCGACCGACGGCAGACGAAATCGAGCGCATTAGAGGCTGGTTGCGTCTGCACTCTCGCAGCCTCACTCCGGACCTCGTCGACTTCATCATCGACAGTTGCTTCCGTCCCCCCAGTGAGATCGTTCGCCTGCGCTGGGAGGACCTCAACCATCAGGACCGAACGATCCTCATCCGTGACCGAAAGGACCCGCGGCGGAAACTGGGCAACAACCAGATCGTGCCGCTGCTCGGGCGCAGCTACGCCATCGTCTGCGCGCAGCCCAAAGCTGGCGAGTTGATCTTCCCGCTCAACGGCAAGAGTTGGTCCAGCATCTTCCCGCGCGTCTGCAGCGAGCTGGGAATCCATGACCTGAACCCGTATGACCTTCGACACGAAGGCATCAGCCGACTTGTCGAGTCGGGGAAGTACTCGATTCCTGAAGTCATGCTCGTCTCCGGGCACAAGGATCCGAAGCAGATGATGCGCTACACACAGTTGCGGGCAAAGAACCTGCATCGGTAATGCCGCGCCCAGCCCGCCCTAGCAAGTTTCCAGCTGATGTCCGTGCCCCTCGACGTCACAAGACGACGAGAACGTGAATCCTCTGTCCGCTCGCCCCTGGTTCGAGCCCAGGTTGGGTGCCATCGTGCGTCACGGGCTTGCACCGCTTGAACCCGCGACCCCTGGCGTGACAGGGCGGTATCGGCGAAAAGAAGCGAACGGCCGCGGACACGGGTTGCTCATAAATCAAAGCCTTACGGATCGATGTTGTTCGCATCTGTTCGCTGGAATTCGACTGTGCCCGCGCACCGGTTTACCCCTTGGTTTACCCCTCACGACGCACCTTCGGCCGCGGCGGGACGACCTGGCTGGGCTGCGTATGGACACCGTGCCCTCCTTCTAGGCGCGAGCGAGGTTCTTCTCAGCCGACCGCCTGGATCGCAAACCTTGAGCGAAGGACGCCTGTCGGCATGGGAGGTGCCTCTGGCGGCGGAATACCGACAACTTCATGAATGAGCGATCCTGGGCCACGACTTCGGCACGTCTGTCGAACTGGTTGGTCTTCAGTGCGCCAGCCCCCGAAGTGTCCGACCGACGGACCGCTTCGGGGCGACGAATTCAGGGCCCAGGATGTCGTTGAAAGGCCGCAAGAGGCGACGATCGAGCGGGCGCCCCAGAGCGGAGGACCTCGATCGAGCTACGGCGTGATCAGCTCGCGTTGAAGACGGTCGATGGACGCCGCCGGAATGCCGCCTCGGAGTGCCCATTCGCGTACCGTGCCGTGCTGTTTGCGCAGCGCTTTCAGCATGGTTCGGATCGGCGCTTCCTTCACCGCATAGACCTGCGACGGCATCGCGGCGAGGTGATCGCGGTAGCGCGGCCAGCCGGCAAAGCGCGCCAGCATGCGCGGCATGTTCGGTGCGCTGTCGAGGTAGTCGGCCACGATCGCCTCGTCGTCGACGCCCAGCAATCCGAGCACCATCGCGGCGACCACGCCGGTGCGGTCCTTGCCGGCAGCGCAGTGGAACAGCGTGGGCTCGCCCGCATGCGCGGCAATGCGATCGACGGCATGCAGCGTCGACGGCGACGCCAGACATTGGAGGTACAACGCCTCGAGAACTTGGTCGGGCGCGATGCCGGCGGTCGATGCCATCTCCAGCGGCGCGTGCACGTAGCCGATGCTCCCCTCCGCCGCGAGCAGCCCGCGGCCTTCTTCGTTCACTTCATGCGCCAGCCGCAGGTCCACCACGACGCGCAGGCCGATCTGGTCGCGCAGCAGCGCGACATCGCGTTCGCTCAGGGCCTGCAGCGTGTCGCTGCGGAACAGCCGGCCGTGTGTGACCGTTCGACCGCACGCCGTCGGCAGGCCGCCGAGATCACGGAAGTTGAATGCGCCGTCGAGCGGCGATTCGTGGCGCGGTGGCATGGCGGCGCCTGTCGCCTTCTCAGCGCACGGGCGGGCGGATCAGGATGGCTTCGACGTCCTCGTGCGGCCTTGGGATGACATGCGCCGAGCGCACCTTGCCCACGCTCTTGGCAGCCGCCTCGCCCGCGTCGACGGCGGCTTTCACAGCGCCCACGTCGCCCCGGACCATCACCGTGATGATGCCGCCGCCAGGCTGCTGCATGCCGACGAGCTGCACGTTCGCCGCCTTCACCATCGCATCGGCGGCGAGGGTGGCCGCCGTCTTGCCGTGGGTCTCGACGAAACCCAGTGCCGTGCCTCGCAGTTCGCTCATCACGATGTCTCCTTGGCGGCCTTTGCGGCCCTGATGTCTTTCGATGCCGACTCTCTTACCGCCAGCTGCCCGAGCGCCAACCGCACGCCGGCCATCGACGCCACCGGCACAGAGAACACGCGAACGCCGGCCTGGTAGAGGTCTTCGAGCAGCGCGAGTGCCGCGCCGTCGCCGCATTCGACGCCGAAGCGGGCCGCGCCCGGCGCCTGCGCCGCTGTCGCGATCGCGCCGATCGACGTGCGCAACGGCGCGTCGAGCGCGGTGCGCGGGTTGTGGCGCAGGTAGCCGTCGCCAACGTAACTCTCGAACACATCGTCGCCGAACGACAGCGCGCTCGGGTAGCCGTAGTAGGTGCGGATCAGCTCGCGAATGTCGATCCACACCGCCGCGGCGCTCCCTGCGATGGCATCGGCGGCAGCCAGGCCGGCCGGGCTTTGCAGCACCGCGCCGACGCCGGCGAAGCCGAACGGTTTCGCCGCCTGCTGGAACGCGTGCAGTTCTTCGACCCCGTTGATGCCCGGCACCAGCGGCGTCACGCGCGCATGCGCAGCTTCCCGCACCGCGTCGCCGAGGCCGCGCAGCAGCGAGACGTACAGCCCCTTCAGGCCGAGCGGCAGGAAGAGCCGCGGCGCCAACGAGGCCCAGGTGTCGATGAGCCGCTGCGCGCGCGGCGAGCCGAGGTTGGGCAGCCGCAGGTCGACCGGCGCGCCGCCGGAGTCGAGCACGAGACGGCGCGTCGCGTCATAGGCCAGGCGGGCGAGGCGGTCGTGCGTGCCCTTGTGGTCGGGCTGCTGGCCGAGATCGTTGATGGCGGCGAGCAGGTCGCCGAGCGTGCCGGCCGAGATCATCAGGTCCGTCAGCGCCACGACGCCGAGCCCGGCAGCTTCTTGGCGAAGCGCGGCAGGCACGTCGCCTCCGCTCACGCCGCCGATCCAGAACGTGGCCTGCGAATGCGCGTCTGACCACTGCAGGATGCGGTCGATGTGGCTGGCCGCCGGGGCCACGGGTTCAAGCGGCAGCACGCCGCCGTAGACGCGGCCGGTGGCACCGTCGACCGACAGCGGCGCGCCTTCGGAGAAGCGCTGGCCGGCGACCGTGAAGCTGGCTGATGCGAGGTCGATCTCAAGCGCCTCGCAGCCGACGACGCAGGGCACGTCAAGCGCACGCGAGACGACTGCCGCATGGCTCAACGCCCCGCCGCGCGCCGTCACGATGCCCGCCGAGGCCAGCATGCCGCGGATGTCCTGCGGGCTGGTGGTGGGCCGCACGAGGATGACGCGGTCGCCTGCGGCCGCGACGGTTGCGGCGCGGTCGGCGTCGAGCACGGCCATGCCCCAGGCATGGCCAGGCGAGGCACCGATGCCCTGCACCAGCACCGAGGCGGCAGCCAACGCCGCCGGCTCGAAGGCCGGGCGCAACAGCCGCTTGAGTTGCTCGCCCGAAACCTTGGCGATGGCGCCGGCGGTGTCGACGATGCCCTCGTCGGCCAGCGCCGCGGCGATGCGCACGGCGGCCTGCGCGGTGCGCTTGGCGGGCCGCACCTGCAGGAAATAGAGGCGGTCGCCCTCGACCGTGAACTCGATGTCGACCGCATCGCCATAGAGGCGCTCCAGCCGCGCGCCGTGCTCGGCAAGGGCGCGGCGGTGCGATTCGGCCAGGCCGCCGGGCTCGGCGAGCGCCACCGGCGTGGCCGCGCCCGAGACCAGGTCCTCGCCCTGCCGGCCGGTCAGGAATTCGCCGTACAGCTCGGGCGAGCCGGTGTTCGGATTGCGCGTGAAGGCCACGCCGGAGCCCGAGCGCATGTCGAAGTTGCCGAACACCATGGCCTGCACCGTGACGGCGGTGCCAAGGTCGTCGGCGATGCGGTGGTGGGCGCGGTAGGCCCGCGCGCGCCGGCTGTCCCACGACTCAAAAACCGCGGCGATGGCACGCTGCAGCTGCCAGGCGGGATCGGGGCTGACGTCGGCCTCGCCTTCGTCGGCAAAGGCTTTCAGCACGGCCGCCTGCAGCGACTCGAAGTGCGCGGTGGTCGGCGCGCGGCGCGCAGCGTCGGCGAGCGGCGCGACGGCATCGGTCACGACCTCCGCGCCGAGCCCGAGCACGATTTCGCCGAACATGCGCCAAAAGCGCACCCAGGTGTCGACCGCGAAGCCGGCGTTGCCGGTCTCGCGGGCCAGTGCCTGCGCGCCACCGGGGGTGATGCCGAGGTTCAGCACCGTGTCCATCATGCCGGGCATGCTGACCTGGGCGCCGGAGCGCACCGAGACGAGCAGCGGCACCGCATCGAC
>JAYWGR010000027.1:0-34375 GCA_043778145.1 Rhizobacter sp.
AGCTCGCGGTCGCCGCTGTAGCGTTCGTCGCCGAGCCAGGTGGTCTCGCTGCCCCAGTTGATGTTGTCGTCAGGTTCCCAAACATCCGGGCGGCCGCCGCCGAAGCCGAAGGTCTTGAAGCCCATGGATTCGAGCGCGACGTTGCCGGTCAGGATGAACAGGTCAGCCCACGAGAGCTTGCGGCCGTATTTCGCTTTGATCGGCCAGAGCAGGCGGCGAGCTTTGTCGAGGTTGCCGTTGTCGGGCCAGCTGTTGAGTGGCGCGAAGCGCTGCTCGCCGCTGCCGCTGCCGCCGCGGCCGTCAAAGGTGCGGTAGGTGCCGGCGGCATGCCACGCCATGCGGATGAAGAAGGGGCCGTAGTGGCCGTAGTCGGCCGGCCACCAGGGCTGCGAGTCGGTCATCAGGGCGTGCAAATCCTCGATCACCGCATGCAGGTCAAGCGTCTTGAATTCCTCGGCGTAGTTGAAGTCAGCCGCCATCGGGCTGGAAAGCGCCGATTGCCGATGCAGCGCCTTGAGGTTGAGTGCTTCGGGCCACCAAGCCGCGTTGTTCGTGCCACGCGCCGCGGGCTTCTTGGCGCCGCCGCCCATCACCGGGCACTTGGATTCGCTGGACATACTCATCTCCTGGGGTTGGCTGCAATGCCTGCGAGTCTAGGAGAACTCCATAGCCAAAGCCAATTGAAGGCGTCTATTCGATAGATAGGTGTGATTGCTCGCGCAAGGCGCTTTTGCGCTTGTCACGGCGGCCTCACGAAAGGCGTTTGACGCCCTCCAGCGGGCACGCGTAAATCGCATTGCGCAGCGCCGCAATGGCCTCATAGCGGGTGAACGTGCGCCGCCACGCGAGCACCACCCGGCGCGTCGGCACCGGCGGGGCAAAGGCCACGTAGCGCACGTGCGGCTGCAGCCCCTTCGGCACGCTGAGTTGCGGCACGACCGTCAAGCCCATGCCCGATGCCACCATGTACTTGATCGTCTCGAGCGACGAGCCTTCAAAGCTTTTGCGGATGCCTTCTGCATCGCTGGCGAAGCGCGCGTATTCGGGGCAGACGTCGAGCACATGGTCGCGAAAGCAATGGCCGGTGCCGAGCAAGAGCATCGTCTCCTTCTTCAACTCCTCAGCACTGATGCGCTTGCGTTTGGCCAGCGCGTGGCTCTTCGGCAGCGCCACCATGAACGGCTCGTCGTAGAGCGGCGCAATGGCCAGCCCTGTGTCTGGGAAGGGCTCGGCCATGACCGCGCAGTCGAGCTCGCCGGTGCGCAGCATTTCCAGCAACTTGGCGGTGAAGTTCTCATGCAGGATGAGCGGCATCTGCGGCACGTTGTCGATCGCCTGCTTCACGAGATCGGGCAGCAAGTAAGGCCCGATGGTGTAGATCACGCCAAGGCGCAGCGGGCCGGAGAGCGGGTCTTTGCCGCGCTTGGCAATCTCCTTGATCGCCGCGGCTTGCTCGATCACCGATTGAGCCTGCCGCACGATCTCTTCGCCCAGCGGCGTGACGCTCACCTCATTCGCGCCGCGCTCAAAAAGCTTCACGTCGAGCTCTTCTTCGAGCTTCTTGATCGAGACGCTGAGCGTCGGCTGCGAGACGAAACAGGCCTCGGCCGCGCGCCCGAAATGGCGCTCACGGGCAACGGCGACGAGGTAGCGGAGTTCGGTGAGGGTCATGTGGGCGGCCAGTGGCGGGCAAGAATAGCCGAGCCTCTTGGCGCACGTTGGTTGCTGCGGTGGCCATAAAAAAAGCCCGCAGCAATAGCCTGCGGGCTCGACTGGCGTGCGGCGCCAGGATCGATGAATCGATCGATCAACCCGTCGATTGATCGGAACCGGTCAACGGATTAGTTCACGCTCACCGCCGACCAAGCGGCAGCGACCGCGCTGTATTGCGCCGAAGCTTGGCCGAAGAGGTCTTTGGCTGCGCTCAGCGTGGCCACACGAGCCGAGGCGTAGTTGGTGTTGGAGGTCATGTAGACCGTCAGCGCGCGGTACCAAATCTTCGCGGCGGCATCGCGGCCGATGCCGGTGATGGCGGTGTTGCCATTGCACACGAGTTGCGCTGGCGTCAGGTTGAAGCCGGCGGGCACTGCGGCACCTTCGGCCAGCAAGTAGAAGAAGTGATTGGCCACGCCCGACGAGTAGTGAACATCGAGCGAGCCGATGCTGCTGGTGTAGCAATCCGGCGAGCGCGTGTCCAGGCTGGGCTTGAACATGTAGCGCAGCGCGGTTGTCGGCACCGGCACGCCGTTGTTGGCTTTGAAGATGCGCTCGCCGAGCAGGTAGTTGGGCGGGTTCGTTGGGTTGTTTGCATAGAACTCGACCATCGCGCCGAAGATGTCGGAGTTGCCTTCGTTCAAGCCGCCGGATTCGCCGGAGTAGGTCAAATTGGCGGTGCGCGCGGTCACGCCGTGGCTCATCTCGTGGCCAGCCACATCGATGGCCACCAGCGGGAGATAGGTCTTGCCGTCGCCATCGCCATAGGTCATGCAAAAGCAGGTGTCGTCCCAGAAGGCGTTGACGTAGTTGCGGCCGTAGTGAACGCGTGACGACGTCGTCGTGCCCGCGTTGTCGATGCCGTTGCGGCCGAAGGTGGCTTTGTAGTAATCCCAGGTCAACGCGAGGCCGTAGTGCGCGTCGGCGCCAACGGTGACGGGGTCGCTGGTCGTGAAGTTGCCCCAGGTGTTGTCAGCGTCGGTCAAGAGCGTGCCGGCGCTGCGCGCCCGGTTCTTCATCGTCACGGTGAAGTTGTTGCTGCGGCTGGGGTCGCGCAGCGCATAGCCGCCGGGTTGGCTGTCGGTGGTGATGGTCACGGCGCCTGAGAGCAAGGTGTCAGCGGTGCCGGCGCTGCTGGCGGTCATGACCTCATCGAATTGGTCGAGCAGCTGCAGCGACGATGCATCGATGATCATGTGCAGCACGCTCGGCGTGCCTTCTGCGTTCTCGCCGCGGAACTTCACCTCGTAGGCGAGCTGTGGCTCCGCACCACGCGCGTAGATCACCAACTGAGCTCGCGGCCGGCCATCGGCTTGGCCGGTGTAGATGCTCTGGGCGTACTGGATGGCATCGGCATCGTCAAACCGAGCGCGTGTGTCGGCGCGCAATGCGCTGCGCAAAGTCTCGGAGTAGCTGCGCAACTGGCCGCGCGCATCGGAGTGCACCACCACATCGCCGCCAATGACGCGCAGGCCTTTGAAGCTGCGGTCAAAGCGCACGTGCTCGGCGCCGTCGGCGTCAACGATCACGTCGCGCAGCGCGAAGGTGTCAGCCTCGGTGCTGCGGTTCTTCAAATGACCGAGCGCGCGGTTCACCGCAGGGTGATCGCCAGAGGCGGCTTGCGCTGCGCTGCCAACGGCGCACGCCGCCAGCACGATGACCAGACATTTCAACATGGGCTTCATGTGAGGCAATTCCAAGGGTTGGTGGATCGAGCCGAGGCCACGCAACGCAGGTGTTGCAGCAACGGAACTTCATTCTATGAACCGACTTCACCCGCTCCTTCTGAGGGTTAGCACCTGCGCGCGAGATTGAATCGGGCCAGCTTTCGGCCTGGTGTGCGCGCTATGCCTTGAGGAACTCCGCGCGCCCGCCCAACCAGCGCAGCACATGACGGGCCGCCGCATCCGGATGCCGAGCCAGCAGCGCCGTGGCCGCGTGCCGAGCGGCGATGACGAGGTCGCCATCGAGCGCGAGATCGGCAAAGCGCAGCAAAGCCGCGCCGGATTGGCGCGCGCCGAGAAACTCGCCTGGGCCGCGAATGTTGAGGTCGCGCCGGGCGATCTCAAAGCCATCGTTTGTCTCGCGCATGGCTTTGAGGCGCTCCTTCGCGGTGGGCGAGAGCGGCGTGCTGTAGAGCAGCACACACACGCTCGCTGCCGAGCCGCGGCCCACGCGCCCGCGCAGCTGGTGCAACTGCGAGAGGCCAAAACGCTCGGCATGCTCGATCACCATCAGCGATGCATTGGGCACATCCACGCCCACCTCGATCACCGTGGTCGAGACCAACACCGCCGTCTTGCCCGCGGTGAACTCGGCCATCACCGCGGCCTTCTCGGCGCCCTTCATGCGGCCATGCAACAGGCCAACGGCGTGGCCCGCGAGCGCGTCGCTCAAGTGCTGGTGTGTGGCCGTGGCGTTTTGCAGATCGAGCGCCTCTGATTCCTCGATCAATGGGCACACCCAGTACGTCTGCCGCTGGTGCGCCGCCTCCTCGCGAATGCGGGCAATCACGGCATCGCGCTTCGAGTCGTCAAAGAGCTTGGTCACGATCGGTGTGCGGCCAGGTGGCAGCTCGTCGATGGTGCTCACATCGAGGTCGGCAAAGAGCGTCATCGCGAGCGTTCGCGGGATCGGCGTGGCACTCATCATCAACAGGTGCGGCTCCAGCCCCTGCACTCGCAACTTGGCGCGCAGCGCAAGCCGCTGCTGCACGCCGAAGCGGTGTTGCTCGTCGATGATCGCCAAGCCGAGCTTTGCGAACGTCACTTGCTCCTGAATCACCGCGTGCGTGCCGACCACGAGCGCCGCCTCGCCCGAGGCCACCTTGGCCAGCATCTGCGTGCGGCCCTTGCCTTTGCGGCTGCCGGTGAGCCACGCGACCTGAATGCCCAGCGGCTCCAGCCAGTCCACGAGCTTGCGCAAGTGCTGCTCGGCGAGTATTTCGGTCGGCGCCATCAGCGCGCATTGCCAGCCCTCCTGCATCGCGATGGCTGCGGCCACTGCGGCCACCACCGTCTTGCCCGAGCCGACATCGCCTTGCAGCAGCCGGTGCATCGGCACATCACGCTGCAGATCGGCCGCGATCTCTTCGCTCACGCGCCGCTGCGCCGCAGTGAATGCAAACGGCAGCACGCCGAGCAGCTTGTCTTGCAGCCCGCCCGGCTCAACCGCCAGCGGCGGCGCGTGCTGCCGCTCGCGCTCGCGCTTGGCTTCGAGTTGCGACAACTGCTGCGCCAGCAGCTCCTCGAACTTGAGCCGCTGCCAAGCCGGGTGGCTGTGGTGTTCGAGCGTGTCGAGGCTGGCATCGGCCGGCGGGTGATGCAAGAACACGAGCGCATCGCGCAAGCTCATCATGCCGGGCGGCACGAGCTCTTCTGGCAACAGCTCGCGCAAGTCGGCCCGCAACAAGCCCGATGCCACGGCCTTGCGCAAGTAGGCCTGCGGCAGCTGTGCACTCGTCGGGTAGACCGGCGTGAGCGACGTGGCCAGTGGCGTGACCTCATCCACCACCTTGAACACCGGGTGCACCATCTCCAGCCCAAAGAAGCCGCCCCGCGCCTCGCCGCGCACGCGCACGCGGTGGCCGGCCGCCAAGCTCTTCTGCTGCGACGGATAGAAGTTCAAAAAGCGCAGCAACAGCGTCTCGGTGCCGTCGTTCACATGCACGATGAGCTGCCGGCGCGAACGCGTTTGCACCTCGCTCTCGCTCACCACGCCTTCGATCTGCGCGGTCTGGCCATCGCGCAGGCTGGCGATCGGCGTGATGCGGGTTTCGTCTTCATAGCGCAGCGGCAAGTGCAAGGCGAGGTCGATGTCGCGTCGCAAGCCGAGCTTGTCCATGGCCTTTTGTGGGCCAGTCTTCGGTGCAGTCTTCGAGAGGGGCATGGGAGAATTCTGCCGGTCGTTGTCAGAACGGGCCCGCTCGGTTTCCGTCCAGCGTCCCTTGACCCATGCCACCTCAATTCACCTTGCGCGATTTCGATTTCGCGCTGCCGCCCGAGCTCATCGCTCAACACCCCGCCGCCGAACGCAGCGCCTCGCGCTTGCTCGATGGAACGCAGCCCACGCCGATCGACCGTGTGTTTCGCGATCTGCCTGGCCTGCTGCAAGCCGGCGACTTGCTCGTCTTCAATGACACCCGCGTCATCAAAGCCCGCCTGCTCGGCCAGAAGGCGAGCGGCGGCGCGGTCGAGGCGCTCGTCGAGCGACTGCTGCCAAATCATGAAGTGCTGATGCACTTGCGCGCCAGCAAGTCACCCAAGGCCGGCAGCACCGTGCGCTTTGCGGATGCCTTCGACGCCGAGGTGCTCGGCCGCAGCGGGCCCGATGGCTCGCTCTTCCACCTGCGCTTTCCCGCTGAGCCACTCGCGCTGCTGGAGGCGCATGGCCACGTGCCTTTGCCGCCTTACATCACCCACGCCGATGAGGCAGATGACGAAGCGCGCTACCAAACCGTGTTCGCCGCCCGCCCCGGCGCCGTGGCCGCACCGACTGCAGCCCTGCACTTCGATGCCGCCGTGCTCGCCGAGCTCGCCGCGCACGGCGTGCGCACGGCCAATGTCACCTTGCATGTGGGCGCCGGCACCTTCCAGCCGGTGCGCAGCGAGAACCTCGCAGAGCACGTGATGCACAGCGAGTGGTTCGAGGTGAGCCAAGCAACGGTTGACGCCATCACCGCCACACGCGCCGCCGGCCACCGCGTCATCGCCATCGGCACCACCACCTTGCGCGCGCTCGAATCCGCTGCCCTCGGCGGCACGCTTGAAGCCGGAAGCCGAGACACGGACATCTTCATCACCCCGGGCTTCGAGTTCCGCGTGGTCGATCGGCTGCTGACCAACTTTCATCTGCCCAAGAGCACGCTCATGATGCTCGTTAGCGCCTTCGCAGGCCACGCGCACGTGATGGCGCTCTACGCCCACGCCATCGCTTCGCGCTACCGCTTCTTCAGCTATGGCGATGCGATGCTGCTCGATCGTCAACGCGTTCACCCAACCTCGCCACAATCCTCATCATGCTGACGTTCGATGTTCTGAAGACCGAAGGCCAAGCGCGCCGTGGCCGCTTGACGCTCAACCACGGCGTCGTCGAAACACCGGTCTTCATGCCGGTCGGCACCTACGGCACGGTCAAAGGTGTGATGCCCTCGTCGCTCGAAACGATGGGCGCGCAAATCATCCTCGGCAACACCTTCCATTTGTGGCTGCGGCCGGGTGTTGATGTGCTCAAGCAATTCGGCGGCTTGCACCGTTTCGAGAACTGGCAGCGGCCCATCCTGACTGACAGCGGCGGCTTTCAAGTCTGGTCGCTCGGCGAGATGCGCAAGATCAGCGAAGAGGGCGTGAAGTTCGCCTCGCCCGTCAATGGCGACAAGCTTTTCCTAACGCCCGAAGTGAGCATGCAAGTTCAGCACGCGCTCAACAGCGACATCGTCATGCAGTTCGACGAGTGCACGCCGTACGACGTCAAAGGCCACATCACGACCGAGAAAGAAGCGCATGTGTCGATGGCCTTGAGCCTGCGTTGGGCGCGGCGCTGCCTCGATGAATTCAATCGTCTCGAAAACCCGAACGCGCTCTTCGGCATCGTGCAGGGCGGCATGTTCGAGAACCTGCGCGAAGAGTCTCTCAACGAACTCGTCGAACTCGATCTGCCGGGCTACGCGGTTGGCGGCGTCAGCGTCGGCGAGCCGAAGGCCGAGATGCAGCGCATCGTCGCGCACACGCCGCACCGCCTGCCGGCCCACAAGCCGCGCTACCTGATGGGCGTGGGCACGCCTGAGGATTTGGTCGACGGCGTCGCCGCAGGCGTCGACATGTTCGACTGCGTCATGCCGACCCGCAACGCGCGCAACGGCCACCTCTTCACCCGCTTTGGCGACCTGAAGATTCGCAACGCGCGCCACAAGACCGATGAGTCGCCGATCGACATGAGCTGTGCGTGCCCCACTTGCACTGGCTTCTCGCGCGCCTACATGCACCACCTCGATCGCTGCGGCGAGATGCTCGGGCCGATGCTCGCCAGCGTCCACAACCTGCACTACTACGTCAACCTGATGCGCGAGGTGCGCGAGGCGCTCGAAGCCGGCACGTTCGCGGCCTTCGTCGCGCGCTTTCGCGAAGACCGGGCGCGCGGCGTGTGAAGCTCTGGCCGGCGCGCTGGTCTCGCAGCACGCCTCGCGTGGTGCCAGTGCCGCTGCAGTGGGTCATGCGCCATCCGGCCGACTTCGCCTTGCGTGTGTTGAAGGCCTTCCGCGGCAACCAGGGTTTGCTGCTGGCCGGCGCCGTCGCGTACTACGCGCTGCTCTCCATCGTGCCGCTGTTGATCTTGATCGTGATTGCGCTCTCACACGTGATCGATCAGGCTGAGCTGCTGCAAACGCTCGGCCGTTATCTCGAATGGTTGATCCCCGGCCAATCGCGCGCCATCGTCGGCGAGCTTTCGCATTTTCTGGATCACCGCGACCTCGTCGGCGGCGTGCTGCTGGTGACGATGCTCTTCTTCAGCTCGCTCGCCTTCACCGTGCTGGAGAGCGCGATGGCGGTGATCTTTGCGCACCGCGGTGCGCGCCGAAAGCGCCACTTGCTCGTCTCGGCGGTGATGCCGTATCTCTACATCCTCTCGCTCGGCGTTGGCATGCTGATCGTCACGCTGGTGGCCGGCAGCTTGCAGGCGATCGGCCAGGAGCGCATCTCGTTCCTCGGCCGCGAGTGGTCGCTCGGCGGAGTGTCAGGCGTGCTGCTCTACCTGCTCGGCTTTGCGGGTGAAGTGTTCGTGCTGACCTCGGTGTATCTCGTCATGCCCGTCGGCCGCTTGCGCCTCGGCCACGCGCTCGTCGGCGGCGTGACCGCGGCTGTGCTGTGGGAGATCACGCGGCATGTGCTGGTTTGGTACTTCACGACCTTGTCGCAAGTCAGCGTGGTGTACGGCTCGCTCACGACAGCGATCGTCGTGCTGCTGAGTCTGGAGATCGCCGCGACCTTGCTGCTGGTCGGCGCGCAGGTGATTTCGGAGTTCGAGAAGTTGGGGCGTGGGGCGGGGTGATTGGTGTGAGTGGGGAGACGCTGGGGGTCGCCAGGCAAAACTTTCCCAGCCGATCAGAACGGGCCAGCCACGCGCAAGAGGCCGGGAGTACAGAGGCGCAAGCGCGATCAAAGTCGCCCACACCCGGCGACTAAGATGCTTTCATGCGCGACGCCGAAGTTAATTCGCAGGGCAGCTTTCCTGAGCCTTCAATAGCGCAGATGCCACTGGAAGGAATGTCGCTTCTGGCGCGGCTGGATCGTTTTCTCGGCTCACGGTACACCGCGTTTGTCGTCTCCCTCACGATACTGCTGGCCGTGCTCCTTGCGTTGGCTGGATACATGGACGGTGGAATCCGCCAACGCGGTGGCCTGAGGCCGTGGATGCTGGGCCTGGACCCCGTGATCCTCGTCTACATCTTGGCGCTTCATCCGTTCATGCATCGGCGTTGGGTGCGGGCGATGCAATCGCTCGAAGCCTTGGCACCCCACGGAAAAAGCCCTGGACCGGCTGGGACGGCGGCCCGGCTCGGCGAGTGGGCCGCCATGCTGCTGGGGTTGCTTGCCGGACTCGCGATCGCTCGCCGTGGCCCTGCAGCAGAAGGATGGTTGTGGCTCTATTCCGAGGCAGTGAGCGCGCTGATGTTCGCGCTGCTGGGCGCGACGATCTACGGCAGCGTGATGAGGTCTCGGCAGCTCGCGGCCTTCTCGCGCTCGGGGCTCGAGTTGAAGGTGTTCGACGGGCACCTGCTGACGCCTTTCGCGAAATGGGGGCAGGGTCTCTCGCTTGTGTTTGCTGGCGGCATCAGCTTGAGCTTGCTTTTTCAGTCCTACCAGAGCCTGCGCAGCCTGGAGAGCTTGCTCATCTATGGTGGCCTGATCGTGGTCGCCACGACGCTTTTCTTCATGTCGATGTGGACAGTCCACGTCGCGCTGGCGAAGGCTCAGGACAAGGAGCTCGCCAGGGTTCGGCGCGAGCTGATCGTGGCGCGCGAGGCACTGGTCGATGCGCGTGACAGTGGAACCGCGAGGTCTGCGCAGGATGCCTACCTCCCGGTCGTGATCCTCGGCATCTACGAACGTCAGGTGCTAAATGCATCGACTTGGCCGTTCAATCTTGCAATCGTCGGGCGAGTGCTCGCATCTGTTGGCGCGCCGCTGGTGGTCTATCTGCTGAAGCTCGCCCTCGGCGGCGCTCGGGCGCTCTAGCGACGAGCAGGTTCCGATTCGAGCTGCGGCGAAGCAAACTTGGCCCCGCATGGACAAGTGCGATGACTTCCGGCGCGCCCCACTTGGGAGCGGGCGAGCTGTCAACGCGGCGCCGCGTTCGCGCGAATCCAACGCGCGAAATGTGGCTCGTCAATCTCGCCCGCAGCAGCGGCGACGACCGTCAAGAACGCATCGACTTGAGCCGCATTGAGCCGGTGTGGGTTCAAGCCGAGGAAGAGGCCAACCGCGAGGAATGCCGTGCGCTTGTTGCCGTCGATGAACGGATGGTTCTCGACGAGTTCGAGGGCATAAGCAGCAGCCAGATCGGCGGTACTGCCGAGCGGCTCGCTACCAAAACGCCCACCGCCCCGTCGCCACCACCCACACGCCGAGCACGCCGTTGGTCACGGCGTGCGCGATCACCGGCACCCAGAGTTTGCCGGTGCGCACATAGAGCCACGCGTAGGCCAAGCCGGCGATTGCGGCGCCTAGCCATAAGGTGTGGGCGAGCACGAAGACGAAGGTGGAGAGCACGATGGCCTTGATGCCCACTTGCTGTGGCGCCACCGTCTCGAACTGCGGGCTTTGAATCCAGCGCATCAAGAAGGATCGCCAAAAGAGCTCTTCCATCACCGGCACGAGCAAGGCCGCGCCGATCCAGCGGGTGATGACGAGCGGCCACATCAAGGCGCCGCTGTCGTCGAGCGGCACGAAGCCGGCGGCGGGGTCGCCGAGGCGCATCCACGGCGCATCGAGCTGCACCCAAAGCGCGAAGACGACGAGGCCCACGCCAATCGCCCAGAGCGCTTCCGATCGATTGGGGCGCGTCTGTGCGAAGAGCTCGCCGTATTCGTGCCGGCACATCACGAGCAGCGCGCCGACCACGAGCACGCCCAGGCCGTAGATCCAGCGCGGGTCGATGCCCCAGCTGCCATCAATGGGCGCGGCGCCGCGCAGGCCGAGCATCAGCATGAAGGCAACGAAGGGCGCCACGCGCACAAGCGCGGCGCGGTTGAGTGGCCCGGTCATGACGCCAGCAAGCCGCTGACCCGCTCGCGCAGCACGGCCGTTGTCACGGCGCTTGGCGGCAGTGCATCGCCTGCGACCAGGCCAACGCGGCTGAACATGCCGCGGCGGAATGGCTTGGTCATCGCCTTGCCATCGACGCGCGAGAAAAACGAGCCCCAGAGGTTTTGCAGCGCGAGCGGCACCACCGGCACCGGGTTGCTTTCGAGCAGCTTCATCACACCGCCTTTGAACTCGCCGAGCTGGCCGTCGCGCGTGATCGCGCCTTCAGGAAAGATGCAGAGCAGCTCACCATCGGCCAGCACATCACGTGCCGTGGCGAAGGCTTGCTCGTAGGCCGCCGCGTTTTCGCGCTGCGGTGCAATCGGGATCGCCTTGACGAGCTTGAACAGGTAGCCGAGCACCGGGATGCGGAAGATCTGGTGATCCATGATGAAGCGGATCGGGCGTGGGCTCGCCGCCATCAACAGCATGGCATCGATGAAGCTCACGTGGTTGCACACGAGGATGGCCGCGCCGCTGGCCGGAATGTGCTCGCCGCCGCGCACCTTGAAGCGGTAGACCAGCCGCGTCAGCAAAAACGCGATGAAGCGCAGCAGGTATTCGGGCACGAGCATGAAGATGTAGAACGCGACGATGGCATTGAGCACACCGACGACGAGAAACACCTGCGGAATCGTGAAGCCCGCACTGAGCAACGCGCCCACGCCGATCGACGAGACGATCATGAACAGCGCATTCAAGATGTTGTTGGCCGCGATGATGCGCGCGCGGTGGCTTGGCGCCGAGCGCAGCTGAATCAGCGCGTACATCGGCACGCTGTAAAGCCCGGCAAAGAGCGAGAGCAGCGCCAGATCGGCCATCACACGCCAGTGTTGCGGCGCCGCGAGAAACGCAGCCAGCCCGAGGTTGGAGGCAGCCGGCAAGTTGCGCGATGAGAAGTAGAGGTCAACCGCAAACACGCTCATGCCGATGGCGCCCAAGGGCACGAGGCCGATCTCCACTTGCCGCTTCGACATCACCTCACACAGCAGCGAGCCGATGGCGATGCCAATCGAAAACACGACGAGCAGCGCCGATGCCACTTGCTCATCGCCGTGCAGCACGTCTTTCGCAAACGACGGGAAGAGCGACAAGAACGTCACGCCGAAAAACCACATCCACGAGATGCCGAGCAGCGAGCGAAAAACGACGAGGTTTTGCTTGGCCAGCATGAGGTTGCGCCAAGTCTCGGTGACCGGGTTCCAGTTGATGCGCAGATCGGGGTCTGACGAGGGCGAGGCCGGCACGCCCTGCGCCACGACGCGCCCGAGCACCGCCACGCCGAAGCACGCGATCGCCACCACTTGATGGCCGATCCCAGGCACCGCGATCAGCAAGCCGCCGGCCACTTGCCCGAGCAAGATCGCCACGAACGTGCCCATCTCGACCATGCCGTTGCCGCCGGTCAATTCGCGGTCGTTCAAGTGCTGCGGCAGGTAAGCGAACTTGACCGGTCCGAAGAGAGTCGAATGCAAGCCCATCAAGAACACGCAGCTCAGCAGCACCGGCACCGAGGCCGTCCAGAAGCCGAGGCCTGCGAGCGCCATGATGCCGATCTCAAGGTTCTTGACGAAGCGGATGACGCGGGTTTTGTCGAACTTGTCAGTGAGCTGCCCGCTGGTGGCCGAGAACAGCAAGAAGGGCAAGATGAACAAGGCGCCGATCACCAAGCCAGCGAGCTTGGCTGGCAGCCAGCTGACCTGCAGTTGGTAGGTCACGAGCACCGTGAACGCGAACTTGAAAAGGTTGTCGTTGCCGGCACCGAGGAACTGCGTCCAGAAGAAGGGCGCGAAGCGGCGTTGCCGAAGCAGCGCAAACTGGTTCGGGTGGGGGTCGTGGTCAGGTGTGTTCATGCGGGTCGTGTTCATGCGGGTCGGGTGCGTGGCGGTCGTCGAAGGAATCTAGCCGATGGCTGCACGGCGCTGAACCAGCTCGCCGATGGCGCTCGGCAGCATCGCGCGCAGCCAATTGCCAAGGCGCGCCTCATGCCGCTGCCACGCCACGCCAACCGCGACGATGGCCAGGCCAATGGCCGTGAGTGCGACGGGGAAGAGCATGCTGTCTCGAAACACTTGGTGCGAGAGGTGCCCGAGGTAGAACGCCACGCCGAGCCCACCGAACACCGCGAACACCCGGCGCGCCAAGGCCGTGCCAACGGCGATCAAGCCGAGGTTGATGCAGCAGTAGATGAACTTGCCGACTTCGCTGTCGGAGTTCATGCTGGAGAGGCCGCCCCAGAAGGTCAGCACCCCAAAAACATAGAGCCAGAAAGCGAAGTCTTTGGTGGCCCGAGCACGCAGGTCGACGAGCAGCGCGAGAAGCATCATCGCCAAGCCAAAGCCAGTCGAAATGCGCTTGCCGAGGTCGGAGTAGAACGATGCCGCTTCGCCACCGAGCAAGAACGGCGTGATGTCCATGCTGAGGAACCAAAGCGTCACCGCGACTGGCAACACGAGGAACGGCAGCCGGTAGCGCCAAAGCGCAATGACTGCCGCGCCGAGCGTGGCGAGCTCCATGAAGAGCCAGCGCCAATCGATGTGGGTGTAGTACGCGCGGTAGGCGCCGCCACCTGACCACAAGCCCATCACATGCTGCGCGGCATAGACCGCGAGCGGCACCATCGCCACGCCAAGCACCGCGCAAATGCCGGCCGGCAGAGCGAGATGCTTGCGCCGCAACAAGAACTCGGTCAGTGCGATCGCGACCGCGCCATAGCCCGCCGAGATCGCCAGCAAGCCGGTGCCGGCAAAGCGCTCCCAGCCGAGGTTCATGAAGAGCGTCATCGCGCCGATGGCGATCATGCCGCCGAGGTAGTAGAGGACGTGGGCTGCCTTGAAGCTGGGGCTGTGGTGCTCGCGTGCTTGTTGGTGATCGACCAAGAAGCGCCACAAGGCGAGGCTTTGTTCTCGCTGCAGGATGCCGCGCGAAGCGGCTTCGTCGAGCAGGGCGGGGTTGATGTTCATGGGGCGTGTGTTTGGAGTGGTGTTAGCGGATGAATTGGGGCGCGGCACCCAAGCCGCTGCGATTCAACCATGTGAGCACGGAGTCGACCGTGACGGTCTCGATGCGGTCGGTGAATCGCTTCGCGGCGGGGTGATCGTCAAAAGCGATGTTGGCGGCCGACACGCGGGCGCCGAGGCGCTTGAGCGCAGAGATGTGCAAGGTGGTTGGCTCATAACCGCGCAGCCGCAACCACGCTTGTGCGTTGCTGCGATTGGTGGCGCCCGCGTCTTGGGTCATGGCCAGCGTCTCGATCGCCCATTGGTTCGATTGCTGGTAGGTCGTCGCCCACGGGTAGGCAACCATGCTGTAGGCGGGGGTGTCGAGTTGCGTTAGGCGTTGGTTGTCGCGCAGCGCGGGCAGCAAGCGCGCCTGCACGTCGGCTGACAGCACGACCACGGCCGCTTCATAGCGCCACAGGTCATCGAGGAAGAACTCGCCGAGGCCTTGCCGGTACAGCGTGCCGCGCGCCGTGCCGCAGGCGTTGAGCTTGTGAGCCACGCGCCAGGCCTTGCCATCGCGGTAGGCGAAGCCGAGGTGCGAGTAACGCAAGCCGTACTCGCTGAGGTTCTGCCCCGCCCGCGCGATGACGACGACTTGCGCCCCACTCGCATCGAGCCATTGGGCGGTGTGTGCGGCCAGCTCCATGGCGCGCTCAACCGTGTCGGCACTCGGCGGCTTGGCTTCGCAAGATCGGCCGGCGTGAGCGGTGATGCAAGCGAAGGCGAGCAACGCGCTGCCGAGGGCGCGCACCCAGGCCGCGCGGCTCACCGCGTCACCCGTTCGTTGTAGAGCAAAGCTGCGCCGATCTGATTCGGAATGAAGGCGATGGCCTGCCCGGCGGCTGAGAGCACCCAGCCCGCGCTGATGGCGGTGACCACCACGCCCGTGCCGATCGCAACCGACGCGCCGGCGGTCAAACGCATGCTGGCCCGCGCACCATCAGAGGCACGCTCCAGCACCCAGACGGCGCCGTCAGCCGAGGCCTCGACGGCGACCACCGTGAGCGCCGCACCGCCGGAGAGGATCAGCGCAGGCACGCCGACCGAGATGGCAACAGGCAGCGCTGACAGCGCGCTCAAGTCGGCCGAGGCATCGGCATGCGCCTCGGCGTTCATCAGTGAGGTGGCGAGCAAGGCGGCCAACAGGCCACGGCGAAAGTGAGGCATCCAGTTCATGTCGGTAACTCCAGGTTGAGGTTGACGAGGGTGAAGCGGTGGGCGCGTCAGGCGGCGTCTTGGGGGGCTTGGTGGCGGCGCAGGCGTGCTTCGTCGAGCTTGGCTTCGTGGGCATCGCGCAGCGTCTTGGCCAGCGTGAAAACGCAGGAGACCAAGAACAACCAGCTCACTGCGAGGTAGGCCTTGTAGGTCGGGTTCACGTCCATGCGCCAGAGGCCCCAGGCCGTCAGCGCGATGGCCAGGCCAAAGCCGCCCCAAACGACGGTGCCCCACATCGGCGTGTCGGCGCGGTGCTGCTCGTTGTCACGCACGTACTTGGCCAGGCCAAAGGCCGTGGTCATGCAAAACATCGTGCCCATCACCATGAAGGCGCGGTCGAGGTCAGCGCCGGGCAGGTAGGCCAAGCCGGTCGCGCACAGGCAGACTGCGATGGCAAACGACGCCCAGACCTGCAACCGCCAGGCGGCGGTGTCTTTGCGGATGGCGATGGGAGCGGCGGTGGTGGTGTGCATGAAAACCTCAGGTGTTTGTTGAACGCGTTGCCATCTTCGGCGAGCGACGCCCTCGGTATCAAGCGATGCTGCTGAGGTGGCCGGCGGCAATGCCTCTGGTATCTTCTGGCGCTACTTTTGGAGCTTCTGCTTGAGCACCACCCAAGACTTGATCGCCGCGTTGAAGGCCGAGCTGAAGGCCGCTGACGTGACCTACGCGCAGCTCGCCGCCGAGCTCGGCATGTCCGAGTCGAGCATCAAGCGCGTCTTTGCCAAGGGCGACATGCCGCTCTCCCGCATCGATGACGTGCTGCGCGTCTTGAAGATGGATTTCGCCGAGCTCGCCCGGCGCATTGCCGATGCGCAGCCGCCGCGGCCCGAGCTCACGCTGGAGCAAGAAAAGGCGGTGGTCGCCGATCGCAAATTGCTGCTGCTCGCGATCTGCTGCTCAAGCCAGTGGACTTGCGAGCAGATGGTGGCCACCTATGCGCTGAGCGAGGCGGAGTGCATCAAGTACCTTGTTCAGCTTGACCGCCTCGGCATGATCGAATTACGCCAGCACAACCGCTACCGGCTCAAGGTGGCCAAGGGCTTTCGTTGGCGTGCCGATGGGCCGGTGATGGCCTACTTTCGCAGCCATGTCGTGGCCGATTACTACAGCGGCCGCTTCGATGGCGACGGCGAGACGCTGATGCTGGTCCATGGCCAGCTGAGCCCGGCCAACGCGGCGGGTTTTACGCAGCGCCTGCAACGCATCGGCCAAGACTTCGCGCAGCAGCACCTGGCCGATCAAAAGCTCGCGCCTTCGCAAAGGCGCCCCTACACGCTGCTTATCGGCATGCGCTCGTGGTTGTTCGCGCCGCTCAAGAGCCTGAGGCGCGACCCTGACTTCTGGCCTTGAGGGCGCCGAGCACGGCCGCAGTGTCTTCGCCGAGCGTGGGCGCGCGGCGGGTGATGGCGCCCGGTGTGAGGCTCAGCTTGGGCACGATGCCGGGCACATCGAGCGCCAAGCCATCGGCCGTGGCCACGCGCTCCAGCATGCCGCGGGCGCGGTAGTGCGGGTCTTCGGCAATGTCTTTGGCGGTGTAGATGCGGCCGGCGGGCACGGCTGCGGCATTGAGCGCGGCGAGCACCTCGATCACGGTGCGTGAGGCCGTCCAGGTGCCGATGGCGGCATCGATCTCGGCCACGCGCGCCACGCGGCCGGCGTTGCCTTTGAGCTGCGGGTCGGCGCCGAGGTCGTCGCGGGCGATGGCGGTCATCAGCCGCTTGAAGATCGAGTCGCCATTGCCGGCGATGAGCACCCAGCCGTCAGTGCATGCATAAGCGTTGCTCGGCGCGATGCCGGGCAAGGCCGAGCCGGCGGGCTCACGCACTGCGCCGAAGGCGCTGTACTCGGGCAGCAAGCTTTCCATGCAGTTGAAGACGGCCTCATAGAGCGCCACATCGATCACTTGGCCGCGGCCCTTGGGTGCCTCGGGCGAGATGCTCATCCGCCGATGCTGCAAGGCCATCAAGATGCCGATGACGCCGTGCAATGACGCAAGCGTGTCGCCAATGCTGACGCCCACACGCACTGGCACACGGCCCGGCTCGGCCGTCAAATGGCGCAAGCCGCCCATCGCTTCGGCCACCACACCAAAGCCCGGCCGGTCTTTGTACGGCCCCGTCTGGCCGTAGCCGCTGATGCGCAGCATCACGAGGCCGGGGTTGGCGGCACTCAGCGCGTCGTAGCCCATGCCCCAGGCTTCCATCGTGCCGGGCTTGAAGTTCTCGACCAGCACATCAGCCTCAGCGATCAGCGCGCGGCAGAGATCGCGGTCGCCCGCCTCGCGCAGATCGAGCACCACGCTTTGCTTGTTGCGCGATTGCACTTGCCACCACACGCTGGTGCCGTCGTGCAGCAGCCGCCATTGGCGCAGCGGATCGCCTTCGGGCGGCTCGATCTTGATGACCTCGGCGCCGAAGTCGGCCAACGTCTTCGCCGCAAATGGCCCGGCGATCAACTGGCCGAGCTCGACCACTTTGAGCCCCGCGAGCGGGCCGCGCGCACTGGTCACTGGGGCACCTTCGTGCTGCGCACTCCGGTATTCGCCTTTCGGGCGGCCGCGCAGGCTCACTGGGGCACCCTGCGGCCTTTGGCCGATCCCGCCAGGCGGGAATGAGCCCCTTCGGACGGCCGGGCGGGACTCATGCTGGCCGCTGCTCCAGCAGATAGTTCGCGCCGTCGTATTGGCCAAGCACTTCGGTGAGGTAGGGCAGCACCGTCAGCAACTGGTCGTGCAAGGTGTACGGCGGGTTGATGATGAAGACGCCGCTGCCGGCGAGGCCGAAGCCTTGGCTGTCGGGCTGTTGCACGGTGAGCCGCGCATGCAGCCAGCCTTTGGGCGCGAGTGCTTCCAGCCGCTTTGGCAGTTGGGCCGCTTCCAACTTGGTGACCTGCGGGTACCAAACCATGTAGACGCCTTCGGCAAAACGCGCGATCGCTTCGCGCAGTGACGCAATCACGCGGCCGTAGTCGCGGTGGCCTTCATAGCTCGGGTCCATCAGCACCACCGCGCGGCGGGTCGAGGGCGGCACTTGGCCTTTGAGGCCGTCGAAGCCGTCGGTGTCGAACACCTCCGCGCCTCTCAAGGACGCACTGCGCCGCCGCGCGCCTTCTTGCTCCTCTTGTGGCTCCTTCAATCCAGCGATGTAGGACTGCAAGACGCGGTGATCGGTGGGATGAAGTTCAAACAGACGCAGCTGATCCTGTGCGCGCAGCAGCAGTTGCGCGAACGCGGGCGAGCCGGGGTATTGCTCTAGCCGACCATCGGCGTTGAAGGCGCGCACTTGCGCGGCGTAATCGGCCACGAGTTCGGGCAGATCGTCGCGGCCCCAAAGCCGCAGGATGCCTTGCTCAAACTCGCCCTTCTTCTGCGCGTGCTGGCCTTCGAGCGAGTAGCCGCCGGCGCCTGCGTGGGTGTCGATCAATCGGTAGCCCTTGGGCTTGTCGTTCATGTAGCGCAGCACGGCGGTGAGCACGGTGTGCTTGAGTACATCGGCGTGATTGCCTGCGTGGAAGGCGTGTCGGTAGGCGAGCATGGCAGTGACCCTGGTTGAGCCGGCACTGTAACGGGCTTGCGATGGGGCCTTCGCACCTCTGCCCTGCACGCTTTGCCATCCGTACTTACCATGGCGCGATTCGTACTTTTCAGGAGCGTCGATCCATGACAACCCTTTTCGATCCAATCCGCTTTGGCGACATCGAGCTCAACAACCGCATCGTGATGGCGCCGCTCACCCGCGACCGCGCTGGCCCGCATCAAGTGCCGACCGATATGATGGTCACCTACTACACGCAGCGCGCGAGCGCCGGCCTCATCGTCACCGAGGCCACGCAGATTTCGCCCGAAGGCCAGGGCTACCTCGACACGCCGGGCATCTACAGCCCCGAGCAAGTGGCGGCCTGGCGCAAGGTGACCGATGCTGTGCACGCCAAGGGCGGCAAGATCGTGATTCAGCTGTGGCATGTGGGCCGCATCTCGCATGTCTCGCTGCAGCCGAACGGGCAGCCGCCGGTGTCGAGCACCGCCAAGCCGGCCAACGGCAAGACCTTCACCGCGGCCGGCTTCGAAGACGTGTCGGCGCCGCGCGCCTTGCGGCTGGACGAGATGCCGCGAGTGGTGGCCGATTACCGCCACGCCGCCAAGTGCGCCATCGAGGCGGGTTTTGACGGCGTCGAGATCCACGCGGCCAACGGCTACTTGATCGAGCAGTTCTTGCGCGACAGCGTCAACGACCGCACCGATGCCTATGGCGGCTCGATCGAAAACCGCGCCCGGCTGCTGCTCGAAGTGATGGCCGCCGTGGTGGCCGAGATCGGCGCTGGCCGCACCGGCCTGCGCCTCTCGCCCGTCACGCCCGCCAACGACATTGGCCAAGACAGCGATTCGCAAGCGCTGTTCAACCACGTTGTCGAGCAGCTTGGCGCGCACAAGCTGGCGTTCTTGCATGTGGTCGAAGGCGCCACGGGTGGCCCGCGTGAAGTGGCTGGCGCGCCCTTCGATTACGCCGCGATCCGCAGCCGCTTCAAGCACGGCAACGAGCAAGGCGCGTGGATGGTCAACAACGGCTACGACCGGCAGATGGCGCTCGATGCGGTGGCCAGTGGCCAAGCCGATCTGGTCGCGTTCGGCAAACCGTTCATCAGCAACCCTGACCTGGTGCTTCGCCTGCGCGAAGACAAGCCGCTCGCACCGCTGGACCAGAAGACGCTCTACGGCGGTGGCGCCGAGGGCTACATCGACTACCCGGCGCTGTCGCAAAGCGAAGCGTGAACTCAGCGCACGCAGCGAGCGCGGCTTGGGGTTGCCGAGTCAGCTCGCTGACTTGCGCGACTTGAACAGCTCGGCTATGCCAATGTCGCGCGGCCCGTAGATCACGTCGAACGATTCCCCGGCTGCCAGCCGGCCGGGCACGCGCACCGCGAGGTAGAAGCCGCACCAGCCGCTTTGGTTCATCAGCTTGGCGGCGTGCTTGAAGCCCATCGCCGCGTTGAACTTGAAGCATGGGTAGCGCGGCTCGCTGATGGCGAGTTCACAGTCGGCGAAGCGAAGCACGTCGCCGATGAAGGCGTCGGCTTCTAGCAGGCCGGAGATCGTCAGGTTCTCGCCAAGCGAGCCAGGTGGCAGCGTGTCTTGCCAGCCGGCCACGCCAGCCTGCGCGCGCACGGTTTGCCAAAACGCATAGTGCTCGATGGGATACGCGTACACCGCTTTGCCCAGGCCGCCGTGCACCGAGAGATCGGCTTGCTCGTCGCCCGCAAGGCCGAGTGGGTGAACCTCGATCGCGCCCGCAACCGGCCGCTTGCCGATGGCCGTGAGCACCGATCGGCCATTGATCTCGATGGGCGTTGCGCGAGCGATGTTCACGTGCAGCAAGCGGGTTTCTTGGGTCATGGCTGTGGCCTCGTGCTCTCAATCTATCAAGCAGGCGGCAGTTGGTAGCCGCGCTGCGCCGCCACCACGCGCCGCCCTTGCGGGCCGGCGAGCCAGGCGACGAAGAGCTTGGCGGCCGGGTGGTTGACTCGGAATGAGCGCATCGCATGCACTTGCTCTGCGAGCGCGGGATCGGCGTCCACCATGATCCGAAGCGGCGTGCCACCTTGCGCCAGCCACGCGGCGCGCTCGACCAGCGCATAGGCCGTGCGGGCGCGGGCCTCGGCCAGCACGCTGCGCTCGGCGGTGGCTTTCACGTACCAAGGCGCGGCCGGTGCGAGCTCGGCGCGGCGCCAAAGCGCTTGCTCGGCAGCGTGCGTGCCCGAGCTGTCGCCGGCAGAGACGAACTGCGCCTCGCCTGCGGCACACGCGGCATGAACCCGCTGCAAAGCCGCCATGCCGTCGCGCGACGCGGTCTCGCGGCGCTTTCCCCGCGGAACCGGGCCGACGAGCACGAAGCCGCCGCCAGCGACCGCGCGCCGGTCGTGCACGAGGCCTTGGGCGTCGAGTTTTGAGTCGGCCTCGGGCGCGTTGCTCACGGCCACATCGAGCTCGCCGCGTTCGAGCGCGTCGAGCAAGGGCAGCGCGGGCTGCGCAAACCAGCGCACGGCAATGCCCACATCGGCCTGAAACGCGCGTTGCCAGGCCGGCGCGAGGCCAGAGGCCATCAACGCCGGATCGACGCCCACGCGCAAAGGGTCCACCGCGCCGCGCCGTGGGTCTTGCGCCCGCGCGGCCCGCGGCGCCGTGCCGGCGATGAGTGTGGTTGCGAAGGTGGAGGCCAGCCAGCGGCGGCGTGTGGTCATCGTCATGGGATGCAGTTCAGGTTCACATGGAGGCGATCAGCATGTCGCGGTACTCGGTGCGCGTCGCGATGCGGGGGTTGGTCTTGTGGCAATGGTCGGCCATGGCGCCGTCGATGACCTTGTCGAAGATCGCCTCCGTCACGCCCAAAGCCGCCAGGCCGGTGGGCAGCCCGAGGCGGGCGTTCATCTGGCGAATGGCCTCGGCGATGGCCGCGCCGTGCTCATCGCATGCTGGCAGGCCCATCGCGTGCGCCATGCGCTGCAGGCGGCGCTCGCGCTGGATCGATTCGGCCGAGGCGTTGAACATCACCACCGCCGGCAGAAACACCGCGTTGAGCGTGCCGTGGTGCAGCCGCGGGTTGGCGCCGCCGAGGCTGTGGCTCAGGCTGTGCACGCAGCCCAGGCCCTTTTGAAACGCCATCGCGCCTTGCATGCTGGCGCTCATCATTTGCCAGCGAGCATTGCGGTCGCTGCCGTAGCGGGTGGCGCGTTCGATGTGGCCCCAGCCGCGCTCGAGGCCGTCGAGCGCAATGCCGTCGGCCGGCGGGTTCACGGCGGGCGCCATGAAGGTTTCCATGCAATGGGCGATGGCGTCCATGCCGGTCGCAGCCGTCAGCATGGGGGGCAAGCCGAGGGTGAGTTCCGGGTCGCAGATGGCGGCGCGCGGCATCAGGTGCCAGCTGTGGAAGCCGAGTTTGCGGCCGTCGGCGACGATCAGAATCGCGCCGCGCGCGACCTCGCTGCCGGTGCCGGCGGTCGTCGGCACCGCGATCAGCGGCAGCACGCGCTCGGTGATCTTGCTGCTGCCGCCTTCGATCGTGGCGTAGGTGGTGAGTGGGCCGTCGTGCGTGGCGGCGATCGCCACGCCTTTGGCCAGGTCGATGCTGGAGCCGCCGCCCACGGCAATCAGCCCGTCGCAGCCTTCGGCGCGGGCCATGGCCGCGGCTGCAAGCACGGCAGCTTCGGTCGGGTTGGGCGGAGTTTGGTCGAACACCGCGTGGGGCCAGTCGCCGAGGGCGGTGAGCGCGGCGCCAAGCACGCCGGCTGCGCGCACGCCGGCGTCGCTCACGACCAGCGGCTTGTTGATGCCGATGCGGGCGCATTCCTCGCGCAGCAGGCGCACCGCGCCGAAGTCGATCTGGATCTGCGTCAGGTAGAGGATCAAGGCCATGGGGTTCTCCGCGCGTGAGACGAATGCTATCGATTGCCGGTGCGGCGGTGCTTGGTGACGCTTGGTGATGCGTTGCAGTGCGTTGCGGTGCGTCACCGCGCTTGTCGCACTGCCGTGAAGGGAAGTTGTTCGTTCGCGCACACCCGCGAGTTACGGCAACATTACACTGCCAATGCCACGCATTTCAGGGGTTCACATAGGTAAACCCGCAAAGAAGCCCGCATCGCGGGCGTGAAACTCGCTGTAACTCGTGGTCTCGCTGCTCACGCGATTCGGCAGCGTGTCGCGAAGAGAGGCATCAGGTCAACAGGCGCGTGAGTCCGGCTGATGGAGCGGCCCTCGCCCGCTGACCTGATCCCGCTTTCAACTTCGATGACTGGAACCCTGATGAATCGTCCCGCGATGGAAGGCCTGCGCCTGAACACTCCCGCCTACGTTCAACACACCCGCCTGATCGACTGGGTGGCCGAGATGGCCGCCCTCACCGAAGCCACCTCGGTGCACTGGTGCGACGGCAGCAACGCCGAATACGACCGGCTCTGCGCGCAACTGGTGGCGGCCGGCACCTTCAAGAAGCTCAATCCCGCGCTGCGACCCAACAGCTATCTCGCCTGCAGCAGCCCGAGTGATGTGGCCCGCGTCGAAGACCGCACCTTCATCTGCTCCGAGCGCAGGCAAGACGCTGGCCCCACCAACAACTGGACCGCGCCCGCCGAGATGCGCGCCTTGCTGCAAACCGGCTTGGCCGATGGCACACCGGCGCTCTTCAAAGGTTGCATGCGCGGCCGCACGATGTATGTCGTGCCGTTCTCGATGGGCCCGCTCGGCTCGCCGATTGCGCACATCGGCGTCGAGCTCTCCGACAGCGCTTATGTCGCGGTCAACATGAAGATCATGACGCGCATGGGCCGCGCCGTGCTCGAGGTGCTCGGCAGCGATGGCCATTTCGTGCCGTGCATGCACACGGTCGGCGCGCCGCTGGAGCCCGGGCAGGCCGATGTGCCGTGGCCGTGCAACACCACGAAGTACATCGTCCATTACCCCGAGACACAAGAGATCTGGAGCTACGGCTCTGGCTATGGCGGCAACGCGCTGCTCGGTAAGAAGTGCTTTGCACTGCGCATCGCCTCGACCATGGGCAAGGCCCAAGGCTGGCTTGCGGAGCACATGCTCGTGCTCGGCGTCACGTCGCCGAGTGGCAAAAAGCACCATGTGGCCGCGGCGTTCCCGAGCGCCTGCGGCAAGACCAACTTTGCGATGCTCATCCCGCCCGAGGGTTTGAAAGGCTGGAAGGTCACCACCATCGGCGACGACATCGCCTGGATCAAGCCTGGCGCCGATGGCCGGCTCTATGCCATCAACCCGGAGGCGGGCTACTTCGGCGTGGCGCCCGGCACCAACGATCAGACCAACTTCAACTGCATGGCAAGCTTGAAGCGCGACGTGATCTTCACCAACGTTGCACTCACCGACGACGGCGATGTGTGGTGGGAAGGCATGACCAACACCCCGCCCGCGCATCTGATCGATTGGCAAGGGCAAGACTGGACGCCCGCACTCGCCAGCCAAGCCGCCGCCGATGGCAAGCCCCGGCCCGCGGCGCACCCCAATGCGCGCTTCACGGTGGCGGCAGTCAACAACCCGGCGCTCGATCCGGAGTGGGACAACCCGGCCGGCGTCGCCATCGATGCGTTCATCTTCGGCGGCCGGCGGTCGACGACGGTGCCGCTCGTTGCAGAAGCGCGCGATTGGCCAGAGGGCGTCTACATGGCCGCGACGATGGGCTCCGAGACCACCGCCGCAGCCGCAGGCACCCAAGGCGTGGTGCGCCGCGACCCGTTCGCGATGCTGCCTTTCATTGGCTACAACATGAGCGACTACTTCCAGCATTGGCTGGCGCTCGGCGCCAAGCTGCAGGCTTCAGGCGCGGTGCTGCCGAAAATCTACTGCGTCAACTGGTTCCGCAAGGGTGCGGACGGCAAGTTCGTCTGGCCAGGCTACGGCGACAACATGCGGGTGCTGCAGTGGATCATCGAGCGGATCGAAGGCCGCGCCTCAGGCGTCGAAAACGCTTTTGGCATCACGCCCCGATTTGAAGATCTCAACTGGCGCGGGCTTGATTTCAGCCGCGCTCAATATGAGCAAGTCACCAGCCTCGATGCGGCCGCTTGGCGCGAAGAGCTGGCGTCTCACGCCAAGCTCTTCGATCAACTCGCGCATCACTTGCCAGCGGAGTTGACCCAAACCAAGGCGCGCATCGAGGCGAGATTGGCGCCTTGAACTGCGCTTCGGCTTTCAGTGGCCGGCTTGCATCTCATGGCGATTGGCGGCGGCGTACAGGTCGCCAGCAAAGCCCGGGTCGGTCTTGAGGTAGCTGTTGGCCAGCTCGCGCACGGCCGCGGCCTCGCGGGCTGCGCTGCTCGGCACCACAGGTGCTGGGCGCTTGAAGCCTTCGGGGATCATCGCCGTCAGCGCCGCGAGGGCGTGGTGGGCGAAGCGGGTGCGTTGCACTTTCAGTTGGAAGGTGGCGGTGGTCATGGTCGTTCCTTTTGCTTGAGGGGTCAGCCTTTCTTTCGGCTGGCCATGGCGATACCTTAGGGTTAACCCCCTCCCTGTGCAAGTCATCGTTATGAATCACTGATATAACTTTGGCTGATATCTCTACAACGTGAAATCAGCCCGTGAACTTCCGCACACTCGATCTCAACCTCCTGCGCGTGTTCGATGTGGTGATGGCCGAGCGCAACCTCACCCGCGCCGCGGCTCGTCTGTCGATCACGCAGCCGGCCGTCAGCAATGCTTTGAAAAGACTGCGAGACGCCGTCGGTGAGGACTTGCTCACACGCACTGCATTCGGCGTGAAGCCCACCCCGCGCGGCGAAGCGCTGTGGCCCGAAGTGCGTGTTGCGCTGGCGCAACTCCGCAGCGTGCTTGACCCGGGCGACTACCAGCCGGAATCCGACGCCGTGACTTTCCGCCTCGCCATGGCCGACGCCACCGCGGCCATGTTCATGCCGCCGCTGATCGACCGGATCGAGGCCGCCGCCGCGCTCGCCAACTTGCGCGTGCTGCCGCTCACCACCAACGACCCGCGGCCTTTGCTCGAGCGCGGCGAGGCCGACTTGGCCGTGGGCTACTTCCCCGAGGCCATCGCCTCGATGGCGGCCCAAGGCAGCGCGCCGGCATTCCGCCATGAGCGCCTGAGCGACAGCGCTTACGTGTGCCTGATGCGCCCCGATCACCCGCTCGCCGACCGCCCGCTGACGATCGACGACTACTGCGCCGCACACCATTTGCTCGTCAGCATTTCGGGCCGCGCCCACGGCTTGATCGACCAAACGCTCGCGGCCATGAACCGCAGCCGCCGCATCGTGCTCACGGTGAACCAGTACTTCACCGCCGGCCGGGTCGTCGCGCGGAGCAACCTGCTGACGGTGCTGCCCGATTACTTCGTTGAGGCCACGGGCTTCAAGTCGCGCCTTGTGTCGCGGCCGCTGCCGTTTGCGTTGCCGGGCCTGCACATCGATTCGCTGTGGCACATGCGCCACGAGCGCACCAGCGCGCACCAGTGGCTGCGCTCCGGCGTGCGCGAGGCTGCACTCGCATGCCTCTCGACGAGTTGACTCTGAGCGCGTCTTCTTGCATGCTTCGCAAAGTGGTCTAGACCACTTTGAACATCACAAGCCAAACAGAAGCCAAGCCAGGAAAGCGCGCGCATGAACTCCAACACCAACAACACCGCGGTGGCCGATGCCGCCGTGCGCGGCGCCCGCTCGGCGCCAGGCCGCGTCGTGCGGGCGCCGCACGGCAGCACCCTGCACTGCAAGTCATGGCTCACTGAAGCCGCGTTCCGCATGCTGCAGAACAACCTCGATCCGGAAGTGGCCGAGCGGCCCGAGGAGCTGGTGGTTTACGGCGGCATTGGCCGCGCCGCGCGCGATTGGGCGTGCTTCGACAAGATCCTCGAGTGCCTGCGCGTGCTGGAAGATGATGAGTCGCTGCTGATCCAATCCGGCAAGCCCGTCGGCGTGTTCAAGACCCACCCTGATGCGCCGCGCGTGCTGCTTGCCAACTCCAACCTCGTGCCGAAGTGGGCCACGTGGGAGCACTTCCACGAGCTCGACCGCCAAGGCCTCTTCATGTACGGCCAAATGACCGCCGGCTCATGGATCTACATCGGCACGCAAGGCATCGTGCAAGGCACTTACGAGACCTTCGCCGAAGCCGCTCGCCAGCACTACGGCGGCAGCTTCGCGGGCAAATGGATCCTCACCTCCGGCCTCGGCGGCATGGGCGGCGCGCAGCCGCTGGCGGCCACATTTGCGGGCGCTGTGTCGCTCAACATCGAGTGCCAGCAAAGCAGCATCGACTTCCGCTTGCGCACGCGCTATGTCGACGAGCAAGCCGCCGACCTCGATGACGCGCTCGCCCGCATCGCCAAATACACCGCCGAGAAAAAGGCCGTGTCGATCGCGCTGCTCGGCAATGCGGCAGCGCTCGTGCCAGCCTTGGCCGAGCACTTCAAAGCAGGTGGCGCCAACCCGCCGGCGCTCGTGACCGATCAAACCTCTGCGCATGACCTCATCAACGGCTACCTTCCGGCCGGCTGGTCGGTGGCGCAGTGGCAGGCCGCGCAGGCCGATGCGTCACGCCACGCCGAGCTCAAAGCCGCCGCGGCGAAGAGTTGCGCCGATCACGTCAAGGCCATGCTGGCCTTCCAGGCGATGGGCATTCCCACGGTGGACTACGGCAACAACATTCGCCAGGTCGCGTTCGACGAAGGCGTGAAGAACGCGTTCGACTTCCCCGGCTTCGTGCCTGCCTACATCCGGCCGCTCTTCTGCGAAGGCAAGGGCCCGTTCCGTTGGGTGGCGCTCTCCGGCGACCCCGAAGACATCCGCAAGACCGACGCGAAGATCAAGCAACTCTTCCCCGACAACCACCACGTTCACCGCTGGCTCGACATGGCCTCCGAGCGCATCGCCTTCCAAGGCCTGCCGTCGCGGATTTGCTGGTTGGCGCTCGGCGAGCGGCACCTGGCCGGCCTCGCGTTCAACGAGATGGTGGCCAGCGGCGAGCTGAAGGCGCCGATCGTCATTGGCCGTGATCACCTCGATACCGGCTCGGTGGCGAGCCCGAACCGCGAAACCGAAAGCATGATGGACGGCACCGACGCCGTCTCCGATTGGCCGCTGCTCAACGCGATGCTCAACGTGGCCGGCGGCGCCACCTGGGTGTCGCTGCACCACGGCGGCGGCGTGGGCATGGGCTACTCGCAGCACTCGGGCATGGTCATCGTGGCCGATGGCACGGCAGCTGCGGCCAAACGCATCGCGCGCGTGCTCGTCAACGACAGCGGCTCCGGCGTGATGCGCCACGCCGATGCCGGCTATGCGCTGGCCGCCGAGACAGCACGCGAACAAGGCCTGAACTTGCCGATGCTGACGAAGTGACGGCCGCTGGCTTCGAGCGCATCGCCCTCGCGCAGATCGACCCGCAGCCGTGGAAGAACGGCGCCGGCTTGACGCGCGAGACCGCGGTGCACCCGCCCGGCGCCAGCATGGCCGACTTTGATTGGCGCGTGAGCGTCGCCGAGGTGGCACGCGATGCACCGTTCTCCGCCTTCCCCGGCGTCGATCGCTGCATCACTTTGTTGCGCGGCGCCGGCATGCGCTTGGCCTCGGCCGATGGCGCGTTCGATGAGCGGCTCGATCGGCCATTCGAGCCGCTGCACTTCCCCGGCGATCTGCCGCTGGCAGCCACGCTCATCGCCGGCCCCTGCACCGACTTCAACGTGATGACCCGCCGCGGCGCAGCTCGCTGCGAAGTGACGCGCCACGACGCCGCTGCTGACTTGCCCGCCGCCGAGGCGCGTTTGCTGTGGTGTTGCGACGGCGACGGCTGGCAAATCGATGCCGAACAACTCGCACCCATGCAAGCGCTGCTGTGGCGCGAGGCCTCGCCCGCCGTGCGCATCCACCCGCTCGGCCAAGGCACGTTGTTGGAAATTCGTTTCTGTCAGGATCAACCACGATGACCGCCATCGCCTCCGGCCGAATGCTCTTCGCCCCACACGCCTTGCTCCCCGAAGGCTGGGCCGCCAACGTGCTGCTGGCGTGGGACGACGCTGGCTCGCTGCTTCAAGCGACACCCAACACATCGCCGACCGACGGCGTTGCGGTGGCCACCGGCCCGCTGCTGCCCGGCATGCCCAACCTTCACTCGCACGCCTTCCAGCGCGCCTTCGCTGGGCTGACCGAGTACCGCGGCGCGGCCAGCTCTGACAGCTTCTGGACCTGGCGCGACCTCATGTACCGCTTCGCGCTGGCCGTGTCGCCCGAGCAGCTCGAGCTCATCGCCACCCAGCTCTACATCGAGATGCTGCAAGCCGGCTTCACCTCGGTCTGCGAGTTCCACTACGTTCACCATGATGGCCATGGCCAGCCGTATGCAAATCCGGCGGAGATGTCGCTCCGGCTCGTGGCCGCAGCCAAGCATGCGGGCATCGGCATCACGCTGTTGCCGGTGCTCTATCAGCACAGCGGCTTCGGCGGGCAAGCGCCGCGCGATGACCAGCGGCGTTTTGTTCAGAGCGTGGACGGCTTGCTGAGCCTGGTCGAGCGGCTGCGCTCGCTTGGCGTGCGTGTGGGCGTGGCGCCGCACTCCTTGCGCGCGGTCGCACCCGAGGCGCTGGCCGAGCTCGTGGCCGGCATCACCGCGATGGATGCGAGCGCGCCCATCCACATCCACATCGCCGAGCAACAGCAGGAGGTGGACGACTGCGTTGCGTGGTCAGGCCTGCGCCCGGTGCAGTGGTTACTAGAGCATGCCGATCTCGATGCGCGCTGGTGCCTCGTGCATGCCACGCACCTCGATGCGGCCGAGGCGCGCGGCATGGCAGCCAGCGGCGCCGTTGTCGGCCTCTGCCCGAGCACCGAGGCCAACCTCGGCGATGGCCTCTTTGGCGCGCTGCAATTCATTGATGCAGGCGGCGTGTGGGGCATCGGGTCCGACAGCCATGCCAGCGTGGGCGCGGCCGAAGAGTTGCGCTTGCTCGAATATGGCCAGCGCTTGTTGCAGCAGCGCCGCAATGTGTTGGCCACGGCCGCGCATGCACAGGTCGCCGATGCGCTGTGGCTGGCTGCGGTGCGCGGCGGCGGGCAAGCGAGCGGTTTGTCTGGCGCCGTGGCCGGCCTGCAAGCGGGTCAGCGCGCTGACTTCGTCGTGCTGGGCGGCGATGCCTCGCTCGCCGGCCTCGCGCCATCGCAAGTGCTCGCTGGCCATGTGTTCGCAAGCCACGGTCGCCAAGCGGTGAGTGACGTGTGGGTCGGCGGGCATCAGCGCATTGCCGCCGGCCGCCATGCGATGGGCGATGAGGCGCTGCATGGCTTCGTTGCAGCGCGCACGCAGCTGCTGGCCGCGATTTGAGGTGCGCATGCCGACCATCGATTTGCTGATCCGCAACGCCCGTGTCGTCACGGCTGTCGACGATGCCTGCAGCATCTCGCCGCCATCGGTCGTGGCGGTGCACAAAGGCTTGATTGCCGCCGTCGGGCCCATGGCCGCGCTCGACCCGCATGTCTCGGCGCTGCGCGAGATCGACGCCGAAGGCGCGCTGCTCACGCCGGGCTTGATCGATTGCCACACCCACCTCGTCTATGCGGGCGACCGCGCGCGCGAGTTCGAGCAGCGGCTGCAAGGTGCGAGCTATGAAGACATCGCGCGAGCCGGCGGCGGCATCGTCTCGACCGTGCGCCAGACGCGCGAGGCCAACGCCGCTGACTTGGCCGCGCAATCGGCCCGCCGGCTCAAGAGCTTGATGGCCCACGGCGTCACCACGGTCGAGATCAAGTCCGGCTACGGCCTGAACCAAAAGGCCGAGCTGAAGTGCTTGCAGGTGGCGCGCGCCCTCGGCGAACGCTTCGCGGTCGATGTGCGCTGCACGCTGCTCGCTGCGCACGCCGTGCCGCCCGAATTTGCAGGCCGTGCTGATGACTACATCGACGAGGTCGTCCAGCACATCTTGCCCGAGGCTGCGCGACTCAAGCTCGCCGATGCGGTCGATGCGTTTTGCGACACGATCGGCTTCACGCCCGCGCAAACGCGCCGCGTTTTCGAGGCGGCGCGTGCACATGGCTTGCCAGTGAAGATCCACGCCGAGCAGCTCTCCAACGAACACGGCGCCGAGCTCGCTGCCGAGTTCGGCGCGCTCTCAGCCGATCACCTGGAACACCTCGACGAAGACGGTGTTTTCGCAATGGCGCGCGCCGGCACGGTGGCCGTCATGCTGCCCGGCGCTTACTACTTTTTGCGCGACACCCGCCCGCCGCCGATTGCCATGCTGCGCGACTACGGCGTGCCGATGGCGGTGGCCACCGACTGCAACCCCGGCAGCAGCCCCAGCACCCATCTGCCGTTGATGATGAACATGGCCTGCACGCTCTTTCGCATGACACCGGCGGAAGCCCTGCTCGGCGTCACGCGCCACGCCGCCAAGGCGCTTGGCCTGGCGGCCACGCACGGCACGATCGAAGTCGGCAAGCAAGCCGATCTGTGCCTCTGGAACGTCGACCACCCGGCCGAGTTGTCGTATGCGATTGGCGCGAGCCCGCTGCGGGCGCGCTTCAGGCGGGGCAGCGAGCGTGGTGTTGAGTCAGAGTCAGCTGTCGAGTCGAGCAAAGTCAGCGGCGCCGAGCGCGGCTGACAACAGCTGCCGCAGCAGCGGCTGCACCCGCGCGGCCAAGTCGGGCCGGTAGTCGAACGGCGCCGCTTCGTTCATGTAGGTGCATTGGCACATCTCCAGCTGCAGTGCATCGATGCCGGCAGCGGGGTTGCCGTAGTGGCGGGTGATGTGGCCGCCCTTGAATCGGCCGTTGCTCACGTGCGTGTAGTCGCGCTGTGCGGCCATCACGGCTTCCACCGCTGCTTGCACCTTTGGCAAACACGCGCGGCCATCGGCGGTGCCGAGGTTGAGGTCGGGCAAGCGGCCATCGAAGAAGCGCGGCAACTCGCTCGCAATCGAATGCGCATCCCACAGCACCACACGGCCGTGCTGCGCGCGCAGGCGGTCGAGCTCGCGCTGCAGCGCGTCGTGATAGGGCCGCCAGTAGCGCTGCAGGCGGTCGCTCGCCTCGGCCGCACTCGGCGCCTGGCCGGCGCGGTAAAGAGGCTCCTTGCGGAAGGTGTCGATCGGCAGCAGGCCAGTCACGTCTTGGCCGGGGTAGAGGCTTTCGTCTTCAGGTGGGCGGTTCAAGTCAATCACATGGCGCGCATGCGTGGCGGCCAGCACGCTCGCTCCCATCTCGCTGGCGAAGGCGTAGAGCTGCGGCAAGTGCCAGTCGACATCAGCGAGCTGCAGCGCCTCGGGCGTCATGCGCGCTGCGATGTCCGGCGGAATGTGCGTGCCGCCGTGCGGGATGGACACCAGCAGCGGCAAGCGGCCGGGCGTGAGGCTGAACGGCGGGATCGATGCGGTGGTGGTCGTGGTCGGGATCATCGGCGGCATCCTGCGGAAAAGTGGCCTAGACAACTCGGCGGCGTTCGGTGGCTCGGGTGGCGCGCTGTGCTCACGCGCCTTCTCACACTCGGCTCGCCATTCAGTTTGCCATTCAGTTTGCGATCCGATCTGCCGCCGCTTTGCCGCGATCAAGCGAGAGTCTGACGCCCTAACGCCTTTGTGGCCAGCCGCGTCAGCCCGGTGTGTCGACGCCGGCTTCGACCAAGGCAGTGGCCGCAGCGATGTCGGGCGCCATGAGCCTGTCTTCAGCGAGGTGCGGCACCTGCGCGCGCAGTGTGGCGTGCAGCCGCTCGAGCCCGGCCGACGATTGCAGCGGGCGATGGAAATCGAGTGCCTGCGCCGAAGCCAGCCACTCGATGGCGACCACGCCGGCCGTGTTGTCGAGCATCGTGTGCAGGCGCCGCGCGGCGAAGGTGGCCATCGAGACGTGGTCTTCCTGGTTCGCCGAGGTCGGCAGCGAATCAACGCTGGCCGGATGCGCGAGCGACTTGTTCTCCGAGGCGAGAGCGGCAGCCGTCACTTGCGCAATCATGAACCCCGAGTTGAGCCCGCCTTGCGCGACAAGGAACGCCGGCAGGTTCGAGAGCCCGGGGTCCATCAGCATCGCCGTGCGGCGCTCTGAGAGCGCGCCGATCTCGGCAATCACGAGCGCGAGGTTGTCGGCCGCAAAGGCGATCGGCTCGGCGTGGAAGTTGCCGCCAGAGAGCGCCTCCAGTGTGTCGGCAAACACCAAGGGGTTGTCAGACACGCCGTTGGCCTCCAGCAGAAGGATGTTGGCGGCGTGGCGCATTTGATCGAGGCAGGCGCCCATCACCTGCGGCTGGCAGCGCAGGCAGTATGGGTCTTGCACTTTGTCGCAATCGAGGTGCGATTGGCGCATCGGGCTGCCATCGAGCCAGGCGCGGTAGGTGGCCGCCACGTCGCGCTGGCCACGTTGGCCGCGCACGGCGTGAATGCGGTCGTCAAACGGCGTGTCGGCGCCTTTGGCGGCGTCGACCGTCATCGCGCCGATCGCAACCGCCGCATCGAACACGCGCTCTAAGCGCTGCAAGGCGTGGATCGCCAAGGCCGTTGAGCACTGCGTGCCGTTGAGCAGCGCGAGTCCTTCCTTCGGGCCGAGCACGAAGGGCGCAAGCCCCGCATGCTTGAGTGCTTCAATCGCCGGCAGGCGCGTGCCGTTGACGAACGCCTCGCCCACGCCGATCAACACGCCCGCCATGTGCGCCAGCGGCGCCAAATCGCCCGAGGCGCCGACCGAGCCTTTCTCCGGGATCACCGGCAGCACATCGGCATTGAGCAGCGCGAGCAGTGCATCAATCACTTCACCGCGCACGGCCGACACGCCATGCGCCAGGCTCGCCGCCTTGAGAAGCAGCATCAGTCGAACCACCGGCGCGGTGAGCGGCTGGCCCACGCCCGCGCTGTGCGAAAGCACGAGGTTCTTTTGCAGCTGCGCGAGTTGATCGTCAGCGATGCGTGTTTGCGCCAGCTTGCCGAAGCCGGTGTTGATGCCGTAGACCGGCGCATCGCGGGCCACGAGTTGCTGCACCGCGGCGACGCTTGCGTCAATGCCCGCGCGCGCTGATTCGGCGATGCGCCATTGGGTGCCGCCATCGGCAGCGCGGCGCAGGAGTTCGGCATCGAGGCCGCCGGGAAGCAAAGTGTGGATGTCGGACATGATCGGATGCAGGGCCCCAAGTGGTCTAGACAACTTTAGCATGCAGCTGGCTAAAATGAACCATGACTTCACCTGCTGGCGCTGCGCGCACCTTGCCCTTTGAAGCGGTCAAGGCATCACTTCGGCAACGCATCGCTGATGGCGGCTGGCAGCCCGGCGCGCGGCTGCCATCTGAGCGCGAACTGGTGCAAGAGTTTGGCTGCGCGCGCATGACCGTTCACCGCGCGGTGCGTGAGCTGGAAGATGAAGGCCTCGTCGAGCGCCGCCAGGGTTCGGGCTCATATGTGGCCGAGCTGCACCCGATTTCCAACCTGCTGCAGGTGCGCGACATTCACGACGAAATCATCGAGCGCGGCCATGTGCACACCACGCGTGTTTGCAGCGCGGCACGCGAGCGCGCGAGCCCCGAGGTGGCTGCGGCCATGCGTTTGCGGCGAGGCACATCGGTGTTCCGCGTGCAGCTCGTGCACATGGAAAACGGCTTGCCGATCCAGTTCGAAGATCGCCACATCAACCCCGCGCTCGCGCCCGATCTGCTGG
>JAYWGR010000028.1:0-10477 GCA_043778145.1 Rhizobacter sp.
ACTTGAGCGCGCGTTGAAGCACTTCGCGGTTGACGACGTGAGCGGCCATTTTCACGACACCTATGGCCAGGCGCTGGCCAACATCTATGCCGCGCTTGAACTCGGCATCCACACCTTCGACACCAGCGTTGCCGGCCTCGGCGGCTGCCCTTATGCGAAGGGCGCGACCGGTAACGTCGCCACCGAAGACGTGCTCTTCATGCTCGATGGCTTGGGCATCGAAACCGGCATCGACATGGAGCGGCTCATCGATGCGGCCGCGTTCATCTCCGGTGTGCTCGGCCGCGCGCCGGTGTCGCGCGCGGGCAATGCGCTGCTCGCCAAGCGCGCAGCCCGCGCCGCCATCGCTGCATGAATTGGTTGCCATGAAACGCCAGACTCCCGCGCCGGGCATTGCCAGCCCCTGCATCAACATCTGCCGCATGGAGCCGCTCACCGGTTGGTGCGAAGGCTGCCTGCGCACGATCGACGAGATCGCTGCCTGGGGCTCGCTGGACGACATGGCCAAGCTGCGAATCTGCAAGCAGTTGCCGCACCGGCGCGAGGCTGAATCGCGACGCCTGAGTCACGTGAGCCACGTGAGCCATGCCAGCCGCCCCGGCGATCAGCCCGCATGAAGTCGCTCACGTTTTGGTTCGACCCGGTCTCGCCGTTCGCCCACCTCGCGTTCGAGCAATTGCCGCAGGCGTTGCAAGGTTTGTCGTACGAGGTGAGCTACAGGCCCGTCTTGTTCGCCGGGCTGCTCGGTCACTGGGGGCAAAAGGGCCCGGCCGAGATTGAGCCAAAGCGCGCATGGACCTTCCGCCACGCGCTGTGGCTTGCGCGCCGCCACGGCGTCAGGCTGCAGATGCCGGTGGCGCACCCATTCAATCCGCTTGCGTTGCTGCGCCTGGCCATCGCCTCTGCACCCGCTGACAGCACGCCGAGCCGGTATGTGTGCGAGCGCATCCTTCGCCACGTGTGGCAAGGCGGATTGGCCACCGACGACCCGCAGCGTCTTGCCGAACTCACCAGCGCCATCGCGCCGCAGCGTGATCCGCACAGCGCCGATGTCAAACAGCAGCTGCGCGCCGCGACCGAGGGCGCCGCGGCCCTCGGCGTCTTCGGCGTGCCGACGATCGCCGTCGACGGCAAGCTCTTCTGGGGCCTCGACTCGCTTGAGATGCTGGCGCACTACCTCAGCGGCGATGCGATGTTCGATGAGGCCGATTGGGTCACTGCTGGGCAAGCCAGGCCTGCCGTTCACCGGCGCGCTTGAAGGCGGCCTGACCGCGAATTCCTTGAACCGATTCGCTTGCGGGTAGACCCGCAGCGTTTCACCATGAAGAACGCAACGCCTGGGTTTCTACGGGGTTTGTCAGCGTCTTGTTAGTTTCGTGAAAGTTCGTGTTGGCTTCGCGTCAGACACAGGTCAGAGCGCACCGCCAACATGCAAGCACTCGCATCGTGCGATGCCGAGTGTCCAAACAACGAGGAGACAAAACGATGGCAACAGCAATTCCCGTCAAGCGGGCCGTGGCCTCCAAAGCCGGCCAGCCGATGACCGCGGCAGAGAAGAAGGTCATCTTCGCTTCCAGCCTGGGCACGGTGTTCGAGTGGTATGACTTCTACCTCTACGGCACGCTTGCCGTGATCATCGGCAAGCAGTTCTTCTCGAACCTCGACCCGACCTCGCAGACCATCTTCTCGCTGCTCGCCTTCGCGGCCGGCTTCATCGTGCGGCCATTCGGCGCACTCGTGTTCGGCCGGCTCGGCGACATGATCGGCCGCAAATACACCTTCCTCGTGACGATCGTGATCATGGGCTTGTCGACCTTCATCGTCGGCTGCTTGCCCAACTACGCCTCGATCGGCGTGGCCGCACCGATCATCCTGATCGGCCTGCGCATGCTGCAAGGCCTGGCGCTTGGTGGTGAGTACGGCGGTGCCGCCACCTACGTGGCCGAGCATGCGCCGCAAGGCAAGCGCGGTGCGTTCACGGCGTGGATACAAACCACGGCCACGCTCGGGCTGTTCCTGTCGCTGCTGGTCATTCTCGGCACGCGCACCATCGTGGGTGAAGCGGCGTTTGCCGAGTGGGGCTGGCGCGTGCCGTTCATCGTCTCGGTGCTGCTGTTGGCCGTGTCGGTGTGGATTCGGCTCAGCATGAATGAGTCGCCCGCATTCAAGAAGATGAAGGAAGAAGGCAAGACCTCCAAGGCGCCACTGACCGAATCGTTTGGGCAATGGAAGAACCTCAAGATCGTGATCTTGGCGCTGGTGGGCTTGACCATGGGCCAGGCCGTTGTTTGGTACACGGGCCAGTTCTATGCGCTCTTCTTCCTCACCGGGCCGCTGAAGGTCGACAACGCCACCGCGAACATCATGATTGCGATTTCGTTGGCCATCGGCACGCCGTTCTTCATCTTGTTCGGCACGCTCTCAGACAAGATCGGCCGCAAGCCGATCATCATGGCCGGCTGCTTGATTGCGGTGCTCACCTACTTTCCGCTATTCAACGCGCTGACTGAAGCCGCCAATCCTGACCTTGCTGCGGCCCAAGCCAAGAACAAGGTGACGGTGACGGCCGACCCCGCCGAGTGCTCGTTCCAGTTCAACCCGACCGGCGTGGTCAAGTTCACCAGCTCGTGTGACGTGGCCAAGCAAAAGCTGGCCGCCTCATCGGTGAGCTACGACAACGTGGCCGCGCCTGCGGGCCAGGCAGCGACGATCAAGATTGGCGACACCGAGATCTCAACGGCCGTGACGCCCGATGACATCGCAGCCGCCAAGGCCGCCGCCGAGACGAAGCTCGCCACCCTGAAGGCGGCGCCCACGCCCGACGACAAAGCCATCACCGCGGCCACCAACAGCGTGAAGGCCTTGAGCGACGCCAAGACCGCCAAAGACGCCACGCTGACCGGCAAGATCAAAGGCACGCTCAAAGCCGCCGGCTACCCCGACGCGGCCGATCCGGCGAAGATGAACAAGCCCATGATGATTGCGATCCTGACCGTGCTGGTGATCTACGTGACCATGGTCTACGGCCCGATCGCCGCCATGCTCGTCGAGATGTTCCCGACGCGCATTCGCTACACCTCGATGAGCTTGCCTTACCACATTGGCAACGGCTGGTTCGGCGGCTTGCTGCCGGCCACGGCGCTGGCGATCGTGGCGCAAACCGGCAACATGTACAACGGCCTCTGGTACCCGATCATCTTCGCGAGCATCACCTTCGTGATCGGCATGCTGTTCGTCAAAGAGACGAAGGACGTGGACATCTACCGCGACGATTGAGCTTGGCTGGCGGCTGCGCTCGCTGAGCTGCGGTCCGCCTTCATTTCAATGGCGGCACGGTTCGAAAGAGCCGTGCCGCTTTTTTTCAATCGCCACCGCCACCACCGCAGCCACCACCACAGCCACCGCCGGCGTCACCACCGCCATCTGCGCCACCGCCACCATCGCTGGCGTCGCTGCCGAAGCTGAACCCATCGTTGCCGCCATCACCGCCTGAGCCACCGCCAGAGCCGCCGGCAAAGTCTCCACCGCAGTAGACCGACCCATCGCCACCCGCACGCAGCGCCGCGCAATCGGGCGCGTAGTGAAAGCCGCCTTCGATGCCGAGCTTGGCGTCGAGCGCGAACAGCAGCGGCAGGCGGGTTGGCTTCCTCGGGTTGATGTTTTCCTCGCGGCAGCATTGCCACCACGTTCGGCGCAAGCCGGCGTTGTCATGCTGCGCGGCACCGAGCGCAATGGCCGGCGTGTGGTGCATGAACCGCCCGAACGCGCGCTGGCAGAAGAGTTCGTAGTGGCGGGTGTAGAGGATGAACTCATGCCAGAGGTCATCGGCCACCTGCGAGGGCATCGCCACGAACTGGCGGCCGCTTTGCAAGTGCGCGAGGAAGAAGTGGCGCAGCGCACGCGCGACGAGCTGGCCGTCCTTTGCCGCGAGGCCGGGGCGCCGCTGCTGGAGCTTGTCGATCAAGCCTTTGGGGAACGTGTAGTGGCGGATGAACTCAGCGCGCCGCGCATCGCGCAGCTTCACCCCCATCACCACCAGCGCCACGGCAAGTGCAGCGCTGACGATTGCGAGCCAGGCCATCGTCAGGCGCCGCTCGACGGCTGGAAGAGCTGGCTGTGCTGCTGACGCAGCAGGTTCTTCTGCACCTTGCCCATCGCGTTGCGCGGCAGATCGGCGACGATGAAGACGTGCTTGGGCACCTTGAAGTTGGCGATGCCGCTCTTGAGCGCACCGATCAATGCCGCAGGCTCGGGCACAGCGCCCGGCCGCGCGACGATGACCGCAATCACCGCCTCGCCGAAGTCCGGGTGCGGCACGCCAACCACCGCGCTTTCGGCCACGCCCGGCAGCTCGTTGAGCACACCTTCGACTTCGGCCGGGTAGACGTTGTAGCCGCCGGTGATGATCAAGTCTTTGCTGCGGCCAACGATGGTGACGTAGCCATCCGCATCGATCCGGCCGACGTCTCCGGTCTTGAACCAACCATCGGCGGTGAACTCTTCGGCCGTCTTCTCGGGCATGCGCCAGTAGCCGTGAAACACGTTCGGGCCGCGCACTTCGATGCCGCCGATTTCATCTGTTAGGCAAGTTTGCTCCGCATCTGAACGAATGCGCAAATCAACGCCCGGCAGCGCTAAGCCAACGGTGCCACCTCGCCGCTCGCCACCAGCCGCGTCGCAAGGGTTGGAGGTGAGCATCAACGTCTCGCTCATGCCGTAGCGCTCAAGAATGGTGTGGCCGCTGCGCGCCTGGAACTGCGTGAAGGTGTCGATCAGCAACGGCGCCGAGCCCGAGATGAAGAGCCGCATCGCGCGGCAGGCTTCGCGGTCGAAGCTGGGCTCGGCGAGCAGGCGCACATAGAGCGTCGGCACGCCCATGAAGACTGTGGCGGCGGGCAGCCGCGCTGCCACGCTGCGCGGGTCGAAGCGGTTGAACCAGATCATCTTGCTGCCGTTGAGCAAGGCGCCATGCGAGGCCACGAAAAGGCCGTGCACATGGAAGATCGGCAGCGCATGGAGCAGCACGTCGCCCGGCTGCCAGCGCCAGTAATCTTTCAGCGTGGCGGCGTTGCTGAGCAGGTTGCCGTGGCTGAGCATCGCGCCTTTGCTGCGGCCCGTGGTGCCGCTGGTGTAGAGGATCGCGGCCATGTCGTCAGCCGTTTTGTGGGCCGGCGTGTGCTGGTTGCTGTGGTGCGCGGCGCGCTGCAGCAGGCTGCCAGTGCGGTCATCGTTCAGCGTGAAGACGTGGCGGGTGCCGGCCTGGAAGGCGAGCGTGCTGACCCAGCCAAAGTTGCGCTGCGAGCAGACGAACACGCTGGGCTCGGCATTGCCGATGAAGTAAGCGACTTCGCTCTTTTGATAGGCCGTGTTGAGTGGCAGGTAGACGAAGCCGGCGCGCAGCACTGCGAGGTAGAGCAACAGCGCTTCGACCGACTTCTCGGTCTGCACCGCAATGCGCGCGCCGGCGGGCAACTCGAGCGAGTGGAGCAAGTTGGCGAGCATCGCGGTGGCGTGCTCGATGTCGCGCCAGGAGTAGGCGAGCGGCGTGCCGTCAGCGCATTCGATGGCGGAGGTGTCGAGGTCGGCCGGGAACGCGGTGCGGAGGGCGGCGAAGAGGTTGTGGTTCTCGGTCATGAGGACTCAAGATGAAAAGTTCGGCGGGCGCTTGGCGATGAATGCCGCAATGCCCTCGCGGTGGTCGGGGCTGTCGGCATAGCCGAAGTGTTCGTGGCGTTGCGCGGCGCTCGCGCCGCCGTGTGCGAGCTGCCGCAAGCTGCGTTTGTTGAGGCGCGCGGCGGGCGCTGAAAGTGCGGCGATCGCTTCAGCGCGGTCCAGCACGTGCTGCGCCAAATCGGCATCGGCAACGACTGCATTCACCAGCCCGAGTTGCCACGCGCGCTCGGCATCAAACAGCCGTGCCTCCAGCAGCATCTCGCGCAAGACGGGGCCACTCGTGATGCGCGCCAACACGGCCAACTCGGCCGGCGCCATCGGGAAGCCGAGCTTGGCGATCGGAGCGCCGAAGCGGCTCGATGCGCCGCAAATGCGGATGTCGCAGCACGCCGCGATCTCGAAGCCGCCGCCGATGCAAGCACCGTCGATCTGCGCGAGCACCGGGATGTCGCAAGCCAGCATCGCGTGCAGAGCGGGCGCGACGACGTTTTCATGGAAGTCGCGCAGCGCCAGCTCATTGAAGCGGAATCCGGCGAACTCGACGATGTCGCCACCCGACGCAAACTGACCGCCCGCACCACTGACGATCACCACGCGAGGTGCCTCGGCCTCGGGCATCGCTTGCAGCACATCGAAGATGCGGCGAAGTTCGCGCCACATCGCGATGTCGAGTGCATTGCGTTTGCTGGGGTTGGCGAGCTCGACTCGGGCAAGCGCGCCGTCCACCTGAAAGCTGATCGTTCCACTCATGCCGGCATTCTCACGCTTGACCATCGCAGCTGGGCGCGCCGCCGCGGGCCAAGGGTGCCACCAGAGGCGCGGTGATCTTGGCGGGCAAGCAGATTTATCTGGTCGAGCCAGCGGCGGCCGATGCGATCACCGGCGGCAAATGGAGGAAAAGCATCTTCAGGAAAGTCAGGCCCCGGCCGTCGAGTGCTTGGATCACCCGCGCCGGCGACTCGCTCGGGAGCCGCTGTTCGGGGATCAGGCGCTGGTGCCGAAGCGGCAGCTGAAGTCGCGCACGCGGAGCAGCGCAGAGGTGTCAAAAGTGACGGTGCGCAGGGAAGGTTTCACGGTCGCTGCTAGGGTCGGCGCATTGCTGGGTTCGTCTGGCAAGAAGCACAGCGGAACAGCCAGCGAGTCAGTCAAAAGACCCCGTCCGTGAGGGCTCGTCCAGAGCATTGCGACGCCGTCGCGCGTGCTGCTGTCGTTCAGAGGCCAGGGATGCAAGGTCATCGACGTCTCCTGTCTGCGGTAGTCACGGGCCGGATGTGACCGGGTCGTGACGAGCGTAGCAGCAAGCGTCGTGCCCGTGTTTGGGCCTCGCTGCTCGGTCCCTCAAACAGGTGTCAGCCAGCGCTGGAGCACGCGGCGCAGCAAGTCGATTTGAATTGGCTTGGTCATGTGCTCGTCCATGCCGGCCTTCAGGCTGGCAGCGGCATCGGCTGCCAACGCGTGGGCCGTGAGCGCGATGATGGGAAAGCGCGGCAGCTGACCTTCGGCCTGCAAAGCGCGCAGGCGACGTGTGGTTTCCAGGCCGTCCATGCCGGGCATTTGAATGTCCATCAACACCAAGTCGGGCGCGGCATCGCGGCAGAAGTTCATCGCCTCTTCCCCGCTGCCAACCACCGCAGCACCGATACCGAGCGCGGCGATCATCTCGCGCACGATGATCTGGTTCATCGTGTTGTCTTCGACGACGAGCACGTTGGGCCGATCGGCCGTGCCGTCATCGCCGGACGATGGCTGCCAAACCCAGCCTGGGTCCGCGGCTGCGCTCAGTTCTGATGCCGTGGTTGGCCGCACCAACGCATGCAGGTCGGCCGGCGTCATCGGCGATATGACGACGCGCACCTGCGCGTGCTCGGTGGCGGCGCGCACACTTTGCAAGTCGAAATCGGGCCGCAGCAGCAGGGTCACAGGCACTTCGGGCGGCAGCAAGCTGCACAAGAGGTTGAGTTCGACCGGCGGCGTGAATTCGGCCTCGCCGATGACAACGCACGCTGGTGCGCGCTCTGGCCCGCCAGCGGTCAGCGCCGCGATGGCTGCGCGGGTGTCGTCAAGGAGTTCGCAAGACCAGCCGGTGCGCGCGAGCCGCATCTGGATGTGCTTGCCGCTCGACGAGGTGCGGCCAATCAGCCACGCATGGCCGCTGACACGCTGCGCCGCGAGCGGCTCGACCGCCAGCGCGTGCTGCGGCTCAGGCTCGGCGGCAGCAAGACGCAAATCGACCCAGAACGATGAGCCATGCCCCGGCCGGCTGCGCACCGCCACCTCGCCGCCCATCATGCCGGCGAGCAGGCGCACCACGCTCAAGCCGAGCCCCGTGCCGCCATGGCGCCTCGTGATGCCGGAATCGGCTTGCTCAAAGGGCTCGAACACGCGTTGAACGGTCGCTTCGTCCATGCCAATGCCGCTGTCACGCACCTTCACGCGCACAACGCACTGGCCGGCATCTCCGGCTTCGATCTCGACGACCAGCAAGATGTAGCCGTGCTCGGTGAACTTGACGGCATTGCCCAGCAGGTTGGAGAACAGCTGCCGCACGCGGCCCGGGTCGCCGCGCACCTGCGTGATGTTGCCCACGTAGTCGAAGCCCATCTGCAAGCCTTTGGTGCGCGCATTGGGCATGAAGCCGCGCACGGTTTCAGCGGCGAGTTCGGCCAGGTCAAACGGGATGTGCTGCAGCTGCACGCGGCCGGCGTCGGCGCGGGTGAACTCGAGCACGTCGTCAAGGATGCGCAGCAAGGACAGGCCCGATTTGTGGGCGAGGTCGAGGTAGCGGCGTTGGTCGTCGCTGGTCGCAAGCGGCATCGCCAGTTGGGTCATGCCGAGCATGCCGTTGAGCGGCGTGCGCAGCTCATGGCCCATCTGCGCCAAAAAGCTGGCTTTGGCGAGGCTCGCGCGCTCGGCGGTGAGGCGCTGCGCATCAGCCAGGCGCAGCGCAGCCTCCAGCCCTTGCGTGCGCTCGCGAACTTTCTGTTCGAGCACCGCTTGCTGCGAGGTGAGCGCTTCGGTGGCGAGCACTTGCTCATGCACGTCCCAGAGTGCGCCAACGAGCACGTCTGGCCGGCCATCGGCATCGGGCCACACGCGCACCCGGCCGCGGAACCAGCGCCAAACGCCCTCTTTCGTGCGCATGCGCACTTGGCCCTCGGCGCTTGCCAGCTGCTCAGTCGCCTTGGCGTAGAGCTCGCGCAGCGTGATCAGGTCATCAGGGTGCAGCAGGTCGCGGATGGCCTCTAACTTGTTTGGCAATTCTTCTTCGGTGAAGCCGAGCAACTCTTTGAAGCGGGGCGAATACCAGGCTTCATCCGTCTTGAGATCGCGCTCCCACACGCCTTCGTGGAGGCTTGCGAAGAGTCGACGATCGTTGCGCGCAGCCGCAGCCAACAAGCCGAGGCGAGGTGGGTTTGGGGAGTTGGGTGGGCTGGCGGGGGCGCGCATGGAAGTGGCCGATTCGGCTCGGCGCGGCGATGTTATCTTGGCGTGCCCGGCCCGTGGGAGGGTATTTACGGCGACGCGCGCGGGCGCGAAACGGCATCCCTAGAATCCTCCGCCTTCTTGCGACGAGGCACCTTCCTGATGAGTTCTGGTCCCGCCATTTCACTGCCCGTCGCCGCTGAATCTGTTACTGAAAGTAAGTCGGAGCACGTCAACGCTGACGCCTCCGGCCGCGGGCTGATCCGCATCCGCGGTGCGCGCCAGCACAACCTGAAGAACCTCGATCTTGACCTGCGCACCGGCGAGATGACGGTCGTCACCGGCCCGAGCGGCTCCGGCAAATCGAGTCTCGTCTTCGACACGCTGTACGCCGAAGGCCAGCGCCGTTATGTCGAGACCTTCAGCGCCTATGCGCGGCAGTTCCTTGACCGCATGGACCGCCCCGCGGTCGACCGCGTCGACGGTGTGCCGCCCGCGATCGCGATCGATCAAACCAACCCGGTGCGCAGCTCGCGCAGCACGGTCGGCACGATGACCGAGCTGAACGACCACATCAAGCTGCTGTTCGCGCGGGCGACCAATCTGTTCGACCAGCAGACCGCAAGGCCGGTCAAAGAGGACGAGCCGGGCGCGGTCTACCGCGACCTGCAGGCGCGCAGCGCGGCGGCCGGCGATCCACGCCTGATCGTGACCTTCCCGGTCGAACTGCCGGCCGACACCAGCGCCGAGCAGATCGAGCAGTGGCTCGCCGCCAGCGGCTACACGCGGGTGCAGGCCGAGCGCACGGTCGCCACGCCCTCGGGGCCGCGCAAGGTGCTCGACGTGGTGGCGGATCGTTTTCGCTTCAGCGGCGCGGAGAAGCAGCGTGTGGTCGAGGCGATCGAGACAGCGTTCAAGCGTGGTGGCGGGCGTTGCAACGTTTATGCGGTTGGCGCCGACCCCTCTCCCCAAAGAAGCGAGGGGTCCTCAACTCCCTCGCCCGCCGGGGCGGGAGAGGGCGGGGGTGAGGGTGGCGAGCAAGCCCCCCAGATCTGGCGCTACAGCCAGGGCCTGCATTGCCCCGAGAGCGACCGCCGCTACGCGCACCCGCAGCCGTCGATGTTCTCGTTCAACTCGGCCTTCGGCGCCTGCGAAACCTGCCGCGGTTTTGGTCGCGTGATCGGCGTCGACTACGGCCTGGTGGTGCCCGACCCGCGCAAGACGCTGCGCGGCGGCGCCATCAAGACGCTGCAGACGCCGGCCTGGGCCGAGAACCAGGACGACCTGATGCGCTATGCCGGCGAGGCCGGTATCCCGCGCGACACCGCGTGGAGCCTGCTCACCGAAGAACAACGCGACTGGGTCATCAACGGATCAAAGC
>JAYWGR010000029.1:0-34317 GCA_043778145.1 Rhizobacter sp.
CCCACGGCGCCCGACGGCGTAGAAGGTGTGATGGGACTCATCAAATTTCTGAAGGAAAAATACCCACAGCGCAGCAGCTTCATCAAGCGCGTGATGGCCGACGGTGACCTGGTGATGCTTCATGTGCATTCCGTGCCATCCCCCGGTGAGCGCGGCAGCGCCATTGTCGACATCTTCCGTTTGGAAGGCGGCAAGATCGTTGAGCACTGGGATGTGATTCAAGCTGTGCCTGAGACAGCGAAGAACAACAACACGATGTTCTGAACCCCTAAGCGACCTGCTAGGTTGAACACCCTGGCGTTGCAGTCTGCTGAACCAACCGGCCGCAACCCAACCGCCGACCAGATTGGGTCAATGCGAGGATCGCTGACAGGCAAAGCAGCCCCCCGTAGCGCCGGCGACCTTGCACCAGCGGGAACAAGCGGGAACAAGCGGGAACAAGCGACGAGCAACGTGTGAAGGCAGTCAGCGTCGAGCCATCGGCGTCAGCGATTTAGCCGCTTCTCGCCGTCTCGACACCGGCTGGAAGACACCATCTTGGTCCCACCGACAGGAATCGAACCTGTATCTGCCACTTAGGAGGCGGCCGTTCTGTCCATTGAACTACGGCGAGTGAGTGGCGGTGTCAGGCCGTCAGGACAGTGATTCTCGCTGGTTCTCGGCCGAATCTTCATGGCAGTCCATTGGAGAGTGGTCCGCTTTGAAGACAGGGTATGTCTGCCGCCTGTGATGCCGCTTTGAAATTTAAGCTTTGGCTGGATCAAGCTCACGGGGAGGCAAGATGAAAAACGCATCACTCGTCATCTGCGCGCTGTTGCTCGCGGCTTCCGCGGCTCCGGTGACTGCGGCGGTCACGGTCTACCGAGACAAGAGCGCCTACTTCGCTGCCACTGGTGCGCCGCTCGAGACGATCACCTTTGACGGCGGCTCTGCGCAAGAACAGTCCGTCCCCGGCGACAGCTTCAGCGCTAACGCGATATTTGACCTCTGCGGCAAGCCCGGACCCAACTGTTTTTTCGCGAACTCAGGCGCCGGGTCAGTGCTGCAGCAGGGCGATGCCCTCAAATACAAACCGGTCGCCACGCAGGGGACATCGATCGCGGCTTACATCACGCGCCTCCCGCCGCCATCTGGCGAAATCCTGTTTGACACCGCCGTGGGCTTCGACATCACCGGCAACACCTCGGGCGCGTCGTTCTTTCTTGAAAATGGTTTGACCGGGTTTTCGACATCTTTCAACCTGAGCGGCCAGACCGGGTTTTTCGGCGTGGTGTCGTCCACCGATGGCTTTGGCAGCTTCGGTTGGGCTAAGTCTGCAAACAATCCCGACTACGACGCGCCGTTTTTCGTCGACACGGTTTATCTCCAGTCACCTGCCGTGCCTGAACCGGCATCGGCGTTGTTGCTGGCCGGTGGCCTCGCGTGGCTGAGATCGCGGTGCCGCATCACTTCCAGCGCCACGTCCAGATGCCGTCAACCGAGTTGTCGCTTCCCGATTGCGCGCGCAACGTGAAGCGTTTCGCGAGGCGGTAGATGAGTTGGAAGCTGCCGCCGGTGGCGTTGAGGCCTTGCTCGTAGCCCACGTACCAGCGCTCCGAAATCTGCTTGCCGACCGAGATCACGCTGCTGCGCACGTCGCCCCCTTCGCCGCCGCCGATGCTGAATTCATCGAGGCCGATGGCCTTGGTGATCTTCTCGGTCGTGCCTTCTCCTTCGCCTGAGAGCAAGGCCAGCGCCGCGCGTTGAACGAGCGCCGTTTCGGTGCGGCCGAGGCCGTCGCTCGCGCGGCCCATGACGAGCCAGCTGAGCTTGTCGACTTCTGAAAGATCGGGTTCCGAGAACAGGCGGATGCGCGGGTTCTGCGCAGTGCCGCTGATCGCCACACCGACGCGCACATCGGTCTTCGGCCGCGTGGCTTCGATGTCGAGCCGTGGGTTGTCGATGGGGCCGATGAAAGTGATCGCGCCTTTGTCGACGACGAGCTTTTGACCGTAGGCGTTGTAGGTGCCGCCATCGGTGCGGATGGTGCCTGTGGCAGCAAGGTGACCGGCGGGCGCTGTGAGGTGCAGATCGCCGACGAGGCCGGTCGCGAAGCCGTGGCCGCGCAGCTTCAAATCTTTGCCAAGGCCGAGTTGCAGATCGAGGTTGACCTGGCGTTTCGTCTCGGCGGCTTTCTCTGCTTTGGCGGCGGCCTGGGCTTCGAGCTGCGCCGCGGTGAGCATGCGTTCTGTGCCGCGAACTACTTCGACGTCATCGGCCAGGCGCGGCGCATCGGCTTGGCTGAAGTCGATCAGGCCTTGGTCGACGTCGAAGCGGCCGGTCAAATCGATCGTCTCGGCGTCGAGCTTCAGATCGGCTTGGCCGCTGGCAACGATGCGGCGGTCAACGCGGCCGAGCACGCGAAATTGCTTGGCGATGAGCTTGAGCTGCGCGGTGGGCGAGCTGCCGAGTTCGGCGCCACCTTCGACCGCCACGGTCCCATCGCCAGCACGTGCGCTGAAGCGCTCAATGCGCGCGGTGGCGCCGCGCAAGGAGAGCGCTAAATCGCCATCGCTGACGTTGACGCCCAGCAGAAAGTTGCGCACGCCGAGCTTTTGCCCCGTCACGCTGCCGATGTATTCGGGCGCGCCAAAGCGGCCGGCGAGCGTGGCCTTGGCTTCCAACACGCCGACCAAGCGCCAGCCCGGCGCGAGCCAGGGCCCCAAGCTGCCGAGGTCGGCCACATTGACTTGCAACACGCCTTCGACCGGCGCATCAGGCGGCGGCATGGTGGCCTGCGGCGAGGTGCGTGCGATCAATGCGCCTGCCGCCACGCCGATGGTCTTGCCGGCGAGCGCTTGGGTGAAGGTCCAGGTGCCGTTGCTCGCGCCGAGTGCGAAGCGCAGGTCGCTCAGGCCAAGCGGCAAGGTTTGCACTTCGTCGGTCACCGTCAGGTCGCCGCTGCTGCGCTCAATCACCACATCGGCGGTGAACGCCGCCGCGCTGTGGATGCTGGCGTGGCCCTGGAGCGCCAGATCGCCGCCCCAACCGAAGTCGGGCTGAATGCCGGCGAGCAGCGGCGCGATGCGCAAGGGCGCGAGCGTGGCTTCCACGTCGATCTTGGCGGCTTGGTCAGCGGTGGCCGCGCCTTGCCATGAGAGCTGCGTCCAGGCGAGTGTTGCGCCGCCGACGAGCTCCAGCCGGTTCGGCTGCACGATGAGCTTGGGCGCGGTGCCGGCCCATTGCGCATCGAGCTGAATGGCACTGGCGCGCAGCAGCGGCGGGGCGCTGGCCGGCCCGCTTTTCACCGCGATTTGGTCGACGCGCCCGCGCCAGCCCGCAGCGCCCATCCAGATCGGCATGGCTGCGCCACTGCTCGGCGCACTGGCGATTGCGGTTGCGGGTGCTGGCGGCTTGTCGATCAGCCCGCCTTGCGCTTGAAGCGTCGCCACGGTTCGGTCGCTCGCGGCACTGTCTGGCACCGGCGCGGCCACGCCACGGCTTTGCAACGCAGTGATCCACTCGGGTGGCAAGGCTTTGGCGATCGCTTGCAGATCGAGCCGATGCTCGTGTGCCGTGCCTTGCAGCTTGATGCGCACCGATTCAATGGCCGGGTCGGCCGCTGCAGGCGCTTTGCGTTTGGGTTTGGCGGGCGCGGCCGCGCGGGCGAGCACCGCATCGTCAATCGCGGCTTGAAGCTCCATTTTTGAATCGGCGCGGGTGCCGAGTGACCAGTTCGCCTGCACACGGCGAACGCTCGCGGCGCCTGCGCGAACGGCGTCGGCATTGAGCTCACCCGTGCTGGTGAGCGCAGGCCAGCGACCGTTGATCTGCGCGCTCGCGCTCAGGCGGCCGGCGAGTTGCGTGGCTGGCCCGGGCGCTTGCAGCAAGCTGTAGAGCGGGGTCAGGCGGTCGAGTGCAGGCGCGGCGAGGGTGAGCGCCAAGCGGTCGCTTTGGCCGTTGCCGGTGATGGCGAAGCTGCCGTCGGCCGCAATCGTGTTGCTGGCGGCATCGAGCTTGATCGACGCGGTGGCGTTGCCCGTGCCGCTGCTGCGGAGTGCAGCCTGCCCGGCCAGCGGCACGCCGGCGAGCACGCTGCCGTCAATGTCGGCATTGGCCTGGCCGCGCAGCGCGGCGAGCAAGTCGCCGACGGGCATCGGCGTGGCCGGGATGACGACATCGGCATCGAGTTTGGCATTGAGCCGATGCGGCCCGGCGCGCCATGCCGTGCCTTCGGCGCCGGGCCACCAGGGCCGCGGATCGAAGTCGGTCAACGCGGCGCGGGCTTTGAGCTTCCATCGCGGCGCGCTGCCAGCCGAGTCATCACGCTCGGCCAGGCCCGAGGCCTCGGCGCGGGCGCCGGCCACGGCGGCGCGGAGGGTGCGCAAGTCGATTCGGCGGGGGTTCAGGGTGGCGTCGAGCTTGAGCTCTGCGCTTGGCGGTGCGGTGGCTGTGGCCCCGGGCAGCGCGCTCGTGTCGAAGCCGGAGCCGCGAAGGTTGGTGTTGATCGCGACGGTGGCCGCATCGGGATCGGTGCCGCCAAAGCCCGTGCCTTTGAGCGAGACGGGGCCGCTGAGTCGCATCGACGGAGCGCGCTCGTCGATGGCCGCGGCTTGCAGCGCGGTGAGGGTGGCGTCGAGCTGCCAATCGCCGCGCTTGGCCCAGCGGCCGGTGCCTTGCAGCGTGCCGCCCGGGTGGGCGGCCGAGCCAAGCGTGACGGCCAGGCCTTGCAACAGCAGCGTGCTGGGGTCGTTCGGCCTCAGGTTGATCTCAAGCTTCAAGTCGCGCACGGGCAGGCGCGCATCATTCCAACGGCCCGCTGCCGCGTTGCCGATGGCGAGCTTGACGAGCGCCGGCTGATCAAAGCCGCTGCTCTCGACTGTGGCTTCGCCGCTCAGCGCAGTGCGCGGCAGCGCCGGCACGAGTGCTGAGAGGTCGAGCGCCTGCAGATTCGCGCGCAGCGCGGCGAGTGGCCAGGGCGCGAAGGGCTGCAGCGTTGCATCGGCCTGAAGTGATTGCGGCGGCCGCGGCGCGGGCGGCGTGACGCTGGCCGTGGCATGCAGCACCGGGCGCAGCAGCGGGCCGGTGAGCGAGGCACTGGCGCTGATGCTGGGCAGGCCATCGGCCGGCGCGGGTGCGGGCGCGGGCGCGGGTGCGGGCGCAGGCGCAGGCGCAGGCGCGCTTGCGGCAGGGAGTGGTGATGCAGGCGCTTGCCGCAGGTCGATGTGGGCATCGAGCGCCATCTCGGCGCGCGTGCCGATGCGCAGCGTGCCGTTGGCTTGCCATGTGCTCCAAGCCACGGCGAGGTCATCGAGCTGATGCTGCGTGCCGCCGTTGGCGCCGAGGTGCACATGGGCCGTGATGCCGCGCAGTGGCTGATCTCCGAGTGCGGCCGCATGCAGCTCGCCGATGCGCACGGCATCGATCTCCAGATCGATCGGCAAGGCCAGGCTCGTTGGCGGCACAGGCGCGCTGGTGCTGGGCGGCGAGGGCGCGAGTTGCAGGTCGATGCGCGTGGCGCGCAGTTCGGCCAAATGCACGGCCAGCCACACGCCGGCGATTGGCGAGCGCGCGATGCGCAAGTTGCGCCAGCCGGGTTGAAGCACGGTCACGCTGCTCTTCGGGCTCGCACTGCTCGCACTGCTCGCAGGCCAAGTGGCGGTGAGGCGCTCGGCCGAAAAGTCGCCCAGCAAGGCGCCACGCGGCGCTACCACGTTCACACCGGGTGCGCGTGCGAGCACCCACGCCGTGCCCGATTCGCGCGTGAGCGCCCACCACAGGGCCGAGCCCGCCAGGCCGAGCACGAGCAGCGCGAGCATCAGCAGCGCGATGACAACGCGGCCCCAACGCACGCGCGGCCGCCGTGCCTGCACGGCGGCGGCGGTGGCGGTGGCGGTGGTTTCGCTGCTTGGCACATCAGGCTCCATCAAAACGCCACTCCCACGCTCAAATGCACGCGGAACTGCTTGACCGCTTCGCCATAGGCCAGGTCCAACTTCAGCGGCCCGACGGGGCTGCGCCAGCGCACGCCCACGCCGTAGCCAACGACCGGGTCGATGCCGCCCCAGCGGTCAGCCGCATTGCCAGCGTCAACGAACACCGCACCAAGAAATGCCGGGTAGCGTGCCGAAAAGGGGTGCGCCACTTCGGCGCTGCCGGTGAAGAGCACGCGGCCGCTGCGCACCACGGTGCCGAGCACGGTGTAGTCGACTGGCGAGAGCGAGCGGTAGCCGTAGCCGCGCACAGAGTCGTCGCCGCCGGCACGAAAGAGCAGGGTGTCGGGCACGCCGACCGAATCTTTCGCGAACACTTGGCCGGCCTCGACGCGTGCGGTGGCGAACCAGCCGCCAAGCGGCTTGTACCAAGTGAGCCGGCCGTAGGCGCGGGCGAAAGGGCCGCTGTCGCTGGTGGTGCTGAAGGCGTTGCCGAGGGCAGTCTGCAACGAGACGGTGATGCCGCGCGTGGGCAGCAGCACGTTGTCGACATCGCGGTAGATCCAGTGGTAGTTGGCAGAGATGGCGCTGTCGTTGTTCGTTTGCAGCGGCGCTTCCAGGCGCGAGGTCACGGCCTCGAGGAAGTAGAGGCGCTGCAGGCGCTCTCGGTCTTGTGCGCGGCCAATGCGCACCGTGGCCGAGGTGCGCAATTCATCGGCTGTTCGCAACTGCTCCAGGCTGCCGGCAATCAGGTTGCGATACAGGTTGGGCAGCGGGTAAGTGTCGACCTCGGTTTCGAGGTACTTGCGCTCGGCGCCGTACTCGGCCTTGGTCTTGGCGATGTAGGGCCGATCGAAGAGCTTGCGGTTCGTGTGCTCCAGCGTGAAGCGCGCGCCGGTGTTGGCGCTGAAACCGAGGCCAACGGTCGCCTGCTGCTGTTGCTGCTCTTTCACGCGCACGGTCACTGGCGCAGCCTTCGCGGTGGCAGGGTCCGGGTCGATCTCGACCACCGCGCCTTCGAAGAGCCCGAGCTTTTGCAGGCGCTCTTGGTAATCGAGCAAAAGCTTTTCTTTGTAGGGCGCGCCGGGGTTGAAGTCGGCCAGGTTCTTCACCGCGTCTTCGGTGTAGCGCTGCAAGCCTTCGACCTTGATCGATCCGAGGCGAAACAGCGGCCCGCTCTCCGCGCGCAGGCGGAGCGTGGCGAGGTTGAGCTCCGCCTCCACGCCAGCGCTGGTCTCGGCCCATGCCGCCACCGGATAGCCATCGGCGCGCAAGCGGGCGAGGGTGGCCGTCTTGGCGCTGTTCCAGGCGCTCTGCGTGAACGGATCGGCCGGCAGCAAGCTCCAGCCGTTGCGCAGGGCCGCGATCGTGGCGGTGGCTTCGGCATCGCCGGCGTCGATCGCGTCTTTCAACTCGCCACTCGCATCGATCGTGACCGTGTCGACTTCGGTTCGCGGCCCCGGCTTGACGCTGATGCGCAAGAGCAGCGGGATCTCGTTGCCCGGTTCGATGATTTTGTCGATGCGCGTTTCGCTGTTGAAGTAGCCCTCGGTCTCGATCAGGTGGCGCACCTGCATCGGCGCGGCCGCGAGGAGCCGGTCGAGCTCGGCGTTGGTGATGCCTTCTGCCTCCGGCGCGTTTTGAAAACGCGAGAGGTCGAGAAAGCTGATCAAGAGGCGGCGCAAGGCGTCGTCAGTTTGAACATCGAGCCGGTAGGAGGCGCGCGCGTCGGCCACGCCGGTGGGCGCGGGTGCGGGTTTCTCGGCGGTGGCCGAATCGGGTTCAGGTTTTAGGCCCGGCAGATGAAAGCCAGCGCAGCCCGTGAGCAGGGCCAGCGCCGCGGCCAGCGCCAATTGGGCGCTGGTGCGCCAAGTCAAGGTCATGGGCCGGGGGTCATCGGTCAACGTTCATCTGCAATAGCTCGTTCGGGAGCGTTCATTTTCCCAACAGGCGCATCGCCCCTTCCAGCCCGGCCAAGGTGAGGGGAAACATGCGTTGGTTCATCAGTTGCTGAATCACCGCAATGCTTTGCCGATAGCCCCACACGCCCTGCGGCTCGGGGTTGATCCAAGCGAACTTCGGGAAGGCCTGTGTGAGCCGTGCAAGCCACTCGGCGCCTGGCTCTTCGTTGTTGTATTCCACGCTGCCGCCGGGCTGCAAGATCTCATAAGGGCTCATCGTTGCGTCGCCGACGAAGATCAGTTTGTAGTCGCGGTTGTACTTGCGGATGATGTCCATCGTCGGGAACTTCTCGCTGTACCGGCGCCGGTTGTTCTTCCACATGAAGTCATAGACGCAGTTGTGGAAGTAATAGAACTCCAGGTGCTTGAATTCGCTCTTGGCGGCACTGAAGATTTCTTCGACGCGGTGGATGTGCTCATCCATCGTGCCGCCCACGTCCATCAGCAGCAGCACCTTCACTTTGTTGTGGCGCTCGGGCACCATTTTGATGTCGAGCCAGCCGGCATTGGCGGCGGTGCTGCGAATGGTGTCGTCGAGGTCGAGCTCGTCTTGTGAGCCTTCGCGGGCGAAGCGCCGCAGGCGGCGCAGCGCCACTTTGATGTTGCGCGTGCCGAGCTCGATGCCGTCGTCGTAGTCCTTGAACTGGCGCTGATCCCAGACCTTCACCGCGCTCTTGTTGCGGCTCTTGTCTTGCCCGATGCGAATGCCTTGCGGGTTGTAGCCGTAGGCGCCGAAGGGCGAGGTACCGCCGGTGCCGATCATCTTGTTGCCGCCTTCGTGACGCTCTTTTTGTTCTTCGAAGCGCTTCTTGAGCGTGGCCATCAGCTCGTCCCAACCCATCTTCTCGATGGCCGCCTTTTCCTCGGCGCTGAGTTCGAGTTCGAACTTCTTTTGCAGCCAGTCGAGCGGCACGTCTTGGGTGAAATCGGTGAGCAGCTCCACGCCTTTGAAGTAGGCCGCGAAGGCGCGGTCGAACTTGTCGAAGTTGGCTTCGTCTTTGACGAGCGCGGTGCGCGCAAGCACATAGAACTCGTCCACGCTTTGGCCGATCACGCCGGCTTCGATCGCCTCCAGCAGCGTCAAGTACTCCTTGACCGAGACCTTGAGCTTGGCGGCGCGCAGCGTGTAGAAAAAATTGATCAGCATGGTCGCCTCGCTCTGGTCGCCTCGGCTGCCGAGCGCGTTTGGCGGATTTTCGTGCCGGGGCAGATCATGCCGGCAGTTGAGGAGCCTTGCGACCCTTCGCCTTGCTCGGCTTTGATGCTTTCGGGCCGTGCCCGTTCAGCCACGCAAAGAACTCGCCATACCAAAGCTTGGAGTTGCGAGGCTTGAGAACCCAGTGGTTTTCGTCCGGGAACCACATCAAGCGCGCGTCCACGCCTTTGGCTTTGAGCGTGTTGTAGTAGGCCAAGCCTTGTTGATCGGGCACGCGGTAGTCGAGTGCGCCGTGGATCACCAAGGTCGGCGTTTGCATTGCTTTGGCGTGGGCACTCGGGCTTTGCGATTGCACTTTGGCAGCGTCGTCCCAGTACCAGGCGCCGAGTTCTTTGGCGTGCCAGGTGTAGGCGTCGTCGCTGAACATGGCGGTCCAGTCGAAGCAGCCCGCGTGGCACACGTAAGCCTGGTAGCGGCCCGGCGCCACATGCCCGTTCATCCAGGCCACCATGAAGCCGCCGTAGCTGCCGCCACTGGCATACAAGCGCTTTTTGTCAGCCCACGCTTGCGCGAGCAGCCAGTCGCTGCCGGCTTCCACGTCTTGCAGTTCGAGCTCGCCCCAGCGTTGCGTGATGCTGTCGAGAAACGCATAGCCGAAGCCGCTTGAGCCGTGGTAATTCACGCAGGCCACCACATAACCTTGGGCTGCGAATACATGCGTGTTCCAGCGGTAGTGGAAGGTGTCGCCCGCCGCAGCGTGTGGGCCGCCGTGAATGCTGTGCAGCAGCGGGTACTTTTTCTTCGGGTCGAAGCTGGGCGGGTAGATCACCCACATTTGTATCGGGTCGCCTTGGGCGCCAGTGAGCGTCACTTCCTCGACCTTGCCGAGTGCGTGGCGGGCCATCTTGGCGTCGTTGAAGGTCTCGATGCGCAGGGCTGCTTCATCACCGCGCTGTGCATGCGCGCGCGCGGGGTGGTTCATCGCGTCGACCACGCTCACGAGCGTGTCGCTCGCGAAATCGAAGCCATGCGCCCATCCGCCTGGCGCGGCCACTGCCGCACTGCGGCTGGCGATGTCGAACTTGTAGATGTGGCAACGCCCGCGGTCTTCGGCGCTGAAGTAGAGCGCGCCGGCATCGCCGCTCCAGCGCAGCGGGCCGTTGACCGAGTGATCCCAGGCGTCGCTCAAGAACTGCCACGTGCCGCCGCGTGCGAGCAGCGCCGCGTGGCCGGGCATCGTGTGCTTCTTGCCGAGGTGGCTGGCGATGAAGGCGATGTGCGCGCCCTCTGGGCTGTAGCGGGGCGTGTCGAAATCCCAACTTGCATCGCGTGCCACCGTGTCGATCTTGCCGCTGCGCACCGTCAGCTCGGCCAGCGCCTTGCAGTTGTCGAGCTGCTTCTCGGGCTGCGGGTCGTAGGCGAAGACGATGCACTTGCCGTCGGGCGAGATGTCGAACGCATCGGCATTCGGGTCGGCGGGCGAGAGCTGGAAGGGCGTGCCTTCAAAGAGGTCAGTCACGCGGCCGGTGGCCACATCGAGCACATGCAGATGGACGACTCGGCCCATCGGCAGGTTGTGATCCCAAAAGCGGTATTGCGCTTCGCTGGTGACATAGGCCGTCTCTTTGCGATCCTTCCATTCTTTCTGGCGCGCGTTCTGAGCTTTCGTGCCTTTGAGCTCGGGCCAGACGAAGGCCGAGAACGCGATGCGCTTGCCATCGGGGAACCACTTGAAGGCTTCGATGCCGGGCGCGAAATCGCTGATGCGCTGTGCTTCGCCGCCATCGGGTGCGATCACGTAGAGCTGAGCCGCGTCATCCTTTTTGCCTTGCTGCTCGCGCTTGGCGACAAAGGCAATCTGATGGCCTCGTGGCGACCACGCGGCCTGGCCGTCTTTCTCGCCGCAGCGGGTGAGCTGCCTCGGCGCGCCGCCGAAGGTCGAGAGCAGCCAGAGGCTCGTGCTGGCCTTGTTCTCTTGCATCGAGTAGCTGCTGACCGAGCAGACGGCCTGTGCGCCGTCGGGCGAGAGGCTGATGCCGCCAATGCGGTCGAGTTGCCAGAGGTCGTCGATCGTGAAGGGGCGTTTTTTGTCGCTCATGGAGGCGGTGGGGCTGGGTTCAGCGCGGCTTGTCGAGCTGCCACCGCAGGTGGGCTTTGACCGTTGGCCATTCGCTGGCAACGATGCTGTAGACGCAGGTGTCGCGCAGCGTGCCGTTGGCCGCACGCTGGTGGCAGCGCAACACGCCGTCGAGCTTGGCGCCGAGGCGCTCGATCGCCCGCCGGCTTTGCTGGTTAAAGAAGTGCGTGCGGAACTCGACCGCAATGCAGTCGAGCACTTCGAACGCATGGCCGAGCAGCAGCCATTTGCACTCGGTGTTGAACGGGCCGCGCTGGGCGCTCGCCGCCGTCCAGGTGGAGCCGATCTCGACGCGGCGGTTCGCGGCGTCAACGTTCATGCAGGTCGTCATGCCGACGAGCGTGCCGCTGGCGTCGCGCGTGGCAAACGGCAGCATGGCGCCCGCGGCATGCAGCGCCAGGCGCCGGTCGATCTCGGCGGCCATGCCGTCGGGTGACGGGATGGCGGTGTACCAGAGCTTCCACAGCTCGCCGTCGCGCACGGCTTGCGCAAGGCCCGCGGCATGTTCGGCGGCGAGTGGTTCGAGGTGGGCGTGCTGGCCGTCCAGCCGAGCGGGCGAGAGCCAGGCCATCAGCGGTTGTGCCGCTGCATGAACACGAGCTTCTCGAAGAGCGACACGTCTTGCTCGTTCTTCAGCAATGCGCCCACGAGCGGCGGCACGGCAACCTTGTCGTCTTTGCTCTGCAGCGCCTCAAGCGGAATGTCTTCGGCGACCAGGAGCTTGAGCCAATCGAGCAGCTCCGAGGTGCTGGGTTTTTTCTTCAGGCCGGGCAGGTTGCGCACGTCATAGAAGCTTTTCAAGGCGATCGCCAGCAGCTCTTTCTTGAGGGTCGGAAAATGCACATCGACGATGCGGCGCATCGTCTCGGCTTCAGGGAACTTGATGTAGTGAAAGAAGCAGCGGCGCAGAAACGCGTCGGGCAGTTCCTTCTCGTTGTTCGAGGTGATCACCACCAGCGGCCGGTGCACCGCACGGATCAGCTCCCGCGTTTCGTACACATAGAACTCCATGCGGTCGATCTCGCGGAGCAAGTCGTTCGGGAATTCGATGTCGGCTTTGTCGATCTCGTCGATCAAGAGCACCACTGGCTGCTCCGCCGTGAACGCCTGCCAAAGCACGCCCCGGACGATGTAGTTGTGGATGTTTTTGACGCGGTCGCCGCCGTCGACATCGGCCATCTGGCTGTCGCGCAGGCGGCTGACCGCGTCGTACTCGTAGAGGCCTTGCTGCGCTTTGGTCGTGCTCTTGATGTGCCACTGCATCAGCGGCATGCCGAGCGCGGCCGCCACCTCTTCGGCGAGCATCGTCTTACCCGTGCCTGGCTCGCCTTTGATCAGCAGCGGGCGCTTGAGCGTGGCCGCTGCGTTCACGGCGAGCATCAAATCGGGCGTGGCGACGTAGTTTTCAGAGCCTTGAAACTTCATGTCGGGGAGCCTGCAAAGTGGAGGGAGAGCGGGCGGCAGAAGCCCCGGAATGCGCAGCAATGCGGGCATGGCGGGGTGCCAAATCAGTATAAAGGTCGGCCTCTATAATCGATTTCCGCCTTCTAAAACCCGTCTGCCGTGCCCATGAAAAAGCTGTTCGTCTCGTTGTTCGCGCTGCTCGCCATCGGTGCGGCCACTGTCTCGATCCCGACGTCGGCCTCGGCCCAAGATGCCAAGCCCGGTGACCCGGTGGCGGGCCAAAAGAAGGTCGACATGTGCGTGGGCTGCCACGGCATTCCAGGCTACAAGGCGAGCTTCCCCGAGATCTACCAAGTGCCGAAGATCTCAGGCCAGAGCGCCGAGTACATCGTCTCGGCACTTTCCGCCTACAAAAAGGGTGATCGCAAGCACCCGAGCATGCGCTCCATTGCAACCACGCTCACCACGCAAGACATGGCCGACGTTGCAGCTTTCTACACACAGAACGGCAAATCCGCGGGCGATGCGGCGCTGCCAGAGGCACTGCCCACGCCGCCGGCTGAAGTTGCGGCGCTGCTGCAAAAAGGCAACTGCGTGTCTTGCCACGGCGCCAACCTCAGCAAGCCGATTGCGGGCTACCCAAAGCTGGCCGGCCAGCATGCGGACTACCTTTACGCTGCTTTGAAGGCATATCAAACCACTGGCAGTGACCTCATCGGCCGCAACAACGCGATCATGATGGGCATGGCCAAGCCCTACACGCATGCCGAACTCAAGAAGCTCAGTGCCTACATCGCCTCGCTGCCAAGCGAGCTGAAGACGGTTGAGCAAGCGCACTTCCGCTTCTTGCCGTAGCGCGCTCTCGCGTCGCGCAGCCAACTTGCTGCAGCGCCCGCCTCACAAGCCGCCAAGGTTCACGCCTGGCGGCTTATTTTTTTTGTCAAAGCTCAAGCCCGCTGATTGCCTTCCGATATGAGCGTCAAGTCGAACTCATTCCGGCAGGCGGGCCATGCTCAAAAGAATTGCTGTCGCTGATCTGAGGTTGGGCATGCACCTGCACGCACTTGAGGGCAATTGGCTCGCCAACCCGTCCTGGCGCAGCCGGTTCGTCTTGAAGCGGGAATCCGATCTGGAGCTCGTTCACAGCAGCGGCATCGCCCGATGCTGGATCGACATCGACAAAGGCAGCGATGTGCGGGTTCCCGCCGGACCGATGCCGTCGCCGAATGCCAACGTATCCGAAGCTCGCGCAACGCGCAAAGTTTCCGGATCCAGCGGAACGTACGAAGTGGAAAGGCGAGGCGTCGCGCCGCCGCCTGACAAGCCGGCGGTGCAGGCCTCGATGGCCGATGAGCTGCCCCGCGCGGCCGTGCTCCTGAAGGAATCGCAGCAATCGGTCGAATCGCTCTTCGGTCAAGCCCGGCTCGGTGTTGCGATCGATGTCGATCATTGCGCGCCGCTGGTCGCCGAGATCATTGAATCGACGACCCGTCACTCCGGCGCGATGATCGGCCTGGCGCGGCTGAAAACGCAGGACGACTACGCCCACCTTCACTCGGTGGCGGTCTGCGCCTTGATGGTGTCGCTCGCGCAGCGGCTCGGCTTGAGCGAATCCGACACGCACGATGCCGGCATCGCCGGTCTGCTGCTCGATTTGGGCAAAGCAGTGATGCCGCCCGACATCCTCAACAAGCCCGGCAAGCTCAGCGACGCCGAGTACACGCTCATCCAGACGCACCCCGAGCTCGGACATGCGCTGCTGTCGCAGGGCGTTGGCGTGCCGGCAGCGGCGCTTGACCTCTGCCTCCACCAGCACGAGCGACCCGACGGAAAAGGCTACCCCAACGGCATCTCCGGCGACGCGCTCAGCCGCGTCGCCCGCATGGGGGCCATCTGCGCTGTCTATGACGCGATCTCTTCAAATCGGCCGTACAAAGTCGGGTTGGACCCCGCCGAATCGATCGCCAGCATGGCCAAATGGGCGCAAGCCGGCCAATTCGACAAGCCGATCTTTGACGCTTTCGTCGAGTGCCTCGGCATCTACCCAACGGGTTCGCTCGTGCGGCTGCACTCGGGGCGTTTGGGGGTGGTCGTCGAGCAAAACGAGGCGGCGGTCACCAAGCCGTGGGTGAAGGCCTTCTTCTCGACCCGCTCACAAATGCCGATTCCGCACGAGTCGATCGACACCAGCGCGCCAGATTGCGGTGACCACATCGTTGCCCGCGAGTCGAACGACACATGGCAGTTCTCGAACCTGTCGACGTTGTGGGTCGAGGGACGACTTGCGCATGTCTTGCCGCAATGCTTCCGTACTCGCGCCTTGCCATGCCCGGAGGCCGCGATGATCGAGATGACCTTGCCGACGATGACTTGCGCGCATTGCGTTCGCACGGTCACTGAAACCGCCCAGCGCGTTGACCCCAAAGCCCAGGTCGAGATTGACCTCGCCACACACCGCGTGCGCATCGAATCTGCCTCTGACCGAGAGGCCTTCACCGCAGCATTGACCGAGGAAGGTTACGCGCCGGCCTGATTGCCAACTCGCTCTAGACTCCGCCGATGTCATTCATCGGAGGGTGTTTCATGGGCCATTGCTCTCGTCCCCGCGCAGCCGCTCGGCGGTCTCGTGCTGTGTCATCCGCCGTGCTCGGCGGGCTGTTTTTTGCAAGCGCCGCGGCCTCCGCGCAAACGCTGCGCTGGGCCACGGCCGGCGACCCGCTGACGCTCGATCCGTATGCCCAAAACGAATCGCTGACCAACTCGATCAACGGTCAGGTCTATCAGTTCCTCGTCGGGCGCGACAAGATGCTCGCCTTCGTGCCCGAACTCGCCACCTCGTGGAAGCAAGACAGCCCGCTGAAGTGGACCTTCAAGCTGCGCCCTGGCGTGAAATTTCACGATGGCCGGCCGCTCACCGCCGACGACGTGGTCTTCTCGCTCAACCGCGCCAAGCAGCCCACATCGCAAATCGCGGTCTATGCCAATGCGCTCGGTGAGGCGAAGAAGATCGACGACCTCACGGTTGAATTCAATCTCGCCCAAGTCGAGCCGATCTTCCTCGACAAGCTCAACACCATCTACATCATGAGCAAGGGCTGGTGCGAGGAGAACAAGGCCACCAAGACTCAGGATTTCGCGGGCAAGGAAGAGTCTTTCTCGTCGCGCAATGCCAACGGCACGGGGCCTTACATGCTGGTGAGCCGCGAGGCGGGCGTCAAGACCGTCTACAAGCGCAACCCGAACTACTGGGGAAAGATCGAAGGCAACGTTCAGCAAGTCGTCTACACGCCGATCCAGAGCGACCCCACGCGCACCGCAGCGCTCATCTCCGGCGAGATCGATTTCGTGCTCGACCCCGCCCCGCGTGACGTGGAGCCGCTGCGCAAGACGGCGGGCGTCAAGGTCGTTGATGGGCCCGAGAACCGCATCATCTACATCGGCCTCGATCAAGGCCGTGATGAGCTCCTCTACAGCGACGTCAAAGGCAAGAACCCGTTCAAAGACCTGCGCGTCCGCAAGGCGCTCTACCAGGCGATCGACATCGAGACGATCAAGGCTCGCCTGATGAACGGCCAGGCCGTGCCAACGGGTGCCGTGGTGCCGTCTCCGTTGGGCAGCCTGGGTGATGCAGAGATCGAAAAGCGCCTGCCTTTCGACATGGCCGCAGCGAAGAAGTTGCTGGCCGATGCCGGCTACCCAAATGGCTTTGAGTTCACGCTCGATTGCCCGAACAACCGCTATGTGAACGACGAGAAAATCTGCATCACGCTGGCCTCGCAATGGGCCAAGGTCGGCTTGAAGGTTCGCGTCAATGCACAGAACAAGACGCTCTTTTTCCCAAAGACCGAGAAGCTCGATGTCTCAGCCTACTTGTTCGGCTGGGGCGGCTCGATCACCGATGCTGAAACCACCTTCACGCCGATCTACCGCAACCGCGGCGAAAAGGGCGTTGGCGAGTTCAACCGCGGCAACTACAAAGACGACGAGCTTGATGCGCTCGCCGCAGCGTCAAGCAAAGAGCCCGATCCGGAGAAACGCAAAGCGATCATCAAGCAGGTCTTCAAGCGCGAGAAGGATCAGGTGCACTACATCCCGCTGCACCGCCAGTTCATCCCGTGGGCGGCGCGCAGCAATGTGGAGGTGGTGCACCGCGCCGACAACTGGCTGGAGTGGGCCTGGGTGACCGTGAAATGACGTTGATTGGATGCGGCGCTGAGCGCCCGGGAGCGCCCGGGAGCGCTCAGCCGAGCGACGCGCGAACTTGCCGCGCGAACGAGGTGGCATCGATCGGCTTGGAGACATAGCCATCGCAGCCCGCGGCGAGCATGCGCTGCTCGTCGCCCTTCATTGCATATGCAGTGAAGGCGATCACGACGATGTGCTGCAACGTCGGATCGGCCTTGATGCGCCGTGTGCCTTCCAGCCCGTCGATGCCGGGGAGCTGGATGTCCATCAGCACCAGGTTCGGCGCGAACGTGGCGATCTGCGCCATCGCCGCAGGCACGTCAACCGCGGTGGCAACGACCATGCCGTCGCTTTCGAGCAAGAAGGTGGCGAGGGCGCGGTTGAGCGCGTTGTCGTCGACCACCAACACGCGAACAGGAGTCGCTGGATTGGCTCCGTGCTGCGCGCTGCGGTCTTCGCCCATCGGGCGACTGTGCGGGCTCACGATTCAGCCTCTGCATGCGAAGGCATTGGCGGTCGCCGCCGCAGGTCTGTCAGCAGCGTCTCTAGCCCGCTCTCACCCTTGGTCATGATCGCGCCGGCCGATCGCCCGAGCGTGGCGAGCTCCGCGTCAGTCAGCGCCATCGCGGTCCAGATGAAGACCGGTGTATCGCGCCATGCCGGTCGCTCGCGCAGGCCTTGCAAGACCTGAAAGCCATCGAAGCCCGGCATCAAGAGGTCGAGAATGATCGCGTCAGGCCGGATGTCGTCGATTTCCTGCAGCGCGCGCGCGCCATCGGCGCGGCACGTGGCCTCGATGCCGATCGAGGCGAGCGATGTGCGCATCAGCGCCAGGGCAGCTGGGTCATCGTCAATCACAAGCACCTGTGCGCCGGGTGCAAGCGGCACACCCGCACGGCGCAAGGCGTCAACGAGCTGCGCCTGCTGCAGCGGCTTGGCCAGCACATCGGCAACCTGGAATCCGGACAGCGCCGAATGCTCGGCCACCATCGTCACCACCACGACAGGCGTGTGCTGATTCGCCCCGCTGCGGCGAATGGCCGCCAGCACCTCGAGCCCGCCGCGGTCGGGCAAAGCCAGGTCGAGCGTGATGGCCGCAAAAGGCTGCACCTCAGCGCGGCGAATGCCTTGGTCGGCGGTGGCCGCGAGTTGCACCTGAAAGCCGGCATCGGTTAGCACGCGCGAGATGCGCGCTTGGTCATTGAGATCGTCTTCGATGACGAGGATCGTTGCCGCATCTGAGTTCGCCGCGCGAGCCATCGCCGAGCGCTCGGCATGCTCGCCGCGGCGGACCACGCGAGGCAGCTGGGCATGGAACACGCTGCCCACGCCAAGCTCGCTGCGCACGCCGACCGTGCCGCCTTGCAGCTCGGCCAGGCGCCGCGTGAGCGCCAGGCCGAGGCCGGTGCCTTGGTGCATCTTTGCGGAGCCGCCGTGCACTTGGCTGAACTGCTGGAAGAGCTTGCCGAGATCGGCCTCCGCGATGCCGATGCCGGTGTCTTCCACTTCGATGCGGAAGTGCGTCTCTCCGTTGGCCATGGCCCGCACCGTCACGCGGCCGCCGTCTGGGGTGAACTTGATTGCGTTCGACATGAAGTTGTAGAGCACCTGTTTGAGTCGCGAAGGGTCCAGCACGAGGCCCGCGAGGCTTGGGTCGAGTTCGACGTCGATCTGCACGCCTTTGCGCGCCGCATCGGCATGGAGGATGTCGCTCACCTCGTGCACGAGGCGCGGGAGGTCAAGCGCTTCGGGATAGAAGTCGAACGTGCCCGATTCGACCTTGGAGAGATCGAGCACGTCGTTGATCAACTGGAGCAAGTGCCGGCCGCTGGTGCCGATGTGGCCGAGAAACTCCGCGCCGCGTTCGCTCCCCAAAGGCACCATGCCGCTGTGCAGCACGTCAGCAAAGCCGATGATCGCGTTCAGCGGCGTGCGCAACTCGTGTGACATGTTGGCCAAGAACTCGCTCTTGATGCGATTGGCCTCCTGAATTTCGCGGTTCTCCGATTCGAGCCGCTGCGTCTCGCGCTGCATCTCCTCCATGCGATGCGCCTCGCTCAAATCGCGCAGCACGAAGGCAGCGCCGCGCACAGAGTCGTCGGGGTTGCGAATCAATGCGGCTTGAATCTGCACGGGCGTGCGCTTGCCGCTGCGCGAGATGGCGATGAAGCGGTGCGTGTCGGCCAGCGTGTAGTGGTGCTCCAAAAGCACATCGATCGGGTTCTGCGTGAGGTAGCTGAGCGGCAGGTCGTCGCGCTTCCACACATCCCAGAGCGAGCGGCCTTGGGCGTCGTCCAGCGGCCAGCCGGTGATGCGCTCGGCAACCGGGTTCATGCGGCTGATGCGGCCCTCGCGGTCGATCGTCACGAAGCCCGCGCCGATGCTGTCGAGCGTGATCGCCAGGCTCTCTTGGGTGTCGGCGAGGTTGTCCTCGGCGCTGCGGCGGCGGGCGATCTCGGCTTCAAGCGAGGCGATCACCGATTGCAGCCCCGCCACCGAAGGAATCTTCAGCGCCTTCGGGATCAACGGCCAGAGCGCAAACGCCGTGACGACCGATACGCCGGCCGTCATCAGCTTGGTCATGGCCTGCAAGCCGTAATCAGGGCGCCAGATCGTCCAGACGTCCATCAAATGCGTGATGCCACAGGCGAAGATGAAGGCCGAGAACAGCCAGAGGATCGCGCGGTTGGGGACCTCGCCACGCTTTCGCACGAAGCTGACGAGCGCCAGCGGGATCGAGAAGTACGAGGCGGCAACGAGGAGGTCGGATCCGACCATCGTCCACAGCACCCCAGGCGACCAGGTGAAGCAGTAGCCGTGCGGCAAAAAGCCATTGCGGCCGAAGAAGCTAAGCAAGCTGTCCATGGTCGTCGCCCTTTACATCGAGCTGCGTGGTTGGCCGGTTTGGTGGGCCGGGAATGGTCGGCTGCTTGTCTTGGCAGGCGGCAAGACTACTGGAAGTTGGCGAGCATGCGTTCTAGGGCCATCGTGAATGGCATTTGCATCATCGGCAACGTTAGAAGCACACCAATCAGGCCCACTGCAAGCGTGATCGGAAAGCCAATCGAAAAAATGTTCATCTGCTGTGCCACCCGAGAGATCACGCCGAGCACGAGGTTCACAAACAGCAGCATTCCAATCATCGGCAGCGCAATCCAAAGACCTAAGCGGAAGACCTCGATTCCCCAGACCTGCGGCTGCACTGCGCGCAGAAAAGCAAACGGCTCCGGCCCGACCGGAAAGGCATGAAAGCTCTGCACCACCGCGCCGATCAGCAGCAAGTGGCCGTTGATGACGATGAAGAGCCAGCTCACCGCCACGCCAAAAAATCGGCTCACGGCCGTGGCCTCGCCGCCCGTCATCGGGTTGAAGAAACCGGCAAAGTTCAGGCCCATCTGCAAGCCGATGATCTCGCCCGCAAACTCGACCGCGCTGAACACGATGCGCACCGCAAACCCGAGCGACACGCCGATCAACACCTGCTGCAGGATGGCGAGCAACGCGCTCGGCGAATCGAGCGCGATCTGCGGCATCACCGGCAAGCTCGCCTGAGCGCAAAACGAGATCAAAAACGCCAGTGCCACCCGCACCCGCACCGGCACACCGCGCTGCGCGAAGACCGGCAGCGCGCTGAACAAAGCCAGCACCCGCAGAAGCGGCCACAAGAGCGGCGTGATCCACGCGAGAACTTGCGCCTCGGTGAAGGTCAGCATCGGGCCAGCGCCGGGCCGCCCCAAGCGGTCCGAGCTCCCCTCGGGGGACGACGCCGGAGGCGGCCAGGGGTTGTCATGATCGGGCCAGCGCCGGGCCGCCCCAAGCGGCCCGAGCTCCCCTCGGGGGACGACGCCGAAGGCGGCCAGGGGTTGTCATGATCGGGCCAGTGCCGGGCCGCCCCAAGCGGCCCGAGCTCCCCTTGGGGGACGACGCCGAAGGCGGCCAGGGGTTGTCATCTCTTAGCCGACGGCGCCAGGGATGGCTTGCAAGGTGCGCTGCAAATATTCGATCAAGGTCGTCAGCATCCAAGGCCCGGCAACCGCCAACACGCCAACGGCGGCAAGCACCTTGGGCACAAAAGACAGCGTCGATTCATGGATCTGCGTGGCCGCTTGAAAGATGCTGACCACGAGGCCGACCGCGAGCACCGTCAGCAGCACCGGCGCCGAGACCAGCAGCAACAGGTAGAGGCCTTGCTGGCTGACGGTGAAGACTTGTTGTGAGTCCATGGCAAAGGCGTGGGCAGTTCGTCAGGTTGCAAAGCTTGCGGCGAGCGAGCCGAGCAGCATGTTCCAGCCATCAGCCAACACGAAGAGCATCAGCTTGAAGGGCAGGGCAATCAGCACCGGCGAGAGCATCATCATGCCGAGCGACATCAACACGCTGGCGACGATCATGTCGATGATCAAGAAGGGGATGAAGATCATGAAGCCGATCTGGAATGCGCTCTTCAACTCGCTGGTGACGAAGGCGGGGACGAGCACTTTGAAGGGCACGTCAGCGGTCTTCACAGCGGGGTCGATCTTGGCGAGCTTGGCGAAGAGCATCACATCGGCTTGGCGGGTTTGCTTGAGCATGAAGGCGCGCATCGGCACCTCGCCGCGGACGAGTGCTTCATCAAAAGCGATCTTGTTTTCTGCGTACGGTTGGTAAGCATCGGCATAGACCTTGTCGAAGGTTGGCCCCATCACGAAGAAGGTCAGAAAAAGGCTCAGGCCCACGACCACTTGGTTCGGCGGCGCGGCCTGCGTGCCGATGGCCTGGCGCATGAGGCTCAGCACGATCACGATGCGCGTGAAGCCCGTCATCAGCAGCATCACCGCAGGCAGGAAGCTGAGCGCGGTGAAGAAAAGCAGCGTTTGGATCGGTACCGAGTAACTCGTGCCGCCCGCGCCTTGCGCGACCATCAGCGGCAAGCCGCCGGTGGTTTGCGCGAAGGCGGGCATGCCAACACTGGCCAAGGCGATCAGCGCCGCCCAGCGTGTGGGCTTGTTCAGCACCGCCGAAAGTGAGTGCGGGTACAAGTGCAAAGGCGAGAACGAATCGCGCCCATCAACGCACGCTGAGTCGCCGTTCACTTGGCCGGGCCTCGCCGAAGCTTCTCGAGCATCTGTGCAAATGCATGCGCGGGCGGCGCGGTGGTGGCGGGCACATCGGCTTGCGGCGTCATCGTGTGCAGCGTCGTGATGCTTTGCGAGGTCACGCCCAGCACCAGCCAGCGGCGCGCCTCGCCCTGGCCAACTTCGATCGTGATGATGCGTTGACTCGGCGACAGCGGCAGCGCCGCCACCGCGCGCACCACGCCCATGCCCGAGGCGCCGCCCATCGGCGTGCGCTTGAACAACCACAGCGCCACTGGAATCAGCACCAGCACGGCGATGAACCACAGCACCGACGGAAGACCATTCGTGACAGCCATGCTCACCCCCTGCTCAATCTGCGCATGCGCTCTGACGGCGTGACGATGTCGGTCAGCCGAATACCGAATTTGTCGTTGACCACAACCACCTCGCCTTGTGCGATCAAGTAGCCATTGACGAGCACATCCATCGGCTCGCCGGCGAGTGCTTCAAGCTCCACCACCGAGCCCTGCGCGAGTTGCAAGATGTGCTTGATCGGGATGCGCGTTCGCCCCAACTCCACGGTGAGCTGCACCGGGATGTCGAGGATCATGTTGATGTCGTTGCCGGCCGAGTTGGTGGTCGTCGGCGTGAAATTCGTGAACGACGCGGCTGACACCTGATCGGCCGCGCCATGCACTTCGGAGGCCGTCTCGGGCTTCGATTCAGCGAGCGCGGCGGCCCACTCGGCGGCCATCGCGTCGGCGTCGTCGGCGCCGTCGGTGGGGTTTTCTTCAGCTGACATTGTTTTCCCCCAGCCAGCTCGGTTCGGAGCTGGTCAACAGTTGATCGACCTTGAGCGCGTACTTGCCGTTCGAGGTGCCGTAGTGGCAATCGAACACCGGCACGCCGACCACTTTGGCCTGGATGATTTGGTGCAGATCGAGCTCGATGAAGTCACCGGCCTTGAACGAGAGCAGTTGCTCCACCGTGGCCGGTGCAGTGGCCAGCTCGGCGATCAGCTCGACCTGGGCCGCCTGGATCTGCTTTTTCATCAGGTTGACCCAGCGCCTGTCGGGCTCGTTGGAGTCGCCCTGCACGGTCGAATAGAGCACGTCGCGGATTGGCTCCAGCGTCGCATACGGAATGCAAAAGTGGATGGTGCCGCTCGTGTCGCCGATCTCCAGCGTGAAGCTGGTGGCCACAACGATCTCACTTGGCGTGGCGATGTTGGCGAACTGCGGCTGCATCTCCGAGCGCTGATAGTCGAGCTCAAGCGGGTAGATACCGTGCCACGCTTTCTTGTAGCAAGTCGTGATCACCTCCACCAGCCGCGTGATGATGCGCTGCTCGGTGGGCGAGAAGTCGCGCCCCTCGATGCGCGTGTGGTACTTGCCTGCGCCGCCAAAGAGCGCATCGATCACCGCGAACACCAGCGTTGGGTCGCAGACGATCAAGCCCGAGCCGCGCAGCGGCCTCACGCTCACGATGTTGAAGTTCGTGGGCACCACGATCTCGCGCAAGAAGGCGCTGTACTTCTGCACCTTGATGCCGCCGATGGCGATCTCCGGGCTCTTGCGAATGAAGTTGAAGAGCCCCGTGCGAATGTTGCGGCCAAAGCGCTCGTTGATGATCTCCATCGTCGGCATGCGTCCGCGGACGATGCGCTCCTGGCTGGCCAGGTTGTAGTCGCGAATCTCGCCGGTGTCGGCCGGTGCTTCGTCGAGCTTTTGGCTTTCGCCGGTGATGCCCTGGAGCAGCGCATCGACTTCGTCCTGAGAAAGAATCTGCTGATTCATTGGATGATGAAGTTCGAGAACAGCACGTGCTGCACGGGGTTGTGCACGGCGGGTTTCTTCTTCTTTTTCTTCGTCTTTGGCTTCACGTCGGGGTCGTCTTCGGCGTCGGCGTGATCGCCGTCTTTGGCGGCTCCTTTGCCGTGTGCGGCCTTCTCATCGTGCTCAGGGACTTCAATCTCCAGACCCATCGGCCGCACGGCCTCGCGCATGATTTCGGCCGCGAGTGCTTCCTTGCCGCCCAAGGTCAGCAGCTCTTCAGACGTCTTGTGCGCCAGGATCATCAGGATCGCATTGCGCACCGCCGGCATGTAGGTCTTCATCTGCTCGGCGAAGACGGCGTCGTCGACCTCCAGCGTGATGCCGATCTGCGCATAGCGCTCGACCTCTTTGTCGGCCAGGTTCACGGTGAACGGGTCGAGCGGCAGAAAGCTCGGCGGGTGCTTGGGGTCGACCTTGCCGGCGGCGTGACTATCGGCTGCGGGGGCGGCACCGTCTTCAGACTCGGCTTCAGCCGCGGCCTTGGCAGCCTTTTGCTTCAGATAGAACGCAACGCCACCGCCCGCCACCGCCAGCAACAGCACGGCCGCGATGATGATGATCAGCTTTTTCTTGCCCTTCTTCGGAGGCGCAGCGCCGGCATCGGCGGTGGGGGCAGCAGCAGACACAGGCGATCTCCTTCAGGGGCAGGGCACGGCGTGGCCGCGGGGGCCGCGGGCGCCATGAGGCATGCAGGAAATTATGGAAACGCCGCGCTCTGGCGGATGTGCGGATAAGGGCTGCTTTTGAGCGCCAGTCCGCGGGGTCTGGCTGGCGGCGGGCGGCCCGGCATGGCGGGCGCGTCAGCCGCGTCTGGCGCGTCAGGCGTAGAGGTCGAGCCCGCCGAGGGAGCCCTGGCGCCGCAAGGCGTTTGACGCGCTTGCAGCGCCGTCGCCTGCTGCGCCGATCGCTGTGTTGGCTCGGCCGTTGCGGCGCGCTGGGCCATCGCCATCACCGCCGGGTTCACTGCCACCGCGCGAGTGCTGTGAAACTCCGCCGCCGCTGAGCGTGAAGCCGGCATCGCGCAAGGCGCTTGCCAGCTCAGGCAAGCCGGCTTCGATGGCGTGGCGGGTGGCGGCCACGTCGGCCCCGAAATCGATGTGCGCTTGCGTGCCATTGAGTTCGATCTGCACCGATACCGGCCCCATGTCGGCCGGGTTCAGGTGCAACTCGGCGTGTTGGATGCCGTCTTTGGCGAGCACGCTCAACTGAACGCCGAGCACTTGGGAGAAGTCGGGTGCCGCAACCGGTGTGGAGATCGCCACAGTCATCGCCTCGGCCGGCCGCTGCGCTGCCGAAGCCACGCTGGCTGCAAAGCTGGAAGCCGCAGACGGCGTGGCGGCGCTGGCGTCGATCGGCGTTGGCAGTGCGTCGGGGTTGCGGCTCGTCTTGGCTTCGGCACTGGCGGATTCGATGAGTGCAGCAGCGTCGCTGCGCTGCGCCGAGGCGTCTGCTGCTGCGGCGAGTGAAGCTTGGCCTGAATCGGCGCTGTCTCGGCCGTTGCCCGTGGTGCCGTTCGCGCGGGTTTGCAACGCGAGTGCGGCACCCTCTTGCGTTCCGGCCGCTTCGTCGTTGCTGGCGTCAGTGCCGCGCCCAAGCTTCTCAGCACCTGTGTCGATGGGCCGGTGCAGGTGGCTCAACAACTGAGCCAGCAGCGGATTGGTATCGGCCGTCGTGGGGCTGTCACTGCTGCGCTTGCCGGGCTCGGTGGCCTCGGCCTCGCCGTCGTGCGGGGCCGTCTTGGCGGGCGGTTTGGTCGCCGCGCGCTGCGACTTGTCGGCCCCGGCCGTGCGGTTGCGCAGCAGGGCGTTGGGCGATGCGGTCGGCGTGCCCTCATCAGCTGGGGCGGGCTCGGCCGCCGCATCGGGCGCGGCCGGCTCGGGCGGCTTGACTGGCGCGGTGGCCGCGCGGGTCTGCCGCAGCAGGTTGGCAAAGTTGGGCGCCTTCACCGGCTGCGGCGCGGCCACGCGCGGCTCGGGTGTCGCCTGGATCACCGGCAGCGGTGCGGGGCTGGTGCTGATGAACATGGGCGTCGGGCTTTCAGAGGGTGTGGGATTGGGCCGCCTCGGCGAGCCGGTTCCATGCGGCGCGCGACGAAAGCTCGTCGAGCTGGCGCTGCGCTTGGCGCTCGCCATCGTTGCGGCGCTCCTGCAAGCGGCGCTCGATCAACTTGCGCACCGAGGCGCAGCGCATTTCGTGGTCGCGCAACGTGTCGCTCGTGCGCTCGACTCGGGCGCCGGCCTCGCTGACGATGCGCGTCTGGCTCTCGACCGCATGCGTCAGGCGCTCCATAAAAGCCTGGTAGCAATGCACCAGCTCCATGCGGCCGGCCTGCGCAAACTCGCGCTGCCAGCGCTGCTCGTATTCGCGGCGGTACTCGCGCAGTTGGTCGGCTTGCTGGCGGGCAGCGGCATCGGCGGCCACGGCGCGTTGCTGGTCGGAGAGCGCGGCATCGCGCTCGCGTTCGGTCTGGGCCAAGAGGGCTTGCAGTGGCTGCACGTCAGTCATGGGGGTACTCCTGAGTCATCAGTTTTCAACGCGCCGAAGCGCCGGGTTGCACCACTGCGCGCAGCTGTTGAAGGCTCGCGCTGAGGCTTGCCGGCTGGTGCATGTCTTGCTGGAGCAGGGCCGTCATCGGGCCATGCAGGCGAACGGCGCTGTCGAGCTCGGCGTCGTGGCCGGGGGAATAGGCGCCGAGCTGGATGAGGTCACGCGCCTTGTGGTGTTTGGCATGCAGCTGGCGAAAACGCCGCGCGGCATCGATGTGCTCGCCCGAGGCCACGCTGCCCATCACGCGCGAGACTGATTTTTCGATGTCGATCGCCGGGTAGTGGCCGCCTTCGGCCAGCTCGCGTGAGAGCACGATGTGGCCATCAAGAATGCCGCGCGCGGCGTCTGCGATCGGGTCTTGCTGGTCATCGCCTTCGCTGAGCACGGTGTAGAAGGCGGTGATCGAGCCGCCACCGCCGTCTTGATCAGCGGCCTTGCCGTTGCCGCTGCGCTCAACCAGCTGCGGCAGCTTCGCAAAGCAGCTCGGCGGGTAGCCCTTGGTGGCCGGTGGCTCGCCAATGGCAAGTGCAATCTCGCGCTGCGCCATGGCGTATCGCGTGAGCGAGTCCATCAGCAAGAGCACATTCAAGCCGCGGTCGCGAAAGTGCTCGGCAATCACGGTGGCGTAGTTGGCGCCTTGCATGCGCACGAGCGGCGGCGCATCGGCCGTGGCCACCACGACCACCGCGCGCTTCATGCCGTCTTCACCCAGGATGTCTTCGATGAATTCTTTGACTTCACGGCCGCGCTCGCCGATCAGGCCAACCACAATCACATCGGCTGCCGTGTAGCGCGCCATCATGCCGAGCAGCACCGATTTGCCCACGCCGGTGCCGGCAAAGAGGCCAATGCGCTGGCCGCGGCCCACGGTGAGCATCGCGTTGATGGCGCGAACGCCGGTGTCGAGCGGGGTGCGGACTGGGTCGCGGTCCATCGCGTTGATGGGCCGGCGCGTGAGCGGTTCGTTGTGAACATGGCCGAGCGCGCCTTTGCGGTCCATCGGCACGCCGTGCGAATCGACCACGCGGCCGAGCAGCCCGTCGCCCACCGGTAAGTGCAAGGTGCGGTCAATGCCGCGGCGCCAGGGGTGGCGTGTTGCGCCGAGCTTCATTGGCACCACGGGCGAGGGCCTCGGTATCACGCGCGCGCCGCTGGCCAGGCCGTGCACATCGCCGGTGGGCATCAGGTAGGCGCGGTCACCGGAGAAGCCCACAACTTCGGCAGTCACCGGCAGCTGGCCTTCCATGCGGACTTCGCACACCGAGCCCACTGGCACGCGGATGCCCGCGGCTTCGAGCACGAGGCCGGTCACGCGAACGAGCAGGCCCTGTGTTTCCAGGGGCACGGCGTCGGCCGCGAAGCTGCGCATGTCGGCCAGGTAGCGGCTCCACTTTTCGGTCGAGAGCTCGGCATGCGCGAGGGCTTCGTTCTCAATCGAAGAGCTGATCATGGCGTGGCCTCGTCGGGCAGTGCGGTGGCGGCAGGCTCCCAGGATTCATCGCAGCCGAGTGAGGCGGCGGCTCGGCGCCAACGGGTCTCGATGCTCGCGTCGATCACGCCAATGTCGGATTCGACCAGGCAGCCTCCGCGCGAAATGCCGGCATCGTTGACGAGCCTGGCACCGCGCGCATCGAGCACCTCGCCAGCACCGAGCGAGACCAGCGCGTGATCGTCTGGGTGCACGCGCAGGGTGATGTGCTTGGCGCTGAGCAGCAGCGTGTCGAGCGCCTCTTGCGCCACAGCAGCCACCAGCTCGGGCCGCGCGCTCAACTCGCTGCGCACGATCTGGCGCGCCAAGTGCGTGGCGCTCACCGCAAGGGTGCGCGCCATGTCTTGCCGCATCGCGCCGAACTCCTGGTCGAGCGAGGAAACCAGCGCGCCGATCTGCGCCGTCATCTGCGTGGCAAAGCTTTGCTTGAAGGCCTCCAGCGCAGCCATGCCGTCGCGGTAGCCATCTTGATAGCCGGCTTGGCGCGCTGCACGCAGCTGCGCGGCCATCAGTTCGGCCGGGTCGGGGCGAGGGGCTTCTTCGGGTGCGGCACGCTGCACGGGCGAGGCCGCCGTCGGCCCGCCAGAGATGCTGCCCGGCGTCCAGGCCGCAAACGAGGCCAGCTCTTCGCGCGGGATGAACCGGGCGTGGACGCTTGCGGTTTTGCCGTCAACGGGCGGCACCGAACGCGGTGGCTTAGAGGAAGTCATCGTCACCGCCACTGCTCAACATGATCTGGCCTTCGTCGGCCAAGCGGCGCACGATCTTCAGCAATTCCTTCTGCTCGGCCTCGACCTCTGACACACGCACCGGCCCGCGCGAATCGAGGTCTTCGCGCAGCGTCTCGGCAGCGCGGCTCGACATGTTGCGGAAGATCTTCTCGCGCATCTCCGGCTTGGCGCCTTTGAGTGCAATCACGAGCGACTCCGACTGCACTTCCTTCAGCAAGGCCTGGATGCCCTTGTCGTCGATCTTTTCCATGTCGTCGAAGGTGAACATGTTGTCCATGATCTTCTGCGCCAGGTCGCCGTCAGCCTCGCGGATGTAGTCGAGGATCGCGGTCTCGACCGAGGCGCCCATCATGTTGATCATCTCGGCGGCCGTCTTCACGCCGCCGAGCGAGGCTTTGCGCATCTTGTCGCCACCGGCGAGCGCCTTGCTCATCACTTCGTTCAGGTCTTTCAGCGCCGAGGGCTGAATGCCGTCCAGCGTGGCGATGCGCACAAGCACTTCGTTGCGGTGCCGCTCGCCGAAGGTCTGCAGCACCGAAGAGGCTTGATCGGCATCGAGGTGAACGAGGATCGCCGCAACGATCTGCGGGTGCTCGTTGCGCAGCAATTCGCCCACCGATTGCGGGTCCATCCACTTCAGACTTTCGATGCCCGAGGTGTCGCCGCTGCTCATCATGCGGTCGATCAGCAGCTTGGCTTTTTCTTCGCCAAGCGCTTTGCGCAACACGCTCTTGACGTATTCATCGTTGTCGGTGACGAGCATGCTTTGATCGGCCGCGACGGCGCTGAACTGCTCCAGCACCTTGTCGAGCCGCTCGCGCGAGACGGCCTTCATCTTGCTGATCGTCTCGCCAAGGCTTTGCACTTCTTTTGGCGTGAGGTGCCTGAAGACGCCGGCGGCCTCTTCCTCGCCGAGCGACATCAGCAGGATCGCTGCGTCTTCCAAGCCTTTGTCGTCCATGTCGTTTTTCTTCTGGCTGCTCGGGGTCAGGCAGCTTCGCCGCTGACCCAGCCGCGCACGATGCCCGCCACTGCGGCGGGGTTCTCTTTGGCGAGGATGCGGGCGTTCTCGAGCCGGTCATTGCTGCGGGGTGCGGGCAGGGCGCCGACTGGGCTGGTCTCGGCATCGAGCGTCTGTGCGTCATCGACCACCGCGTTGAGCTGGCTGCCCGGCGCCGGCAGCGCAGGCGGCGCAAGCACAGCCTTGACCGTGGGCCGCACCATGCCAAAGAACACCAGCAGCGCAACAAGCGCCAGCCCGCCCGGCACCGCGCCGGCGCGCAGCATGTCGATCAGCTCGGGCTGCTTCCACCACGGGATATCGACCGTCGGAATCTGTTCGATCTTGAACGGCGCATTGATCACCTTGACCGAGTCACCGCGCTCTTTCTTGAAGCCAATGCTTTCTTGCACCAAAGTCGTCAGCTTCTCCAACTCCTCCGGCGAGAGGGCGACCTGCGTCGTCTTGCCTTTGGCATCGGTCACGGCGCGGTTGTTGACGACGACCGCCGCATTCAGCCGCTTGACGTTGCCGCTCGCATTGCGCGTGACGCGCACGGTCTTGTCGATCTCGTAGTTGGTTGTTGCTTCGCGGCGGTTGCTGCTGCCGTTGGCTGCCGCGCCGCCTTGGGCGGTTTGCAAGGGCTGCGATGCACCGGTCAAAGGTGCTGCAGCGGCAATGGGCGGTTGGTTGGAGGTGGCGCCGGGCACGCCGGTTGGCGCTGCGCCGCCAGCGCCGCCGGATTGCTCGCTCGTCTGCTGGCTGCGAATCACGATCTGCGCCTGCGCGCCCTGGTTCGGGCGAAACTCTTCCGAGGTCGCTTCGCTCTGCGTGAAGTCAACATCAGCCGCCACCGTGGCGCGCAGGTTGTCACGGCCGACGATGGGCTCCAGCAAATCAAAGATGCGCTTGGCGAATCCCGACTCGATCTGGTTGATGTATTGCAGCTGCTGCGCATCGAGGCCAGCGGTGGGTTGGCCGTCACCGGCGGCGGTCAGCAGCGCGCCGGTTTGGTCGAGCACGCTCACGGCCTTGGCGTCCATCTCGGGCACGCTGGCTGAGACGAGGTGCACGATGCCGGCGATCTGCGCGCGGTCGAGCGTGCGGCCAGCGTTGAGCGTGAGCAGCACCGAGGCGCTCGGCTTTTGCTGCTCGCGGAAGAAGCCGTTCTGGTTCGGCAGCGCGAGGTGAACGCGGGAGTTCTGCACGGCGGCCATCGAGTTGATCGAGCGCGTCAGCTCGCCTTCGAGGCCGCGTTGAAACGTGAGGCGCTCTTGAAACTGCGTCTGGCCGAAGCGGGCGCTGTCCATCAGCTCATAGCCGGTCACCGAGCCCTTGGGCAAGCCGGCGGTCGCCATCTTCAAGCGCAGGTCATGCACTTGGCCTGCGGGCACGAGGATCGCGCCGCCGCCTTCGGCAAATTTGTAGGGCACGTTCATCTGCGAGAGCTGCGCGATGATCGCGCCGCCGTCTTTGTCAGAGAGGTTCGCGAACAGCACCTTGTAGTCGCCTTGGCTGCTCCACAAGGTCATGGCCAGCACGATGCCGCCCAGCGCTGCCACGCCGATCGCCATGCTCAGTTTGCTGCGCAGTGGCAAGGCCATCATGCGGTCGCCAAAGCTCGCTGGCTGAACCAGTGGCAGGGCGGAGCTCGATGCGGTGACGGCGTTGTCCATGGGCTGCGGTGAGGGCTTTCGGGGGCGCTGTGGCGGTGCGGTATTCGGGTTCAACCGCATTGCCAGCGGCTGACCTCATTATTCGAACGACCCACCTCGCGCCATGCCGGGAACAGCCCAACAAAGGGGCGGCAGTTCGCACCATTGCAGCGCTTTGGCCTGCGTACGATTCCGTGCATCCCATGAACGTCACCCTCAAGCCCTTCGACTTCGCCCAAGCGGTCGCACGCGCAGGCCTCGCCACCAACGGTCAGCCGCTGCAACGCAGCACTGCGCCGCAGGCCGCAGGCTTTCAACAGGCGTTGACGCAGGCGTTGGGGGCGGTGTCGAAATCGCAGACCGATGCGGCCTCATTGCAGCGCGAGGTGCAACTCGACAACCCGGCCGTGAGCCTGGAGCAGACCATGATCGCCATGCAGAAGGCCCAGATCGGCTTTCAGGCCACGCTGCAGGTTCGCAACAAACTCGTGCAGGCCTACTCCGACATCATGAACATGCAGGTATAGGTCTGGGGCACCCGGTGGCGAGTACGCCACCACCCGCCGAGCGGGTGCGCAGCCGCCTTGGGGCGGCCCGGCGGCGGCTGCTGGAGCACCCGGTGGCGCGTACGCCACCGCCCGCGACACCACGCGCTCAGGCTGACTTGTCGAGGTTCTCGCCGATCAGGGGTGCGGGTTGGTAGGTCGGCGCTTGGTTGGAGGCGCGTTCCAGTTCGCGGGTGATTCGGCTGAGCCACGGAAAGCGGGGCGGCAGGGGCTGGCCGGTTGATTTGTCGAGCTTGGGTTCGCTGGTCTCGACGGTCGGGCGGCCGCCCGATGTTGCGACTCGGCCGCTCACGGTTTGCACCGTCGAAACGGTGACCGGGTTGATTCCATTCACACTCATGGGGCACTCCTTTGGGCGCCAAAAAATGGCCCATGTTCGGCTATCGGCAACGGCTCGGCGAACTTGAGATAAGCCCCGTTTTTTGACCGCAATTCTTTGTATCGAGATGCTGGCGAATGTGGAGCGCGGGCGGTGTGAGGGCCTGCCTCACGGCAGCTCAACCGAGCGACAACAACTTGCCGCGCTTTTGCGTCTGGTCGATGAAGCGCTGCAGGGCGCGCAGGGCGTCGCCGCCGGTGGCCACGAACTCGCAACCCAGGCGCACGCCGCGTGTCTCGGGCGCCATCGAGGTGATGTGCTGCAGGCGCAGATCGGCGTGGAAGCGGGTGTCTGCATCGAGCTCTAGCAGCACTTGGTTGAGCACCACGCCGGGCCGCAGTGGCGGCAGGTCGTCGGGCATGAAGAGCGCGCAGCCGCCGATGCTCACATCGAGCACGCGAAGGGCGAGGCGCATTTCGGCGATCTCGGTGTGCCGCACGCGCGCGCATGGTGCGCTGCGCAGCAAGGGCCGCACGCGGTAGGCATTGCGGCGTTGAAAGCGGAAGAGGTCGCGCGGGTAGGCGCAGCTCACGATCGTTGCGGTGTCACTGCGCACGAGCACGCAGTAGTTCAAGTCGAATTGCAGCTTGACGCTGTCGAGGTAGGTCACGGCAACTGCCTCGCGGGCATCGATCAAGGCGTCGAGCCCGGGATCATCGCCCACGACCGCCAGGCCGATCGTGCCGCGCTCCGCATCTGCGGCCCAGAGCACCGCATCGACCACGCGGTCGCTGCCGCCGTGGAGGCAGATGTTGATGTTGCCGTCTGCCAGCCTGCGCAGCAGCGCAGCGATTTCTTTGGGTTCGCTGAGGCGAAAGTCGTTGAGGCCGCTGGAGTCGGCAGACAGGCCATCGAGCGGCATCGGCGAGGTTTGCATGGGCGGTGCAGAGTGGGGGTTGGACGGGCGGTGCGCCGCGTTCAATGCACCGTCTTCGGCCGGCCGGCGAGGACGTTGTCGAGGTCTTCGAGCCAGGGTTCGGCAAGCTGCCGGATTTCGGCGTCATTGACGAGGATGCGCTGCATGATGCGCGACTTGAGCTGCACTTCCTCAGCACCAAGCCCCTTCTTCGCAGCGTTGTGCTTGAGCTGCGAGATCAGCAGCGCGCAGGCGCCTTCGAGCTTGAGCACCATGTCCCAGTTGCCGACGCGGGCGGCCTCGAGCATGTCTTGGCTGGCCTGTTCGATGGCTTCGTAGAAGTTGAGCAGGGAGGTGTTCATATCCATTCCTTGGCAGACGGTCACTTGCTGCCCTCTCATGCGGTCACCCGCTCCTGTTCGGTTGCGGCTGGTGCCAATGCCGCGATCTGGACCCAGGCGTCGCGCAGTGGCTCGACGAGCGCATAGCACTCGGAGAGCGCATCCGCGTCGTTGCGCACATTGGCCAGCGTCATGCGCTGGCTGATGTAGCCGTAGAGCGCATTCAGGTTGTGCGCAAGCTCGCCGCCGGCGTTGCTGTTGAGGCCCGCGCGCAAGCCTTCTTCAAGGATGCGCACGGCGCGGCTCACGGCGCGGCCTTTCGCTTCGATGTCGCGTTTGAGGAGCGCGCTGCGGGCTTCGGCGAGCGACTCCAGCAGGCCGTCATAGAGCATCGTCACGAGGCGGTGTGGCGAAGCGTTGTCGATGGCGGAGCTGACTCCGACCTGCCTGTACATGCCCGACATGTTCGTGGCGTTCGGGCTGTTGAATGGGTTGGCGGCATACATCTGGGGCATCCTCTGGGTAGCGGCGTGATGCTTTTTTTATCGGCTCGCTTTTGACTTGACTTGAGCCTTGCAACCGGGCGTGTGGCGATCCGCTGAGGGATTTACGCGGTCTTTTTGGCGCGGTCTTGTCTGCGAGGTCCAAATTACGCAGACTTATTCCAGGTCGTGATCTGCTGCGCCACGTAGCTGTTCAACGCGGTGAGGCTGTTGAGCTTGACGTCGAGTGCGCTGTACTGCGCCAACAGACGAACCTTCATGTCGTCGGCACGGCCGTTGTAGACATCCACTTGCTTGTTGTTGCGATCGATGTTGGCCTGCAGGCCTTGGCTGTGCGTCGTCACCAGGCCATCGGTGTTGTTCAACGCGGTGGTCAGCTTCAGCAGGCTGACTGCAAAGCCGTTGTTGGCCGGGTTGACCACATCGGTCTTGCTGAAGGCCTTGGTCACATCGGGCATGTTGCTGCTCATCGCCGCAGAGAGCTTGCTGTCGTTCACCAGCAGCGAGCCATCGGGCTGGATCTGAATGCCCATGTCAGAAAGCCGGGAGAACTGGGTCGATGCACCGGTGTTGCCGAGCACTGCCGCGCGCATCTGGCTTTGC
>JAYWGR010000030.1:0-10360 GCA_043778145.1 Rhizobacter sp.
TTGATGGGAGGATGGTGTTCATAGCCAGTCACCTCGAAATCGTCGTACTCGTAGTCGAAGATCGACGCGGGTTTGCGCCGGATCGCAAGCGTCGGGTACGGCAGCGGCGCTCGGCTGAGTTGCAACTCGACCTGCTCGGTGTGGTTGCTGTAGATGTGGCAATCGCCACCGGTCCAGATGAAGTCGCCCACATCCAAATCACACTGCTGTGCAAGCATGTGCGTGAGCAGCGCGTAGCTGGCGATGTTGAACGGCACGCCGAGGAAGACATCGGCGCTGCGCTGGTAGAGCTGGCAGCTGAGCTTGCCGCGGCCCGAGGGCGATGCAGCCGGTGCCACGTAAAACTGAAAGAACGCATGGCAAGGCATCAGCGCCATCGACGGAAGATCCGCCACGTTCCAGGCGCTGACGATGATGCGGCGTGAATCTGGGTTGGTTTTGAGCTGCTTCACGACTTCGGCGATCTGGTCGATGTGGCCACCGCCGGGCGTGGGCCACGAGCGCCACTGCACGCCGTAGACGGGGCCGAGGTCGCCGTTCTCCGCGGCCCACTCGTTCCAAATCGTCACGCCGCGCTCTTGCAGCCAGCGCGCATTGCCATCGCCGCGCAGGAACCACAGCAACTCCAGGACGATGGATTTGAGGTGGACCTTTTTGGTCGTCACCAGCGGAAAGCCTTCGGCCAGATCAAAGCGCATCTGGTGGCCGAACACGCTCTTCGTGCCGGTGCCGGTGCGGTCAGCCTTCAACACGCCGTGTGTGTAGACGTGGCGCATGAAGTCTTCGTATTGCTGGCGGATCGGGCGGCCTGCCGACACGGCAGATGGGGCTGAAGGGGCGTTCAAAGCACAAGCTCCGGCAGGGTGGGGCAGTGATTGTGCGCCAGCGAAATAGCCCCGCTTGCCGTTTTCGTGATGCGGGTTTTACGGCTCCGCGCGCATCGACTACGCCGGCTCGCGGAGGAAGATTTCGACGCGGCGGTTCTTCGCGCGGCCGGCGTCGCTGGTGTTGTCGGCCAGCGGCTCGCGCGAGCCGCGGCCGAGCGTTTCGACCCGCGTTGCCGACACGCCGCGCGCCACCAGATAGTCGCGCACGCTTTGCGCGCGGTCGAGCGAGAGTGGGTTGTTGATGGCGTCGCCACCGGTGCTGTCGGTGTGGCCGACGATGGTGATGCGCGAGGCTGCGTCATCGCGCAAAGTGGTGGCGAAGGGGTCGAGCACGCTGCGGAGTTGGGGCTTGATGGCGGCGCTGTCGGTGTCGAATGAAATGTCGTTCGGGATGTTGACCTTGAGCTGGTTGTCAGCCGTGCGGCTGACCTCGACGTTCGTGCCGCGTGTGGCCTCTTCCATCGCCACGCGGCGGTCTTCCATGCGCTTGGACCAGAGGTTGCCGGCCACCGCGCCGAGCACACCGCCGATCACCGCGCCGGTGCCGGCGCGGCCGCCGGTTGCAGCGCCAATCACCGCGCCGGCTGCGGCGCCGGTGCCAGCGCCCACCGCAGTGCCTTTTTGGCGCTCGCTCATGTCAGCGCAACCGGTGATGAGCAGCGCCGCCACCGCAAGGCTGCAAGTTGTGGCGCGGAAAAAAGGCGTGGTGTGAATGTTCATTGCAGTTCCTCGAAAGAGTGGCGCGCTGGTCGGCCAGCCTTCGAGTATTCGGCTGCCCACGGGCGGGCAGCCATCGGACTGCGGCTCACTGCGCTGTCAGGCAATGCCTACAGCGCCGCGCCTGGCCGGCGCTCAGCCATCAGCGGTCGAACTGCAAAGCGGCCAAGCGCGAGTAAAGCCCGCCAGCGGCGATGAGCGATGCATGCGTGCCAGTCTCAACGATCTGCCCAGCTTCGAGCACGACGATGCGGTCAGCACGCTGCACGGTCGCCAGGCGGTGAGCGATGACGAGCGTGGTGCGGTCTTTCATCGCTGATTCGAGTGCGGCTTGCACCATGCGCTCGCTTTCGGCGTCGAGCGCGCTCGTTGCCTCATCGAGCAGCAAGAGCGGCGGGTTCTTCAGCATGGCGCGGGCAATCGAGATGCGCTGCCGCTGGCCGCCTGAGAGTCGCACGCCTCGTTCGCCGAGGAAGGTTTGGTAACCCTCGGGCAAGGCGGTGATGAAGTCATGGGCGAAGGCGGCTTTGGCGGCCGCGATCACGTCGCCATCGCTCGCCTCGGGCCGGCCGTAGCGGATGTTCTCCATCGCGTTGGCCGAGAAGATCACGCTGTCTTGCGGCACGATGCCGATGCGGGCGCGCAAGCTCTCAAGCGCGAGTTGGCGGATGGGCACGCCGTCGAGCAGCACGTCGCCCGAGGCCACGTCGTAGAAGCGCAGCAGCAGCTGAAACACCGTGCTCTTGCCCGCACCGCTCGGGCCGACCAGCGCCACGGTTTCGCCGGGGTTCACGGCCAGATCGAAGTGCGAGAGCGTCGGGTGCTGCGGGCGCGACGGGTAGCGGAAGGTCACGTCTTGCAGGCGAACCGATGAGCCGCCGCGCGTGGGCGCGAGCGCCGCCGGCTGCAGCGGTGAGGCGATGGATGAGCGCAGCGAAAGCAGCTCCATCAATCGCTCGGTGGCACCGGCTGCGCGCAGCAAGTCGCCGTAGACCTCGGAAAGCACCGCCACGCTGCTCACAAGAATGATCACGTAGACCACCGTTTGGCCGAGGTGGCCGGCGCTGATGTCGCCGCGAACCACGGCTTGCGTGCCTTGGTAGAGGCCCCAAAGCAGCGCACCGAAGGTGGCGGTGATGATGAAGCCGACCAACACCGCGCGCATCCGTGTGCGCTTGATGGCGGTGCCAAAGGCGTTCTCGGTGGAGGTGGTGAAGCGCTGCGCTTCGCGCGTTTCCTGCACGTAGCTTTGCACGACCGGAATCGCGTTCAGCACCTCGGCGGCGATGGCGCTCGAATCGGCCACACGGTCTTGGCTGGCGCGGCTGAGCTTGCGCACCCGGCGGCCGAAGTAGAGGCTCGGCAGCACGACGATGATGAGAATGCCGAGCACCTGCGTCATCACATACGGGTTGGTGATGATGAGCATCGTCATCGCGCCAAGGCCGAGCACGGCGTTGCGCAGGCCCATCGAGAGGCTGGAGCCGACGACGGTTTGCACGAGCGTGGTGTCGGTCGTCAAACGCGACAACACCTCGCCGGTTTGGGTGGTCTCGAAGAACTCCGGGCTTTGCCGAACGACGTGGGCGTAGACCGCGTTGCGCAAGTCGGCCGTCACGCGCTCGCCGAGCCAGCTCACCGCATAAAAGCGCAAAGCGGAGAACACGCCGAGCGCCGCGCCCACGCCAAAGAGCGCGAAAAAGTGTTCGCGCAGCGCCATCACGCGCGCGCCGGGCTCGGCCGAGACGAGGCCTTGGTCGATCAACGATTTGAGCGCCACAGGGAACACCAGCGTGCTCCCCGCGGACAGCACGAGAAACATCAGCGCCAGCGCGATCCGCCCGCGGTAGGGCACGAGAAACGGGCCGAGCCCCGAGAGCGAACGCACGTTGCGCGCCTTAGGCGCTTGCGGCGCGGGGTCAACGGCTGGTTTCGTGACGGGGTTGGCGGGGGCGGGGGTGGGGCGGGTCAATGATTCGCTGGGCATTTGCCAAGTGTAGGAGACGAGCGCGAGAGAACAAGCCTTGACAATTACTGCCTAGGCATCTATTGTCTAGGTGTGAACCCTGACACGAAAGCCCTCCCAGCCACAGCCGCCGAAACCCAGCCGAAGCTGGATGAGGGCGGCTGCGGCTTCTATGACGCCGAGCACTACGCGGCTGATGCGAGCGTTGGCTACTTGATGAAGCGCGTGGTCATGTCGATCGTGGCGCAGGTCGACAAACGGCTCGAGCTCCACGATCTGACCAGCGCCCAGTGGGGCCCGCTGCTGCGCATCAAGAAAACCGGCGCGGCCACGGTGGCCGAGCTCGCACGCTGGCAATCGGTTGATGCAGGTGCGATGACACGGCTGCTCGATCGCCTCGAGAAAAAGGGCCTGTGCCGCCGGGTGCGCTGCACCGATGACCGCCGCGTCGTCCGGGTGGAGCTGACGCCCGAAGGCGAGGCCGCAATCGTCGCCGTGCCGGGCGTGTTGTGCGAAGTGCTCAACCTGCATCTGGCGGGCTTCTCGAAAGCCGAATGGCTGGCGCTCAAGGGTTACCTCAACCGCATGCTCGAGACCGGAGAGGCGTTGCGCGATGCCAGCTGAACTCACTCCGACCGATGCCTCCCGTTTCACGATGGACGACTTCACCACCATGAGCCCGAATGAATCGACGAACAAATCGATGAACGAAGCGACGAACGACGCTGCACCCGACAGAAGCGACGCCATCGCCGACTGCCGCGCGCAGCTCACCACACTCACCGCCATGGCGGTGGCCGTGGCGTCAACGCTGGTGTTGACGCTCGCTGGCTGCGCGAGCAGCGCCGGCATCGCGCCCACGGCGCAGCCCTTGCCGGCGATCAGCGTCGGCCTCGACGCTGCCGCCCCCACCACGCCAGCCGTTGCTGCCGATTGGTGGCGGTCGTTCAACGACCCGGCTTTGAACGACTTGGTGGAGCGCACCGTCGCCGGCAACCCGAGCTTGAAGGTCGCTCAGGCTCGGCTCGCTCGTGCGCAAGCGGCCGTGTCAGCCAATCAAGCTGGCGATGGCCCGCAGCTCAACGGCGGGCTCGATCTCACGCGCCAGCGCTTCAGCGGCAACAGCATCTACCCGCCGCCGCTCGGTGGCGCGATTCTCAACACCGGCACGCTGCAGCTCACGGCCTCGTGGGAGCTCGATTTCTTCGGCCGCAACCGCGCCGCGATTGAAGCTGCAGTCGGCACGCAGCGTGCTGCCGAGGCCGATGTGCAAGCCGCGCGCGTGCTGCTTGCGAGCAACGTGGCGCGCAGCTATGTGCAGCTCGCGCGGTTGATCGAGCAGCGCGCGGTGGCAGAGCGCTCCCTCGCTCAGCGCGACGAAACTCTGGGCCTGATCCGCCAGCGCGTGCAAGGCGGGCTCGACACCAACGTCGAGCTGCGGCAAGGCGAGGGCGCATTGCCCGAGTCGCGCCAGCAGATCGAGCAGTTCGACGAGCAAATCAGCCTCACGCGCCACGCGCTCGCCGCACTCACCGCGCAGGCACCGAATGCGCTCGATGGCTTGGCGCCCGCGCTCACCAGCGTGCAAGCCGTGCCGCTGCCCGCCGCGGTGCCGGCCGATCTGATCGGCCGCCGCGCTGACATTGCCGCCGCGCGCTGGCGCGTTGAAGCCGCGACGAAAGATGTGGCGAGCGCGAAGGCGCAGTTCTATCCAAACATCAACCTCACCGCGTTCGCTGGCTTCGCCAGCATCGGGTTCGACAACCTGATCAAGTCCGGCAGCGAGCAATACGGCGTGGGCCCCGCCATCCGCTTGCCGATCTTTGATTCGGGCCGGCTGCGCGCCAATCTGCGCGGCAAGACCGCTGACCTTGATGGCGCGATCGAGAGCTACAACAGCGCTGTCATCGATGCCGTGCACGATGTGGCCGATCAGATCAGCTCGTTGCAATCGATCGCGCGGCAGCAGCAAGAACAGGTGCGTGCGGCGGCTGCAGCCGAGTCAGCCTATGACCTCGCCACGCAGCGCTACAAGGCGGGCATCGGCACCTACCTCGTCGTGCTCAGTGCCGAGACGAACGTGCTGAGCCAGCGCCGGCTCAGCACCGAATTGAAAGCCCGCGCGCTCGACAGCCAAGTCGCCTTGATCCGCGCGCTCGGCGGTGGCTATGCGGCCACCGATGCGGACCAGCTCGCTGAGCAGAACGCCGACAAGATGAAGCCAGGAGAACACTCATGAACGCCCCCGTGAAAACCGAAGGACCCAACGCCGACGCGAACGCGCCCGCCCGCAATCCAGCCCGCAGGAAGGCGCTCACCGCGGTGGCTGCGGCAGTCGTCGTGGGCGGCATCGCGTATGGCGCGTACTGGGCGATGGTGCTCAACCACTTTGAGTCGACCGACAACGCCTACGTGCAAGGCAACGTCGTTCAGCTGACGCCGCAGGTCGGCGGCACGGTGGTTGCCATCAATGCCGATGACACCGACCACGTCAAGGCCGGCCAATTGCTCGTGAAGCTCGACCCGGCGGATGCGCAAGTCGCGCTCGATCAGGCCGAAGCGCAGTTGGCGCAAACCGTGCGTGAAGTGCGCACCCTGTTCGCCAACAACAGCACCTTGAAGGCGCAGATCGCCCTGCGCGAGGCTGACACGGCGCGCGCTCAGAGCGAGCTGATTCGCGCCCAAGACGATGTGAGCCGCCGCGCGCCGCTGCTCAACACCGGCGCAGTTGGCAAGGAAGAGTTCAACCACGTCACCGCGCAAGTGGCGGTCGCCAAGAGCGGCGTGGCGGCTGCGCAATCGGCCGTGCTCGCAGCGCGCGAGCAACTCACCTCGAACCAGACGCTGACCGATGGCGTGGCGATCGACCAGCACCCGAATGTGCTGCGCGCCGCGGCCCGCGTGCGCGAGGCGTACCTCGGCTTGAAGCGCGCTGATTTGCTCGCGCCGGTCGATGGCTTCGTGGCCAAACGCAGCGTGCAGCTCGGCCAGCGCGTGGCGGCGGGCACGCCGTTGATGTCGGTCATTGCGCTCAACCAAGTCTGGATCGAGGCGAACTTCAAAGAGAGCCAACTGCGCAACTTGCGCATCGGCCAAACCGTGAACCTCGCGGCTGATGTGTACGGCAAGAAGGTGGATTACCACGGCGTGATCGAGGGCTTGGGCGCAGGCACTGGCGCGGCCTTTGCGCTGCTGCCGGCACAAAACGCCACCGGCAACTGGATCAAGGTGGTTCAGCGCGTACCGGTGCGCATCTCGCTCGATCCGAAGGAGCTCACCGAGCACCCGCTGCGGGTGGGCCTCTCGATGGATGCCAAGGTCGACATCAGCAAGACCGATGGCCCGATGCTGGCCGATGGCTCGCGCAACTCCGCGGTGGCCGAGACCAAGGTGTTCGATCAGCTCAACACCGCGGCCGATGCTGAAGTGCGCAAGATCATCGTCGCCAATGGCGGGCGCATCACCAAGACCGATGCCGCGCCGACCGCCCGTGCGTCGTCACCATCGGCCGTGCTCGGCGCGATGCCGGCCAAGCTCGCGGCGCACGTGGCGGATGCGCACGATGCTGTCCAGGTGAAGTAACCCGCGGCCAACTCCGCAAGGTCAGAACGATGTCCACGATTGCAGCATCTGCCGGCGAGCCGACGAGCCCGCAAGCACCTCCCCCGGCGCCGCCTGCGCCAGCGAAGGGTGCGAGCTTCCCGCCGCTGACTGGCGGCCAGCTTGCGCTCGGTACGGTCGCGCTGTCGCTGGCGACCTTCATGAATGTGCTCGATACCTCGATCGCCAACGTATCGATCTCGGCGATCTCGGGCGACTTGGGCGTGAGCACCTCGCAGGGCACTTGGGTCATCACTTCGTTTGCGGTCGCCAACGCCATCTCGGTGCCGCTCACCGGCTGGCTCACGCAGCGCTTCGGCCAAGTGCGGCTCTTCACGGCGAGCATCTTGCTGTTCGTCATCGCCTCATGGCTTTGCGGCCTCGCGCCCAACATCGGCGTGTTGATTGCGTTCCGCGTGCTGCAAGGCTTTGTGGCCGGGCCGATGATTCCGCTGTCGCAAACGCTTCTGCTGGCGAGCTACCCGAAGGCCAAAGCCGGCACCGCCATGGCGATGTGGGCGATGACAGTGCTGGTCGCCCCGGTGGCAGGCCCGCTGCTCGGCGGCTGGATCACCGACAACATCTCCTGGCCCTGGATCTTCTACATCAACATCCCCGTGGGCCTGTTCGCAGCGGGGCTGACCTGGTCGATCTACCACAAGCGTGACCCGGGCCCGAGGCGCGTGCCGCTCGATGTGGTGGGCCTTGTGCTGCTCGTGCTCTTCGTCGGCGCGATGCAAATCATGATCGACAAAGGCAAGGAGCTCGACTGGTTCAACTCCGGCGAGATCGTCACGCTGGCTGTCGTGTCGGTCGTGGCGTTCCTGTTCTTCCTGGCCTGGGAGCTGACCGAGAAGCACCCGGTCGTCGACTTGCGGCTCTTCATGCGGCGCAACTTCCTGACCGGCACGATGTCGCTTTCGATCGCCTACGGTCTCTTCTTCGGCAACGTGGTGCTGCTGCCGCTGTGGCTGCAGCAGTACATGGGCTACACCGCCACATGGGCCGGGCTGGCCACGGCGCCGGTGGGCGTGCTGGCGATTCTGCTGTCGCCGTGGGTGGGCAAGAACGTCAGCAAAATTGATCCGCGCAAGCTCGCCACCGTGTCGTTCATCGGCTTCGGCGCGATCCTGTGGATGCGCTCGAACTTCAACGCGCAGGCCGACTTCTGGACCATCGTGTTGCCAAGCGTGCTGCAAGGCGCGGCGATGGCTTTCTTCTTCGTGCCGTTGCAGGCGATCGTGTTCTCGGGGCTCACGCCCGACCGAATCCCTTCCGCATCGGGCCTCTCGAACTTCGTGCGGATCACGGCGGGCGCAGTCGGCACCTCACTCTTCACCACGCTCTGGGAGAACCGGGCGTCGCTGCATCACGCGCAGCTCGCCGAGGCCATCAACACCGGCAACAGTGCCGCCACGCAGATCACCGGCCAGTGGATGGCCAGCGGCTTCACGAGCGAGCAGGTCGCGGCCAACTTGAACCGCATGATCGACCAGCAGGCCTACACGATGGCCGTGACCGATGTGTTCTACATCTCGGCCGTGCTGTTCTTCGTGCTGATCGGCGTGATCTGGCTTGCCAAGCCGCAGCTCGGCGCGGCGGTTGACGCAGGCGGCGCGCATTGACACTGCGAAGCGCAGTTGCCCGCTTTTGATTCTTCGCGAGGCCGACTGACGCCATCGATGGCACAGTGAGCCGGTGTTTTCTCAGGCCGCGGGTGGCGGCGAGTGCGAGCGTCTGTGCGTGGCGGCGTCGGTCAGAGCGCAGCGACGACGTTCGGTCGTTGCTCATCTTGCGAGCGACGCGGCGACCGGCCGGCGCCGGCTTTGTCGAGCGACGCATACCAACGGCGAATGGCCACCGAGATCATGTTCTTGGCGCGTCCCGGTAGCGGCACGTAGCCCTTCTTGATGGCGGCTTCATCGCCCTGCAGCAAGGCCTGCTCGAAAAACTCCAACACGCGCACACTGTTTCCGTTGCGGCCCTTCAGTGGCACGAGGATGTAAGTTGCACTCGCAATTGGCCAACACTGGGGGCAGCCGGCATCGGTCAGATCCATCTCGAAGGTCGGGTCTTGGTCGATCAGCAGCTTCACCCAGTCGGCAGATCGCATGGCAAGCTGAATTGACTCGCCACCTGCGCTGACAAAGTTGCCCCATTGGTTCTTCATCTGCGCAGATTGCAGGCCGTGATTGCTTGCATACGAGTAGTCGACATAGCCAATGGCGCCTGTCGTGTCACGCACTGCGTTGGCCACGTCGTCCGATTTCTTGGCAGCCTTGCCGCTGGCGACATTGAAGTTGGAAGTAGCACCGACTGAGGTTTTGAATTGGGCACTGAGCTTTGACAAGTAGGTTGTCAGCGCGAAAGACGTTCCGGAGCCCTCGGAGCGAAATACTGGCGTGACCGCAATGGCAGGCAGTGTCAGCTCGGGATTGAGTGCCTTGAGCATGGGGTCATTCCATTGCTTGATGCGGCCCATGTAAATAGCGGCAAGCGACTCCCCATCGAGCTTGATCTTGCCGCTCGGAATGCCTGGAACATTGGTGACAAGCACAACGCCACCGATCGCAGTGGGAAACTGGACCAGCCCCGCCTGATCGAGCAATGTGCGTGACAAAGGCCGGTCGGAGGCGCCGAAATCAACGCTTCTATCCTGCGCCGCTTTCACCCCGCCACTGGACCCGATGGGTTCGTATTCCATCGGTGGATCGCTCGCATTGCCCGCCACTTGACTCCAACTCGAATAGAGATTGGCGGCGAAGCTGGACCCTGCTCCTTTGATCTGAGCATTGGCTTGAGACATGCTCAAAGCCAGTATGCCTGCAAATATCAATGTCTTTTTCATGGTCGCCCTTTGATGATTTTTTTGACGAACAAGGTTCACAGCGCATTGACAATTGAGTTGTGTCTACGCCTGCTTGCGGGTGGTCTCAATGTATCGGTGTAGCCGTCACCGCGACACGCACGGTTACTTGTCAACGTGCGGTGTTCCCGTGATGCAGTGGGCGAAAGGCATTGGTCGTGCGCCGGCATTGCAACTGTTCGTGGCAAGTGCCCGGAGTTGATTGCCGTGAGCTGATCGCTGCGCACCCGGCGCGCGTCAAGGTAGTTGTCGCTTCAGTTACGCAGCCATCTGCTGAGTATGTTGAGTGCTGGCAGCCTTGGTGACCACCGAGTCGCGCTCCGG
>JAYWGR010000031.1:0-10337 GCA_043778145.1 Rhizobacter sp.
GGAAATTTGATCGGGCAGAAGCCAACTCGCGCGGCTAACCCTCCCAGCTTGTCGTGAGTATTTTTCTTGACACCAATGTGTTGGTCTATTGGGTGGACGAGCATCCGTTTGCAGAGCGGGTAGAAGCCTTACTTGCTCAAGACTGCGTGATCAGCGTGCAAGTGCTCAATGAATTTGCCAATGTGCTGAAAGCCAAGCGCCGCATGCCGTGGTCAGATATTGCTGATCTCAGCCATACCTTGCAAAGCATCTGCAAGGTGTGCGAACTCAATCAGGCCACGCACCAGTTAGCGCTTCATTTGGTGCAGCGCTACAACATTCACATAGACGACGCCAATATTGTTGCAGCAGCTGCGCAAATGCGCTGTGATGTACTCAACTCTGAAGACATGCAGCATGGATTGACCGTGCAAATTCCGGCGCAGTTTGGCGGTGGCTCGCTGTTGATCAAGAATCCATTTTTATAAATTAGCCCTTAACGTGAGCCATGCAAGAAAAATACGATCACACAGCAGTTGAACAATCTGCGCAAACCCACTGGACTGCCAGCGACGCCTACCGCGTTGAAAACCACGACACCCCCCACAAACCGCTGGGCAAATACTACGCGTGCTCCATGCTGCCGTACCCCAGTGGCAAGCTGCACATGGGCCATGTGCGCAACTACACCATCAACGACATGCTCACGCGCCAGTTGCGCATGAAGGGCATGAACGTGCTGATGCCAATGGGCTGGGATGCCTTTGGCTTGCCCGCCGAGAACGCGGCGATGGCCAACAACATCCCGCCGGCCGCATGGACCCGCGCCAACATCGCCGACATGAAGGCGCAGATGCAGCCTTTGGGCCTGGCGATCGACTGGTCGCGCGAGATCGCCACCTGCGATCCGAGCTACTACAAGTGGAACCAATGGTTCTTCTTGAAGATGCTCGAGAAAGGCATTGCCTACCGCAAGACGCAAATCGTCAACTGGGACCCGGTCGATCAGACCGTGCTGGCCAACGAGCAAGTCGAAAACGGCCGCGGCTGGCGCAGTGGCGCGATTGTCGAGAAGCGTGAGATCCCGGGCTACTACCTCGCCATCACGCAATACGCTGACGAGTTGCTCGCCAACGTTGCCGAGCCTGCGCATCCCGATTACTTGCATGGTTGGCCCGAGCGCGTGCGCTTGATGCAGGAGCACTGGATCGGCAAGAGCGAAGGCGTGCGCTTTGCCTTCACACACAACATTCACGGCGCCGATGGTCAGCCCATCCAAGCCGGCAAGCTCTGGGTCTTCACGACCCGCGCCGACACGATCATGGGTGTCACGTTCTGCGCCGTCGCACCGGAGCATCCATTGGCCGCGCACGCTGCAGAGCGAGACCCCGCCGTGGCGGCGTTCATCGAGGCCTGCAAAGCCGGCGGCACCACCGAAGCCGAGCTTGCAACGCAGGAAAAGAAAGGCATCGCGACTGGCATCTTCGTCTCGCACCCGCTGACGCACGAGCCGGTGCAGGTGTGGGTCGGCAACTATGTGCTCATGAGCTACGGCGACGGCGCGGTCATGGGCGTTCCGGCACACGACGAGCGCGACTTTGCGTTCGCGAAGAAATACGGCATCGACATCCTGCAAGTCGTTCACTTCGACGACGAGCCGCACTTCACCTATGACCACTGGCAGGCTTGGTACGGCGAGAAAGATCTGACTGGCGAGCGCAGCGTCACGATCAACTCCGACATCTACAGCGGCATGAGCTTCCCCGCCGCGATCGATGCGGTGGCACTCGCACTCACCCACCGTGGCCTTGGCGGAAAGCAAACCACTTGGCGCCTGCGCGATTGGGGCATTAGCCGCCAACGCTACTGGGGCACGCCAATCCCGATCATTCATTGCGACGCCTGCGGCTCAGTGCCTGTGCCTGAGAAGGACTTGCCGGTGCTGCTGCCCGAAGACCTGATCCCTGACGGCTCGGGCAACCCGCTCAACAAGCATGCGGCGTTCTTGAACGTCGCTTGCCCGACATGCGGCGCAGCGGCAAAGCGCGAAACCGACACGATGGATACCTTCGTCGATTCGTCTTGGTATTTCATGCGCTATTGCTGCCCAGACAGCACGGAGGCGATGGTCGACGCCCGCCAGGACTACTGGATGCCGATGGACCAATACATCGGCGGTATTGAGCACGCTGTGTTGCACTTGCTCTACGCGCGCTTCTGGACCAAAGCGATGCGCGACTGCGGCCTCATCAAGCAAGGCGAGCCATTCACCAAGCTGTTCACCCAGGGCATGCTGCTGAACGAATCGTTCTACCGCGAAGACGCTGACGGCAAGCGCCGCTGGTTCTATCCGAGCGAAGTCGATATTCGCCACGACGACAAGGGCGCGCCGGTGTCGGCCACGGCGCGCGCCGACGGCTTGCCCGTGATGCTCGGCGGCATCGAGAAGATGTCGAAGTCGAAGAACAACGTGGTCGAGCCGCGCGACATCATCGCCCGCTTTGGCGCTGACAGCGCGCGCCTCTTCTCGATGTTCGCCGGCCCGCCGGATCAAAGTGCGGCCTGGTCCGATTCGGGCGCAGAAGGCGCCTATCGCTACCTGCGGCGCTTGTGGGCATTCGGCGTCAAAAATTCGGAGCTCATCGGCGCTGCGCCAGCTGACACCCACGGCTTGAGTGAGGGCGCGCGCCAGCTGCGGCGCGAGGTCCATGTGCTGCTGCGCCAGATCAGCCACGACTACGACCGCCTTCAGTACAACACGGTGGTGTCTGGCGCGATGAAGTTGCTCAATGCACTCGAGGCCGCGCAGATCGACCCTTCGACGCCCGCCGACGCTGCAGCCTTGCGCGAAGGCAGCGGCATCCTGATCCGCGCGCTCTATCCCGCGGCGCCCCACATCGCCGATGCGTTGTGGAACGAGCTCGGCTTCGCCAAGGCCCACGGCAGTCTGCTCGACGCGCCTTGGCCGCAGGTTGATGAAGCCGCGCTGATCCAGGCCGAGATCGAACTCATGCTTCAGGTCAACGGCAAGCTGCGCGGTGCGATCAAGGTCGCGGCCGCCGCCGACAAAGCCGCGATTGAAGCTGCTGCCCTCGCCAGCGCCGACTTCATCAAGTTCGCCGAAGGCAAGAAGCCGAAGAAAGTGATCGTGGTGCCTGGGCGCTTGGTCAACATCGTCGTTTGATGGTTCGCCGTCGCGCGCTGCTCGTTGCTCCGGCTGCGCTGTGGGTCTCGGCCTGCGGATTTGAACTGCGGCGCGCACCGGAGCTGCGGTTCCGCACGATCCAGTTGGTCGGCTTCAAGCCACGATCCCCGATTGCAGAGGAACTCGAGGCGAGCATCAACGCCAGCACGACGACGATCGTTGTCGAGTCCGCCGCCAAGGCGGAGGTGGTGCTTGAGGCGCTTGGCGATGCGCGCGAGAAGAGCGTCGTCGCGTCGACCAGTGCCGGCCAAGTGCGCGAGTTTCAGCTGCGCTTGCGGTTCAGCTTTCAGCTGCGCACACCGGCGGGCAAAGAGCTGATCCCGTCGAGCGAAATTCTGCTGACGCGCGACCTCAGCTATTCCGAGAGCGTGGCGCTCGCCAAAGAGCAGGAAGAGGCTTTTCTCTACCGCGCGATGCAGAGCGACATCGTCGCCCAGGTGTTGCGCCGTCTGTCGACCTTGCAGTCGTTCTGAACGCGATGAACCTGCGCGCCGAACAACTCGCCGCTCATTTGCAGAAAGGCTTGCGCCCGCTCTACACCGTCTGGGGCGACGAGCCGCTCTTGGCCCAGGAAGCCGGCGATGCGATTCGCACCGCCGCCCGCGCTGCAGGCTGCACCGAGCGCCAGGTGCATACGGTGGCCGGCGCGCACTTCGACTGGAGCAGCCTGCTCGGCTCGGCACAAGCCTTGAGCCTCTTTGCCGATCGCCAGCTGATCGAGATCCGCATTCCCTCGGGCAAGCCCGGGAAGGACGGATCAGAGGCCTTGCAGCGCTATTGCCAGACGATCACCGCGAGCCCGAGCGATGACGTCGTCACGCTGGTTCAGCTGCCGCGGCTGGACCGCACGCAGCAAAGCAGCGCCTGGTTCCTGGCGCTCGATGCGGCCGGCGCGACCATCCGTGTCGACGGCATCGATCGCAAAGCTTTGCCGCAGTGGCTGGCGCAGCGCCTCGCTGCACAGCAGCAGCGTGTGGAAGACGGCGAGCCGGGGCAACGCAGCTTGGCGTTTTTTGCCGACCGCGTGGAGGGCAACCTGCTCGCGGCCCACCAAGAAATCCAGAAGCTCGGCCTGCTCTACCCCGCGGGGCCGCTGACGCTGGAGCAGATCGAAGGAGCGGTGGGAAATGTGGCCCGCTACGACGTCTTCAAGCTCGGCGAGACCGTGCTCGCCGGCCAAGCCGCGCGGGCTGTGCGCATGCTCAGCGGCTTGCAGGCCGAAGGCGAGGCTGCGGTCTTGGTGCACTGGACGCTGGCCGAAGACATTCGCGGTTTGAAACGCGTGAAGGACGCCGTCTCGGCTGGCAAGCCACTGCCGATGGCGCTGCGCGAAGCCCGGGTGTGGGGCCCGAAAGAGCGCTTGTTCGAGCGCGCCGTGCCCAACTTGAGCGACGCTGCGGTCGCACAACTGCTCGATGCCGCGCAGGTCTGCGATGGCCTGGTCAAAGGCCTGCGGCACGCCGATTGGCCGGTCGACCCCTGGGACGGCTTGCAGCGCCTGGTGCTGATGGTGTGCGAGCGGGTGGTCGCCAGCGCGGCACGCAAATCGAGCGCCGGCACGTTGAGGCTCGCGCTCACGGCTTGAGACAGTTGAGCGCGCTGTGCTCGCTGTGCGTGCGCCGCCCGAGACCTCGCCGGCTCGTCGCGTTTCAATAGCCGCGGCGGCGATCAACCAAGTTCGCCAGCGGCCGGCCCGCACGAAGCGCCACGATGTTTTCCGCTGCCAAACGGGCGGCGCTGCGCGCGTCGGTCGGCGCGGCCACATGGGGCAGCACCGTGATGTTCGGGTGCGTCCAGAACGGGTGGTCACGTGGCAGCGGCTCCGTCGCAAAGACATCGAGCACGGCATGCGAAAGCTGGCCCGCATCCAAGGCGGCAATCAGGGCAGGCTCGACCAGCTGCGCGCCTCGGCCCACGTTGACGAAGCAGGCGCCGCGCGGCAATTGCGACAGCCGTTGCGCATCGAACATCTCCCATGTATCGGGCGTCAGCGGCAGCAGGTTGATGACGACATCGGCTGCGGCCAACACCGCGCTCAGCTCGGCTTGGCCCGAGAAAGTCTGCACACCCTCAAGAGGCAAGCCGCTTCGGCTCCAGCCACTCACCCTGTAGCCCTGTCGCAACAAGGCTTGCGCGGTGCATCGCCCCATCTGGCCCAGGCCGAGCACGGCGATGCGAACGTCTTCGGCCCGCCGCCCTGCGAGCGCTTGCCAATGCCGCTTGCGCTGTTGCGCGGCATACGAGAAGAAGCCGCGCTGCCAGCTCAGCGCCGCCCACACCGCGGTCTCGGCCATCGATGCGCTCATCGCGGGATCCACCATGCGCGCCAGCGGCACGTCAGTCGGCACGCTCGCGTCGGCCAGCAAGCCATCAACACCGGCCCAAAGCGATTGAATCAACCGCAGCGCCGGCAAGCCTGCCAAAGCCCGCGGTGGCGGATTGGCGACGATCGCCATCTCGATCGTCTCTGGCGCGCACGCACTCGCATTGCGCACGAGTTGCTCGCCGGGCAGCGCAGCCTTGAGGTGCGGCCACCAGGCGGCCCACGCCTCAGCGTCAAAGTCGGCTGCGACGAGGATTGCCATGCGCCCGGCTGGTCGCGCAGGGAAATCAGCGAAGGGCGGCTTCGCGGAGCCGCTGCAGCGCGATGGCGACGGTTTGCTCGCGAACCTGCGCCCGGTCGCCTTGCAACTGAAGCAACTCGGCCGTCGCCGCACTCCCGCGCCGCACCAACGCGAGCCAAACCGTCCCCACCGGCTTGCCCGGCGTGGCCCCGCCCGGCCCAGCGATGCCGGTAACGGCCACCGCCAAGTCGGCCGGCGAATGATGCAAAGCGCCTTCTGCCATCGCCCGCGCAACCTCAGCACTGACCGCCCCGACGCTCGCAATCAAATCCGCGTCAACGCCGAGCAGTTCGGTCTTCGCGTCGTTCGAGTAGGTGACGAAACCGCGTTCAAACCAGTCGCTCGAGCCGGCCACCGCCGTGCACGCCGCTGCAATCAAACCGCCGGTGCACGACTCGGCCGTCGCGATGCGAAAGCCACGGGTGCGCAGCGCGTCCGCCAGCGCCAGCACGGCAGGATCGAAGCTGTTCATCAAAACCTCCAGAGCGCAATCACGATCAGGCTGCAGAGCGCCGCCACGCCGTCATCGAACAAGATGCCAAAGCCCTGCGCCCAGCCGATCGGCTCGCCGCGCCGGCCTTTGAATCGCTCATCGGCCCAAGCCACTGGGCCCGGTTTGGCGGCATCGAAGTAGCGAAAAAGCAAAAACGCGACGGCTTGTGCCCAAAGACTTGCCGGTGTGACCAGCCAAAGCACGAGCCAGAAGGCCAGCACTTCATCCCAGACGATGGCGCCGGGGTCGGCCACTGCCATGTGGCGCGCGGTCACGGTGCAGGCCCACCAACCGACCAACACACCGCCCGCCAGCAGCATGGCCCACTGCGGATCACTCAGGCGCGGCTGCAACACGAGGAAAGCCACCCAGGCCCAAAGCGTACCGACTGTTCCCGGCGCAACCGGCGAGAGCCCGCTGCCAAAGCCGAGCGCGATCAGATGCGCGGGATGCGAAAACATGAAACGCCAGGTCGCCTTGCGCGGCGCGCCAGCTACCGGCGGGTTGATGGTGGGCAGCGCGCTCATGACTTGAAGTGATCGAATGAGCTGAAGTGATTGGCGACTGCAGCGGCGTTCGAATCGACCAAGCGCAGACCGAGCTCCGCGTCGATGCGGCCAATTCGCGTCACGCCAACGCCCGCTCGGTGCGCTGCCGCTAACACCGCATCGGAGCGGCTGGCTGGCGCGGTGAAAACGAGCTCGTAGTCATCGCCACCGGCAAGCGTGAACTCGCGCTGCAGCGGCACCGGCTGCGCAGCGAGCACCGCGCTGCGCGGAACTTCATCGACGGCAAGCGTCGCGCCCACGCCCGATCGCCGCAGGATGTGGCCGAGGTCGCCGAGCAGGCCGTCGGAAATGTCGATCGCACTCGTCGCGATGCCGACCAACGCCAGGCCGAGCGCCACGCGCGGCTGCGGCGTCTCCATCGCCTGCCGGACCAAATCAAAACTCGCGCCATCGAGTGCTGCGCCGCCGCGAAAAACTTCGAGCGCGAGGCGCGCATCGCCGAGCGTGCCGCTGACGAAGATCTCGTCGCCCGCTCTTGCGCCATCGCGCAGCAAAGCGCGGCCAGCCGGCACTTCGCCAAACACGGTGATGCAAAGGTTCAATGGGCCTTGGGTCGTGTCGCCGCCGATCAGCTCGCAATCGTGTTGATCCGCGAGCGCCAGCAAGCCGCGTGCAAAGCCATCGAGAAAGCGCTCGTCGATGCGCGGCAAGGCCAGCGCGAGCGTGAAGCCGATTGGCTTTGCGCCGCAGGCGGCCAGATCGCTCAGGTTGACGGCCAAAGCCTTGTGGCCGAGCCGCTCGGGCGCGACGGTCGAGAGGAAGTGGCGGCCCTCAACCAACATGTCAGATGACACCGCGAGTTGCATCCCGGCGGATGGCGCGAAGAGCGCGCAGTCGTCGCCCACGCCGAGCGCCGCGCGCTTGACCGAACGCGTGAAGTAGCGCGCAATCAGGTCGAACTCGCCGAGCACTGCGGCGGGAATCGGTGAATTCACAAAGCCTTCGGCGACGTGCGCGGCAAATGCCGAGCGCCGATTATCCCGGCTGCTCGAAGCAGGTGATTTGGCCGGGTTCTTCACTCCTACAATGAATTTCAGCGCCCACCAAAGCCGCCAAACCAGCGAGACAAGCACATGTCCACCTCCGAACAAAAGGCCGCCGAGCTGCGGCGCGCAGCGCTCGAATACCACGAGTTTCCGACGCCGGGCAAGATCGCCATCGCCGCGACCAAGCAGATGGTCAACCAGCGCGATCTGGCGCTGGCTTATTCGCCCGGCGTGGCCTCGGCCTGCGAAGAGATCGTCGCCGATCCGGCCAATGCGTTTCGCTACACGGCGCGCGGCAATCTGGTGGCCGTCATCACCAACGGCACCGCCGTGTTGGGGCTGGGCGATATCGGTCCGCTGGCCGCCAAGCCGGTGATGGAAGGCAAGGGTGTGCTGTTCAAGAAGTTCGCCGGCATCGATGTGTTCGACATCGAGGTCGACGAGAAAAACCTCGAGAAGCTGGTCGACCTGATCGCTGCGCTCGAGCCGACTTTCGGCGGCATCAACCTCGAAGACATCAAAGCACCCGATTGCTTCTATGTGGAACGCGCGCTGCGGGCCCGGATGAAGATCCCGGTGTTCCACGACGATCAGCACGGCACGGCGATCGTCGTCGGCGCGGCGCTTCTCAATGGTTTGAAGGTCAGCGGCAAGAAGATCACCGAGGTCAAGCTCGTCACGTCGGGTGCAGGAGCCGCGGCGCTCGCCTGCCTCGGCTTGCTCGTCAAGCTCGGCCTGCCGCGCGAGAACATTTGGGTCACTGACCTGGCCGGCGTGGTCTATGAAGGCCGCGTCGAGTTGATGGACGAAGACAAAATCTTCTTCGCTCAGAAGACCGACCAGCGCACGCTGGGCGACGTGATGAAGGGCGCTGACATCTTCCTCGGCCTGTCTGCCGGCGGCGTGCTGAAGCCGCACATGGTCGCTGCGATGGCACCGAATCCGATGATCTTCGCGCTCGCCAACCCGACGCCTGAAATCATGCCCGAGGAGGTGCTTGAAGTCCGCAGCGACGCGATCATTGCAACCGGCCGCACCGACTACCCGAACCAAGTCAACAACGTTCTCTGCTTCCCGTACATCTTTCGCGGCGCACTCGATTCGGGCGCAACCACGATCACGATCGAAATGGAGATCGCCGCAGTTCGGGCCATCGCCGAGCTGGCGCAGGCCGAGCAGAGCGAGGTGGTGGCAGCTGCTTACATCGGCGCCAATTTGAGCTTCGGGCCGGATTACCTGATTCCCAAGCCCTTCGACCCGCGGCTGATGATGAAAATTGCGCCGGCCGTGGCGCTCGCGGCGTTCGAGTCCGGCGTCGCGCAGCGGCCGATCCAAGACTTCGACGCTTACCGCGAACGGCTGCAGAACTTCGTCTACGCCTCAGGCACGACGATGAAGCCGATCTTCAATCTCGCCAAGCGGGCCGTGAACAAGCGCATCGCTTATGCCGAGGGCGAGGAGGAGCGGGTGTTGCGTGCGGCGCAGGTGATCGTCGATGAAGGCTTGGCGCGACCCACGCTGATCGGCCGGCCTGAAGTGATTGCGCAGCGCGTCGAGAAATTCGGCCTGCGGCTGGTAGCGGGGACCGATTACGACCTCGTCAACACCGAGAACGACCACCGGTTTCGCGATTACTGGCAGCAGTACCACGCGATGACGGCGCGCAAGGGCGTCACGGCCCAGCTGGCGAAGATCGAGATGCGCCGCCGCTTGACGTTGATTGGCGCCATGCTCCTGAAGACCGGTGAAGTCGACGGCCTGCTGTGTGGCACTTGGGGCACGACGGCGCTGCACTTGCACTACATCGACCAAGTCATCGGCCAGCGCGAGGGCGCGCGAACCTACGCGTGCATGAACGGGCTGATCCTGCCTGGCCGCCAAGTGATGCTGGTGGACACCCACGTCAACTACGACCCGACCGCGGCGCAGCTCGCGGAGATCACGGTCATGGCCGCAGAGGAAATGATGCGATTCGGCCTGCAGCCCAAAGCGGCGCTGCTGTCGCACAGCAATTTCGGCTCGAGCAATCAGCCCTCGGCCGTGAAAATGCGCGACGCCCTCGCACTGCTGAAAGTGCAGGCACCGTGGCTGGAAGTCGACGGCGAGATGCACGGCGATACCGCACTCGACGCTGCCTATCGACACAGCCTCATGCCAAGCAGCACGCTCACCGGCGAGGCCAATCTCCTGGTGCTGCCCAACATCGATGCCGCCAACATCAGCTACAACTTGCTGAAGACGGCGGCAGGCGGTGGCATCGCGATCGGCCCAGTGTTGCTGGGCGCCGCACAGCCGGTGCACATCCTGACGCCCTCGGCCACAGTGCGCCGCATCGTCAACATGACGGCATTGACCGTCGCCGACGCCAACGCGGCTCGCTGACACCTCCAGAGTCGGCAGCGCGGCTGCCGATCGCCCTGAATCATCGACATTGGCAAGCAAGATTTGTAAAGCCCGGGGAAACCGAGCGGCTTTATGACG
>JAYWGR010000032.1:0-34139 GCA_043778145.1 Rhizobacter sp.
AGCGTGTAGTCGCCGGCCGCGTGCGGCGTGCCGAGGTCGTAGTAGCCGCTCGCCACATAAACGCGCATGTGTGGGTTGGCTTGCATCGCCTTGCGCAAGCTCGCGCCCACGTTGACGTACTTGTTCGCAAAGTCCTTCCAGGTCCATTTGTCCCAGATCGGTGCGTGAACGACGTAGGGCGCATCGCTCTCGTACTTCAACTCATCACGCAGCAGCCGGTTGATGCCGGTGGCGTAGGAGCCGAGCACGGCCGACATCATCGGGTCGGTCTCGGGGTGCTCGCCGGCGTCGTCATGGTCTTGGCCGAGGAAGCGCGAGTCGAGCCGGCCGACGACCCGGCCGCGCTCGCGCAGCAACTCTTTGAAGTAGCGGAACTGGCTCGGCCGCAAGTCGCACTTCAGCACGTACGCTTTGCTGAGGCCCGAGTAGTGCGCGAGCTGACCGGCGATCTCGTCGCGCTGCTCTGGCGGCAGGCGCGAGCCCTGCATCAGCGCGAGCGTGTAGGCGTTGTTCGCAAACGCCTCGGCTTCGGCCACCACCTCGGCCACCGGCTTCTTCAGCAGCGCCGGGGCCAGCGCTTGGTGGTACCACGCGGTTGCCGCAAAGGTCGGCAAGAAGAGCGGGTAGGGCAGCTCGTTGCCGTGGTCGAAGCTGAGCGTCTGCAGATCGACCGCCATCGAAATCAACATCACGCCGTTGAGAAAGATGTCGTGCTTGTCTTGCAAGTGCAGGCTCAGGCCCACGGCGCGCGTGGTGCCGTAGCTCTCACCGATCAAGAACTTCGGCGAGCCCCAGCGGCCGTAGCGGTTCAGGTAGAGGCGGATGAACTCGCCAACGGAGTCGAGGTCGCGTTGATAGTCGTGAAACTCCGCCGGCTTCTCGCCTTCGGCCATGCGCGAGTGGCCGGTGCCCACCGGATCGATGAAGACCAAATCGCTCTCGGTCAACAGCGTGTGCTCGTTCGGTGTGAGCGCATAGGGCGGCGGCGGCGCGTTGCCCATTTCGTCGGCCACGACACGGTGCGGCCCGAGGATGCCCAGGTGCAGCCACACGCTGCTCGACCCCGGCCCGCCGTTGAAGCTGAAGGTGATTGGGCGAGGTTTGTCGCGGCCTTTCTTCGCGGTCTTCAGCGTGTAGGCGATGAAGAAGAACTCGGCGCGCGGTTTGTCGGGCTGGCGCGGGCCGGCTTTGGCGTCGTAGGTTTCGTGAAAGTCGCGCAGCAGCAGCGTGCCGCAAGTGGCGGTGTAGTCGAGCGTTTTCTTGCCCACCGCGAGGCGGTGTTCAGTGACGACGAGGCGCTCTTGTGGCGGCGCCGGTTCTTTGCTCGGCGCGGGGTTGAGGGCTTGGTTCGGTGCGGCCGCCGGTGGCGGCGTTGAGGGTGATCCAGCGGAGCTGTCAGTCATGCGCAGGCTTCTCGATAGAGTCCGGGGCCGTGCACTCTAACTGCCCTTGATGAGCCTCTCTCTTGCGCCGACCGCCTTGCTGGCCGGCATTGATTTCACCAGCCGCCCCACCCGCCGAAAGCCAGTCACCGTCGCACTCGGTCGCGTGGCGAGCGGCGTTCTCAAGCTTGACCGCATCGAAGAGCACGCCGATTACGCAAGCTTTGAGACCTGGCTGCGCACGCCCGGCCCGTGGCTCGGCGTGTTCGACTTCCCCTTCGGCCTGCCGCGCGAGCTCGTGCTCACGCTCGGCTGGCCGACCGACTGGCTGGCGCTGATGCGCCACTACGCCAGCCTCTCGCGCGAAGAGATCCGCACCACCTTCGCCGCCTTCTGCGATGCCCGGCCCGTGGGCGCCAAGTTCGCGCACCGGGCTTGCGACAAGCCGGCCGCGTCATCACCGTCGATGAAGTGGGTCAACCCGCCGGTGGCGTACATGCTCCACGCTGGCGTGCCCTTGTTGATCGATGCCGGCGTGCACCTGCCGAGCTTGCACGCCGGTGATGTGCAACGCATCGCGCTCGAAGGCTATCCAGGCCTGCTGGCGCGCGAGCTGCTGGGCACGCGCTCTTACAAGAGCGATGACCGCGCCAAGCAAACGCCCGAGCGCCTCATCGCCCGCAAAGACTTGCTCGATGCGCTGGAGCAAGGTCGCACCCGCCTCGGCCTGCGGCTGCGCTTGAGCCATGCGCAGCGTGATGCGCTCGTCGCCGATGCGAGTGGTGACCGGCTCGATGCGCTGCTCTGCTTGATGCAGGCCGCATGGGCGAGCGTGCAGCCGGGCTGGGGCTTGCCGGAGGCGGTCGACCCACTCGAAGGCTGGATCGTCACCGCCTGATCGATGGCCGCGCGCGTTGGCCGCGCGTTGGCGGTCACCGTTGCGCTCGACGCGTCTGGCGTGTGACGTACTCGCGCAGCACGCCATCCATTCGTGATTGCCAGCCTTCACCAGTGGACTTGAAGTACGCCAAGACCTCTTGGCTGTAGCGAACAGACACCAGCAGCTTCGGACTCTCAGACTTGGGGCGACCGCGCAGCGTTCGCAATGGAACCATGGCCTTCAACTGCTTGGCAGTGAGTGGCGGCGCATCCGGATCGGCTTTGGCCGCCGACGTGATTGACCTGTCTTCCAAGGCAGTGGGCATGGCAATGGCAACGGCAACGGCAACGGCAACGGCAACGGCGGGCCGCTTAGATGTTTTCGACATAGTGTTTGACCTCACGGCGATTGGCTTGGCGCAGACTGATGACTCTTCTTGTTGAGCCACGATCCACAAAGGCGACGTAATACAAGGTGCTGGTCTTTGGTGCGAGGGCAATCATGCGCAACTCACCATATGGGAGGCGGTCGTCAAGCCAGACCAGCGCGGCTTCCCAATCGAGTTCACCTGCCAAGGCCAGCGAGACTCCGTGTTTTGCTTGGTTCCCTGCGTCCTTGACTGGGTCGAATTCGATTTATATTATTTAATGTAGCTACAAGAAAGGACGGGCGTCAACCAGCGTGCGCCACGCCGCCGTTTGTGTGGGGCGGCCCTTTGCTGCCTTCGCGGCTTGTGACGTCAGGCCCGCAACTTGCAAAGCGGCGCTGACCGCAGCCATGAGGAGCATCGATGCAAAACGGTCACCTCCAACCGACGCTGAACGCCTGGCACCTTTGGGGCTTGGCGGTCGGCCTGGTCATCTCGGGCGAGTACTTTGGCTGGAGCTACGGCTGGGCGAGTGCCGGCACGCTCGGCTTCATGATCACCTCGATCATGGTCGCGGCGATGTACACCACGTTCATCTTCAGCTTCACTGAGCTCACCACCGCGATTCCCAACGCTGGCGGCCCGTTCGCCTACGCCACCCGAGCGTTCGGCCCGACCGGCGGCTTCATCGCCGGGTTTGCCACGCTGATCGAGTTCGTGTTCGCCCCGCCGGCCATCGCCATGGCGATCGGCTCCTACTTGCAAGTGCAGTTCCCCGGCGCTGACCAAAAGCTGATGGCCACAGGCGCCTATGTCGTCTTCATGGCGCTCAACATCGTCGGCGTCAAAACCGCGGCGACGTTTGAGCTCATCGTCACGGTGCTGGCGATCTTCGAACTGCTCGTCTTCATGGGCGTGGTGGCGCCGGGCTTCTCGGTGGCCAACTTCGCCGCCCACGGCTGGGCCGGGCAAGACGGCTTCACCCTCGGCGCCGTGCCCGGCATGTTCGCGGCGATCCCGTTTGCGATCTGGTTCTTCCTCGCGATCGAGGGCGTGGCGATGGCCGCCGAGGAAGCCAAAGACCCAAAGCGGACCATTCCGATTGCCTACATCGCCGGCATCATCACGTTGGTGCTGCTGGCCATCGGCGTGATGGTGTTCGCCGGTGGCGTGGGCGACTGGCGCAAGCTCTCCAACATCAATGACCCGCTGCCGCAGGCCATGAAAACGGTGGTCGGCGAGAACAGCAGCTGGCTGCACATGCTGGTGTGGATCGGCCTCTTTGGGCTCGTGGCCTCGTTCCACGGCATCATCCTCGGCTACTCGCGGCAGATCTTCGCGCTCGGCCGTGCGGGGTATTTGCCGAGTTACTTCGCGGCCATCCACCCGCGCTTTGGCACGCCGCACCGCGCGGTGCTCGCCGGCGGCGTGATCGGCATTGCGGCGATCTTCAGCGACCAGCTGTTCTCTTTCGGCGGGCAGTCACTCACGGCCAACATCGTCACGATGGCGGTCTTCGGTGCCATCGTGATGTACATCATGTCGATGCTGAGCCTCTTCGCCCTGCGCAAGAAAGAACCGAACCTCGCGCGACCATTCCCTGCCTTGGGCTACCCGATATTCCCGGCCATTGCGCTCGTGCTGGCGGTGGTGTGCCTGATCGCGATGACCTACTACAACCTCTTGCTCGCCGTGATCTTCGTCGGCTTGATGGGCTTGGCCTACTTGCTCTTCATGCGCGGCGGCCAGGCGCGCCGCGAGGCCGCAGCAGCTTCAGCGTCATGATGGTGTTTTGGTGTGGCTCGCTTGCCCCTTCGGGGCGCGAGAGCCCAAGCCGAGGAGACGAATCACCATGCGGTATCGCCACACGATTGCCAGCCACACCTGGGCGTTTGCCGATCTCAAAGCGGTGATGGCCAAGGCCACGCCAGCGCGCTCGGGCGATCAGCTCGCCGGCATCGCCGCCAGCACCTACGCCGAGCGCATGGCGGCACGCATGTGCCTGGCCGATCTGCCCTTGCAACGCTTTCTCGATGAGGCCCTCGTGCCTTACGAGACCGACGAAGTCACCCGGCTCATCATCGACACGCACGACACCGCAGCATTTCAGGAGATCGCGCACTTAACCGTCGGCGGCTTTCGCGATTGGCTGCTGTCGGATGCGGCCGACAGCCTCACGCTCGCCCGTATTCACCGTGGCATCACGCCCGAAATGGCGGCGGCTGTCGCCAAGCTGATGCGCAATCAAGACCTGATCTTGGTGGCTCGCAAGTGCCGCGTCGTCACCCGCTTTCGCAACACCATCGGCTTGCCGGGTCGGCTCTCGGTGCGCCTGCAACCCAATCACCCGACCGACAGCGCCCGCGGCATCGCCGTCTCGATGCTCGACGGCCTGCTCTACGGCGCTGGTGACGCCGTCATCGGCGTCAACCCCGCCACCGACAGCATTCCTGCGCTCATCGATTTGCTGCATTTGATGGACGAGGTGATTGCGCGCTTCGAGATCCCCACGCAAGCCTGTGTGCTCACGCACGTCACCAACACGATCCAGGCGATCGAGCAGGGTGCGCCGGTCGATCTGGTGTTTCAGTCGGTTGCCGGCACCGAGCTCGCCAACACGAGCTTCGGCATCAACCTCGCGGTGCTCAAAGAAGCGCGCGAGGCAGCGCTCTCACTCAAGCGCGCCACGGTGGGCGATGCAGCCACCGCCAACGTCATGTATTTCGAGACCGGCCAAGGCTCGGCGCTCTCGGCCAATGCGCACCACGGCGTCGATCAACAGACTTGCGAAGTGCGGGCCTATGCGGTGGCGCGGGCCTTTGCGCCGCTGCTCTCGAACACGGTCGTCGGCTTCATTGGCCCCGAGTATTTGTACGACGGCAAGCAGATCATCCGCGCCGGCCTTGAAGACCACTTCTGCGGCAAGCTGCTTGGCTTGCCGCTGGGCTGCGATGTTTGCTACACCAACCACGCCGAAGCCGACTCGGACGACATGGACAACCTCATGACCTTGCTCGCCGCCGCCGGCCTCACCTTCATCATGGGCGTGCCCGGCGCTGACGACATCATGCTCAACTACCAAAGCACCTCGTTCCACGATGCGCTCTACCTGCGCGAAATCATGGGTTTGAAGCGCGCGCCGGAGTTCGAGGCGTGGCTCGCGAAGATGCAGATCACCGATGCAGCCGGGCGCATTCAATCGGTGGCATCGAGCCACCACTTGATCGCGCAAATGGGCTTGCCGAGGCTCGCGGCATGAGTGAAATGGGTGATACCAGCAGCATCACGCCCGACCCGTGGGGCGATCTGCGCATCCACACGCAAGCTCGCGTGGCGCTCGGCCGCACCGGCGCAAGCATGCCAACGAGCGAAGTGCTGCGCTTCGGCTATGCGCACGCGCTCGCCCGCGATGCGGTTCATCTGCCCTTGGATGTGGATGCACTCAGCACACAGTTGCAAGCCACAGGCTGGCCTACGTTGCAAGCGCACAGCGCCGCACCTGACCGCGCCAGCTACCTGCTGCGGCCTGACCTCGGCCGGCGCTTGAGCGAGGCTTCGGCCGCAATGCTTGCGAGCCAAGCCGACCTCACCGGCTGCGACCTGCTCTTCGTGGCCGGCGATGGCCTCTCGTCGCTCGCCGTGAGCCGCCATGTGGTGCCAATGCTCACCAGCATCCGCCAGCAAGCACCAGCTGATTGGCGCATTGGCCCGGTCGTCATCGCAGCCCAAGCGCGGGTGGCGCTCGGTGACCCGATCGGCGAGCTGCTGCGCGCGCGCTTGGTCGTGATGATGATTGGCGAGCGGCCGGGCCTGAGCTCGCCCGACAGCCTGGGCCTCTACCTCACCTGGGCGCCGCGCTCAGGCCGCCATGATGCTGAGCGCAATTGCATCTCCAACGTGCGGCCCGAGGGCCTGAGCTACGACTTGGCCGCGCGCAAGCTGATCTGGCTCTGCACGCAGGCGATGCGGCTGCAACTCACCGGCGTCAGCCTCAAAGACCGCAGCGACGAGGCCGCACTCGGCCCTGCACCGGCACCCCGGCTGGCTTGATTCGCCCCTTGCGACGAGCGCGCGATGCGCTCTGCTAAGGTGCCTCATGCCCATCGCCGATGCTGCTCACGACACCTGGTTCATCCAACGCGGCTGGCAACCATTTCCCTTCCAACAAGAGGTTTGGGCCGCGATGCAGGCGGGCCGCAGCGGCCTGCTGCATGCGACCACTGGCTCGGGTAAGACCTACGCGGTTTGGTTCGGTGCGCTGGCCCGCGCTGAAGCGCTGGGCATCGCTCTGGATGCGCCCAACCCGCCGCCGCTCGGCATCGTTTGGCTCACACCGATGCGCGCGCTCGCGGCCGACTCCACCCGCGCGCTCAAAGCGCCGCTCGCCGATCTGGCCTCCCGCTGGACGGTGGGCCAGCGCACCGGCGACACGCCCTCCGGCGAGCGTGCCAAGCAAGACCGCCGCATGCCGACCGTGCTCGTCACCACGCCCGAATCGCTGACCTTGATGCTCACGCGCGAAACGGCCGAGGCCGAGCTCGGCCGCGTGCACACGGTCATCGTCGATGAGTGGCATGAGCTGATGGGCAACAAGCGCGGCGTGCAAGTGCAACTCGCGCTCGCGCGGCTCAAGCGCTGGAACCCGGCGCTCATCGTCTGGGGCTTGAGCGCCACCTTGGGCAACCTGGATGACGCCATTGCCGTGCTGCTCGGCAAGCGCAAAAAGGCGGATGCCGGCACGCTGGTGCAAGGCCGCATCGACAAAGCTTTGCTGATCGACACGCTGCTGCCCACCAACCCAGGCCGCTTCTCGTGGGGCGGGCACCTCGGCAAACAGATGCAAATGCCGGTGATTGCCGAGATCGAAAAATCAAGCACCACGCTGGTCTTCGTCAACGTGCGGTCGCAGGCCGAGATTTGGTATCAGCTGCTGCTGCAAGAGCGGCCGGAGTGGGCCGGTGTGGTGGCCTTGCACCACGGCTCGCTCGACAAAGAGGTGCGCGAATGGGTCGAACTTGGGCTCAAAGAAGGGCGCTTGAAAGCGGTGGTGGCGACTTCGTCACTCGACCTCGGCGTTGACTTTTTGCCGGTCGAGCGCGTGCTGCAAATCGGCTCGGCCAAAGGCGTTGCGCGCCTCTTGCAACGCGCCGGCCGCAGCGGCCACGCGCCGGGCCGCGCGAGCCGCATCACGCTGGTGCCCACGAACACGCTGGAGCTGGTCGAAGCGGTTGCCGCGCGCCGCGCGGCGCAAGCCGGGCAGATCGAGCGCCGCGCCACGCCCGAGAAGCCGCTCGACGTGCTGGTGCAGCACTTGGTGACAGTCGCCCTCGGTGGCGGCTTTGTGGCCGACAAGCTCTATGCCGAAGTGCGCACCGCGCATGCCTATCGCCAGCTCACACGAGAAGAGTTTGATTGGGCGCTCGCCTTCGTCGAGAAAGGCGGAACGAGCCTTGCGGTCTACCCCGAATACCACCGCGTGCAGCTCGTGGGTGAAGGCAAAGACGCCCGCTACCGCGTGCCTGACCGCGCCATCGGCCGGCGCCACCGCATGCAGGTCGGCACCATCGTGTCTGATTCAGCGATGCAGGTGAAGTACCTCAGCGGCGGGCGCATCGGCGTGGTGGAAGAGAGCTTCATCTCGCGGTTGCGCGCGGGCGATTGCTTCATCTTCGCCGGCCGAACGCTGGAGTACATCCGCACCGAAGAAATGACGGCCTATGTCAAGCGCGCCGAGAAAAACAAAGGCACGGTGACGAGCTGGGCCGGCGCCAAGATGCCGCTCTCCAGCGAGCTGGCCGATGCCGTGCTGCTGGTGCTTGCCGGTGCTGCGCAAGGTGACTTCTTCGAGCCCGAGCTGCAAGCCGCAGCACCCATGCTGCAAGCGCAAATGCGGCTTTCGAAATTGCCAACGCCGGCCACGCTGTTGATCGAGCGCTTTCAGTCTCGCGAAGGCCAGCACCTGTTCATCTACCCATTCGCCGGCCGCAATGCGCACATCGGCTTGGCGAGCCTGCTCGCGTGGCGGCTCGCCAAGGATTCGCCCAACACCTTCAGCCTGTCGATCAACGACTACGGCCTGGAGCTGCTGAGCGCTTTGCCGGTTGACCCGGCGCCGTTGATCGACCAAAGCCTCTTCAGCGACGAGAACCTGCTGCACGACGTGCTCCAAAGCCTCAATTCGAGCGAGCTGGCGCGGCGGCGTTTTCGTGAGATTGCGCGAGTGGCCGGCTTGGTGTTCGGCGGCTACCCGGGCCAGCCGAAGAGCGCGCGGCAGCTGCAGGCATCGAGCACCTTGTTCTATGAAGTCTTCCGCAAGTACGACGGCGAGAACCTGCTGCTGACCCAAGCCGACAGCGAAGTGCTCGGCCAGGAGCTTGACATCGCGCGCCTCGCCCGCAGCTTGAAGCGCATGCGATCTCAACGTGTGGACTTCATCGATCTGGCCGTGCCCAGCCCCTTTGCTTTGCCGTTGATGGTGGAGCGCTTTCGCGAGAAGCTGAGCACCGAGAAGCTGAAGGATCGGCTCGACCGCATGCTGAAAGACATGGAGCGCGCTGCCGATGCCGCGTCAGAAGCGCGGGCTGAGGGTGGGCTTGACGCTGATGCCACTGCCTCACCGAAACCCCGCCGCCGCAGCGCGCGGCGGGCCGCAGCGTGAGCCCCAAATTCGCGCGGCTGATCGGCCTCGGCCTGCCCGGCCGAATGGCCACCTACATCATCGCGCTGTGGAAGCTCAGCCGCGATCCGCGCACACCGCGCGGCGCCAAGTGGGTGGCGCTGGCGACGATTGCCTACGCCGCCAGCCCGATCGACCTCATCCCCGATTTCATCCCCATCCTCGGCCAGCTTGATGATTTGATCATCGTGCCGCTCGGTGTGGCGCTCGCGGTGCGGCTCACGCCGCCGCCGCTCTGGGCCGAGATGCTGCATGCGGCCGAGGCTTCAGCGCAGCGGCTGCCGCGGAGCTGGTGGGCGGCCGCGCTGATCGTGCTGGTGTGGGCAGCGATGCTCGCGCTGCTCGTCTGGTGGCTCGTGCGCGCGTTCGCGAATTGAGGCTTGCCCGCTTGGCGCGCTGCCGCAGCCTCAGTTTTTCGCGAGCAGCGTGATGCCGTTGGCGGCGAGCGTGACGCGGGCGTGGGTGCCCAGGCTGCCGTTCGGCGCGATCTCGATGCAGTCTTGCTCGGTGCTGATGACATTTGACGGCGTCGCCAGATCTCGCTCCGTGGCATTGGTGCAGAAATAGCTTCGGCCGTCATAGAACTCGATCGACCAGGTCTCGGTAGTCGTGCCCTGGGTGTTGCTCGTCGCGTCACAGCCATCCAACTCGTCGCTCACCGACAGCGGGCCCGATTGACCAGTCAACGCCGCCGCGCTTGGAACGCCAGCAGAGATGCCCGCATCGCAAACCGGCGCCTCGCCGGGTATGGCCGTTCGGCTACCGACCTGCAGGAAGTTGGCGTCGAAGAAGATGTCCTGCAGCCCGTTCACGAGCGTCACGCCGTTGCGTCGAAGCGTCGAGTTGATGCTGGTGCGGTAGGCAGTCACGCCGGTGACTGGAAACGCCGCTGCGCTCGCAGGTGCGCTGCTGAGCGAGAGCTCGTAGCTGCTGCCGTCCGACGCAACGCCATTGACCGTGTAGGAAAAATTCGTCGTGAGCAAGTTCTGCCACGCCGCAGCGGCGTTGTAGGTGGTGTCGGGCGGCACACCGGCTGAATCGCCACCGCCGCCGCAGGCGCTCAGAAGCAGCGCGGCGGACGCGAACAAGCAGTGCAGGGAATGGCGCAGCATAAAAACCTCAAAGGTGATGAGCGGCCAAGATGGTAGCAACGCCTTCCCCCGCGGCCATCAGGCGGCATAGCGATTCCGCTCTGCCGCCTGATCCGAGCTGTACTCGACGAACTCGAACTGCACGCTGCCGCGGCAGACGAAGTAGGCGCTTCTTCGATGCGCATCGGCGCCGCCCCAATGATCAAGCGGGTGACCTGCACTCACCAGCCGCTCGACCACATCGTCAACCGATGCGACAACGATGCCGATGTGTTTGGTGCCGACTTGGTGGCTCGTCCAGTCGAGCTCGTCGCCCACGCCGCCGCTCTGCAGCGCCAGGTAGCTGTGATCGGTGCCCACGTGCACCCAGCGGATCGGTTTGCCATACCAATCCATCGTGCCGCCACCGCGCACACGCCAGTCGGGCAGGGCGGTTTGAACAAAGTTCAAAGTGGCATCGATATCGCGGACGGTGATGTTGGCGTGTTCGACAACGTCTGTGGTGTGCATGCTGGCTCCTGGCTTGGTGAACTGAGAGAGTTGCATTCTCAAAGCTCAAGTAAGCTTGAAGTCAAGAAAAACTTGGGGCACCAATGAACAACACCATGATCACAATCGGCGCGTTGGCTTCGCGGGCAGGCGTTGCCGCGAGCACGCTGCGGTTTTATGAGGCCGAGGGCTTGCTGCACGGCAGCCGCAGTGCGGGCAACCAGCGGCAATACCCGAAGGAGGCGCTGCGCCGCGTCGCGTTCATTCGGGTGGCGCAAAGTGTGGGCTTGAGCCTGGATGCGATTCGCGCGGCGCTGGCCACGCTCCCCGAAGAGCGCACGCCCACGAAGGCGGATTGGGCCAAGCTCTCGAAGTCGTGGCGGGTGGGCCTGGATGCGCGCATCGCGGCGCTGAACGCCTTGCGCGATCAGCTCGACGCTTGCATTGGCTGCGGTTGCCTCTCGCTGAAGACCTGCAAGCTCTACAACCCCGACGACCGCGCAGCGCGCCTGGGGGCGGGGCCGAGGTACTTGCTTGGCGATCGGCCGGGGGATGTGCCCGTCAGTTGATCCGGTCAGTGGCGCGCGGGTTGATGAACTCTGTGTTGCGATACGCGTCGCCAAACCGCGGCGTCAAGCCGTCACGTCAACCCATCGCCGTCCACTTGAGTTCGCTCGCCGCCGAGGCCACGGTGCGCTCGATGAAGCGCACACCGCGCGCGCCGGCCTCGATGCGCGGGTAGTCCGCTTCTTCCGCGGTTGCCACGCTGCCCGCTGCGCGCGCGCGAACGTCGATCGCCACGCCAGCGTAGAGGTTCGCAAACGCCTCGATGAAGCCCTCCGGATGCCCGGCCGGCAAGCGGCAGGCGCGCTTGGCGGCGTCGCTCAGCCACGGCGCGTTGCGGGTCAAGATCATGCGCGGGCCGTCGATCGGCGAGTGCAGCAGCTGGTTCGGGTCTTCTTGCCGCCAATCGAGCGTGCCGCGCTCACCGAAGACGCGCAGGCGAATGTCGTTCTCTTGGCCGACTTCGATTTGCGATGCCAGCAGCACGCCGCGCGCGCCGCCCTTGAAGCGCAGCAGCAGGTTGCCATCGTCGTCCAGCGTTCGGCCGGGGACGAAGGCGGTGAGATCAGCGCAAAGGCTCTCGATCTCCAGGCCCGTGACGGTTGCCACCAAGTTCTCGGCATGCGAGCCGATGTCGCCCATCGCGCCGGCGATGCCGCTCTTCAACGGGTCAGTGCGCCAATCGGCCTGCTTGTTGCGGCCAGACTCGATCGCCGCCGCGAGCCAGCCCTGGTGGTACTCAGCGATGACCTTGCGGATCGGCCCGATCACGCCCGCTCGCACCATCTCGCGCATCTGCCGCACCATCGGGTAGCCGGTGTAGTTGTAGGTCACCGCAAAGACGGTGCCGACTTTTGCGACGCTCGCCACCAGCGCATCAGCCTGTTCGCTCGTGTGCACCAGCGGCTTGTCGCAGACAACGTGGAAGCCGGCCTCCACAAAAGCGCGCGCCACCTCAAAGTGCACATGGTTCGGCGTGACGATGACGACCAGGTCGATGCGCTCATCGGCCGGGCGCTGCAGCTCGTCGGCCAGCAGCGCCTGCCACGAGCCGTGGTTGCGGTCATCTCGCAGCCCGAGGTCGCGGCCCGAGGCCTGCGCCTTCTCGGGCGACGCAGACAACGCACCGGCCGTGAAGGTGTATTGCCCATCGAGCGCCATCGCATGCCGGTGCACGGCGCCGATGAAGGCATCACGGCCCCCGCCGACCATTGCATAGCGCAGCTTGCGCGGGATCACTGGAGTACCTTCGTGCTGCGCACTCGGGTACTCGCCTTTCGGGCGGCCGGGCAGGCTCATGACTGGGCTTGCCTGCTCTTGTTGACCTGGGTGTCGAATGCCGCATCAAACGCGCCCACAGCCGGCTTGAAATCGAGCCGCTTGCAAAACGCTGCGCTCTCGGTTGCGCCGTGAATGCGGTCCATGCGGCTGTCTTCCCATTCGACCGAGAGCGGGCCGGCATAGCCAACGTCGTTCAACGCAACGATCAGCGATTCGAAGTCGATCATGCCGCGGCCCACGCTGCGGAAATCCCAGGTGCGCCGCGCATCGCCAAAGCTCGTGTGGCCGCCGAAGGTGCCGACCGTGCCGTCGCCCTTGCCCCACCACACATCTTTCATGTGGGCGTTGAAGATGCGCGGGCCGAACTGGCGGATGAAGCGGATGTAGTCCACGCCTTGATAGGCGAGGTGGCTCGGGTCGAAGTTGAAGCCGAAGCGGCGGTGCTGGTTCAACGCAGCCAAGGCTCGCTCGCTCGATGCAATGTCGAATGCGATTTCGGTCGGGTGCACTTCGAGCGCGAAGTTCACATCGACTTCATCGAACACATCAAGGATCGGAATGAAGCGGCTCGCGAAGTCAGCGAAGCCCGCATCCCAATACGCTTGCGTCGTCGGCGGGAAGGCATAGATCGAGTGCCAGATCGATGAGCCCGTGAACCCGGTGACGGTCTTGACGCCAAAGGCCGCGGCCGCGCGCGCTGTGTCCATCAGCTCGGCTGCGGCACGCTGGCGCACGCCTTCCGGGGCGCCATCGCCCCAAATGCGCGGGGGAAGGATGGCCTGGTGGCGCTCATCGATCCGGTCGCACACGGCTTGGCCGACCAAGTGGTTGCCGATCGCGAAGAACTGCAGCCCGTGGTCGGCCAGCAAGGCGCGCGTGGCCTGCACATAGGCCGGCGAGGCGAGTGCCTTTTGCACATCGAAATGATCGCCCCAACAGGCGAGCTCCAGGCCGTCATAGCCCATGCGCTTGGCGAGTGGCGCAAGCTCAGTGAGCGGCAAGTCGGCCCACTGGCCGGTGAAGAGCGTGACGGGGCGGGCCATGGTGCAGTCCTTTTCTTGGGGCGGGGTTCGGGTTCAGAACGGCGAGTCAGGGAAGTAGAAATCCTTCGCCGTCTCCTTCGTGATGAGCACCGAGGGAATGATCGATTTCGCGGGCAGCTTCTCGCCTTTGAGCCGCGCTTCGGCGGTCATCTTGATCGCGTCGTAGATGAACTTCGGCGAGTACGACACGTTGGCTTGAATGCGCGGGTCGCTGCCGTCCATCAGCGTCTTGATCATGCCTTTGGCGCCGGCGCCACCGAACACGAGCTTGATGTCGGTGCGCTTGGCTTGGTCGATGGCTTTGAGCGCGCCAACGGCCATGTCGTCGTCAGCGGCCCAGACGGCGTCGATGTGCTTGAAGCGCGTCAAATAGTCTTGCATCACTTTGAAGGCGTCGTCGCGGTTCCAGTTGGCGTATTTGGCGTCGAGCAGCTTGATGCCGGGCGAGGCTTTCAGCACGGCGTTGAAGGCGTCCATGCGCTCGGTGTCGAGCGTTGTGGCGATGCCGCGCATCGCAACAATGTCGCCCTTGCCGCCGAGCGCCTTGACGATGAACTCGGCCGGCACGCGGCCGAAGGCCGTGTTGTCACCGGCAACGTACGCGTCTTGCGCGCTGGTGTCGGTCAGGCCGCGGTCCACCACGGTCACGTAGACGCCCTTGCTCTTGACTTGCGCCACCGGCTTGGTGAGCGCCGCCGATTCGAACGGGAACACGACGAGCGCGTTGATCTTCGTCACCGTCACCAGGTCTTGCAGTTGATTCGCCTGCTCGCCGGCGTTGGCCGATGTTTTCACGGTGACTTTGAGGTCGGGGTACTTCTTCTCCAACTCCTTCTTCGCCTCATTGGCCCACCAGACGATGCCGCCCGTGAAGCCGTGCGTGGCGGTTGGAATCGCCACGCCGAGGTTGACCTTGTTTTGCGCCAACGCGCTGAAGCTCGTGGCGGCGAGTGCCACGCCGGACGCAACGATCAGGGCGGCTCTGCGGGTGATGAGGCTCATGAGGCTGTCTCCTTTTGTCAGACGATGAAGTGGCAGCCATCCGCTGCCGGGGAACCGGTTACTTGCGCCGCTGCATGAACGCCACGGCAATGATCACCAAGCCTTGCACGGCCGCATTCAGGTACACGCTGATGATGCTGGTGAGGTTCAAGACATTGCTGATGACCGAGAGCAACACCGCGCCGATCACCGTGCCCGTGATGCTGCCCGCGCCGCCCTTGAGCGCCGTGCCGCCAACGATCACCGCGGCGATGGCCTCCAGCTCCCACAGCAACCCAGTCGTTGGCGAGGCCGAGCCGAGTCGCGGCACGTAGAGCAGCGTTGCGATGCCCACGCACACGCCGAGCAGCGCGTAGGTGAGCAGCTTGACCCGGTCGACATCCACTGCCGCATAGCGCGCGACCTGTTCGTTCGAGCCGATCGCCTGCACATAGCGCCCGTACGCCGTGCGGTTCAAGATCGCCCCGCCGATGACCGCGACCACCGCGAACACCCACACCGGGATCGGCACGCCGAGCAAGGCCGCGTAGTAGACCGGCGCGTAAGCATCGGCCAGCGCGTTGTCGAGCGTGATGGCGCCGCCGTTCGAAAAGTAGGTGAGGTACGCGCGGAAGATGCCCAGCGTGCCAAGCGTGACGATGAAGGGCTCGATCTTGCCGCGCGTGATCAGAAGGCCATGCACCAGGCCAAACACCGCGCCGAGCAGCACCGCTGTTGCCGCGCCGAGCACCACCGCCATCACTGGCGCCACGCCGTGCGCGCCCAGCCAGTTCATCGCCAAGATCACGCTGCCGGCGATCAAAGCCGCCATGGAGCCGACCGACAAATCAATGCCGCCGCTGATGATCACGAAGCACATGCCGATGGCGATGATGCCGATGAAGGCGGTGCGGGTGAGCACGTTGGTCGCGTTGTCGAGCGTGGCGAAATCGCTGTTCAGCAAGGTGGCGGCAATGCACAGCAACACCAGCCCGAGCACCGGGCCGATGCCGTGCAGGCGCGCCCAGGCGGAGGCTGCGGGGCGCTGCTGCGCTGCGCTTGTGGTGGGGGTCTCAGTGAGGTTTTGCATGGGTTCCTGCGTCGGTTCCGGCATGGGTGCCTGCTTGGGTGCCCGCGTGGGTTTCCGCGTGGGTTCCGGTCGCGTGGGCAATCAACGCCTCTTCGGTGAGTTCGCTCGCATCCAGCGTGGCCTGCAGCGTGCCGCCGCGCATCACCACAACGCGGTGGCACAGGCCAATCAGCTCCATCAATTCAGACGAGATGACGATGACCGCGCGGCCCTCGGTCGCCAACCGCTGGATGAGCAAATAGATGTCGCGCTTGGCGCCAACATCGACCCCGCGCGTCGGCTCATCCAGCACGATCACACGCGGCGCCGGGTGCAGCACCTTCGCCAGCGCGAGCTTCTGCTGGTTGCCACCCGAGAGCGATGAGGCCGGCGCGGTCAGCGTGCCAGTGCGAATGCCGAAATCGGTGACAGCGCTGCGCAGCGCGCTCGCCTCCATCGCCGGCTTCAACCACGGCGTGCAGTACTGCTTCAACGCCATCAGCGTGAGGTTCTCGCGCAGGCCAAAGCGCACATGCAAGCCTTTGCCTTTGCGGTCTTCGCTGAGGTAGGTCAGGCCCAGATCGGCCGCATCGCGCGGGCTGCGGATGCGCACTTCGCGGCCCGCCAGCGTGATGCGCTCGATGCTCGCCGGCCGCAGGCCAAGCAAGCCTTCGAACAGCTCGGTGCGGCCCGCGCCAACCAGACCAGCGAAGCCCAAGATCTCGCCCGGCGCCACCTCAAAGCTTGCGCCTTGCGCCCAGCCCGGCACAGTGAGGTTTCCAACCGAAAGCAGCGGTGCGGCTTGCGGCCGCGGCGTCTTCGCGGGATACAAGTCGTTCAACTCGCGCCCAACCATCAGGCTCGCCATTTGTTGCCGCGTGAGATTCTTCGTCAAGTCGCGGGTGACGAAGCGGCCATCTCGCATCACGATGACTTCATCGGTCACGCGCTCAACTTCGTCGAGCTTGTGCGAGATGTAGAGCAGCGTCACGCCATCGGCCCGCAGCTGTGCAATCAACGCGAACAGGCGCTCGGTTTCGCCGGGGGTGAGCGTGGCGGTAGGCTCATCCATGATGAGCAAGCGGGCTTGGCGGGCAAGCGCCTTGGCAATCTCGACGAGCTGCTTTTCGGCCACGATCAAGCGCTTGACCGGTGTGTCTGGATCGACCTGCAGGCCAACTTGCCGCAGGACTGACGCAGCTCCGGCGCGCATGGCCGCGTCGTCCAGCCACCAGCCGCGCTTCAGCTCGTGACCGAGGAAGATGTTCTGCGCAACGGTCAGGTCATCGGCGAGTGCGAACTCCTGGTGGATCATCACGATGCCTTGGTCTTCGGCCGCACGCGGGCCGCTGAAGTGCATCGCTCGCTCGTTGATGCGCAGCTCGCCGCCAGTCAACGCTTCATAGCCAGCGAGGATTTTCATCAGCGTGCTTTTGCCCGCGCCGTTCTCGCCAAGCAGGCCATAGACGCGCCCTGGCGCCAGCGCGAAGCTCACGCCGTGCAGCACCTGCACCGGCCCGAAAGCCTTGACCACGTTGTCAAAGGCGACCGACAGACTCGCTGGCCTGCCTTCGTGCTGCGCACTCCGGAATTCGCTTGTCGTGCGGCCGGGCAGTCTCATGCCAACACCCTTCCGCGCCCGCGCAGCGCCTCGGTCATCGCCAGCACGCCCGCGCCGATCACGCCGGCTTGCTCGCCGAGTGGGGCGTATTGAATCTCCAGCTGCCGCGTCGAAAGAGCGAGCGAGCGGTGATAAACGCTCTGCCGCAGCGACGCCAGAAACAACGGCCCGATGCGCGTGACGCCGCCACCCACGAACACATGCGACGGGTTGAAGAAGTTGACCACCGAGGCCAGCATCTGTCCGATCAGCGCACCGGCCGTCTGCACCAAATCGTTGGCGGCCAGATCGCCGGCACGGCTGGCGAGGCCCACGTCTTCCGGCGTCAGCGTGCCTTGGTCAGCCAGCCGCTCGGCGAGCAGCGCGCTGCGGCCTGATTCGGCCATCTCGATCGCCTGCCGCGCGATGGCAGGGCCCGCGGCCATGGTTTCGACGCAGCCGAGGTTGCCGCAATGGCAGCGCGGCCCGGCCGGGTCAACGCAGATGTGGCCCACGTCGCCCGCGGAGCCGTTCGCGCCGCGGTAGACCTCGCCGTGACAAACCACGCCGCAGCCAATGCCGGTGCCGACCTTGATCACAAGGAAGTTCGGCAAGCCGCGCTGCAGCCGCCACAGCTCGCCGAGCGCCATCAGGTTCACATCGTTGTCGACCCAGACGGGCGCGGTGTACTCGGCCCGCAGGTCGTCGCGGATCGAGTAGCTGTCCCACTGCGGCATCAAAGGCGGCTCGACCAATTGACCGCGCGCGAAGTCAACCGGCCCGGGCACGCCGATGCCGATGGCGATCACTTGGCGCGGCTTCAGGCCAGCGCGCTGCAGCAACTCGCGCATCAGGCCGCGCATGCGTGAAAGCACGATGCCCGGGCCATTGCGCACATCGATCGCTTCGCCGTGTTGGGCAAGCACGCTCAGATCAGGTGTTAGCACCGCCAGCACGATGCTGGTTGCGCCCAGATCGACGGCAATCACCACGCCGAGCGCCTTGTGCAACTGCAGGGTTTCGGCACGCCGGCCGCCGGAGGATGCGCGTGGGCCCACTTGGTCGAGCCAGCCTTCATCGAGCAGGCCGGCGACGAGCGCGTTCACGCGCGTCTTCGAATAGCCGAGGCGCTCGGCCAAGGCATCTCGCGAAGGCCCATGTGACCAGAAGACGCCGGCCAGCACGTCGAGTTCATTGGCCGACAGTTGCGCCCAGGGGCTCATCGCGGTTCGTCTCCTTCATTCTGCTTGCCGACCTCTTTGGGTCTGAAAGGAATGTAGAAGGCGAACTTCAGCCGTGCAAGGTCAATCTTCGATCCGATTTGGGTCGAACATGCTGGGGTCGAAAACTTTGCTTCGCGGGCGGCGAGGCCTGCCGCGCAGCCAGCTGGCCTACCGCCGCATCAAGGTGCTCTTGCCGAACAAGCTCTCAATCAAATCCACCGCAACGATGGCGGTGCCATTGCGCACATCGAGCGCCGGGTTCAGCTCCATCACGTCGAGCGATGCGAGGCGGCCGGTGTCGGCAATCATCTCCATGCAGAGTTGCGCTTCGCGGTATGTCGGCCCGCCTTTGACGGTGGTGCCCACGCCGGGGGCGATGTCGGCATCGAGAAAATCAACATCGAAGCTGACGTGCAAATGCGTGTTCGCATCGAGCGTGGCGAGTGCGAGCTCCATGGTGTGGCGCATGCCCATCTCGTCGATGTAGCGCATGTCGAACACTTCGAGCCCGGCCGCGTGCACGAGGCGCTTTTCGCCTTGATCAACACTGCGGATGCCGATTTGCCGAACGACCTTGGGGCTGATCGCGGGCACCGTGCCGCCGATCTGCGTGAGCTCTTTCGGGCCGTAGCCGCAAAGGCAGGCCACTGGCATGCCGTGGATGTTGCCGCTGGGGGTGAGCGTGTTGGTGTTGAAGTCGGCATGGGCATCGAGCCACAGCACGCGCAGCTTCTTGCCGGCCTCGCGGCAATGGCGCGCCACGGCGCTGATCGAGCCGATGCCCAAGCAGTGGTCGCCGCCGAGCAAGATGGGCATGCGGCCGATGGCGAGTTCGGCGTGCACGGCGTGGTGCACGGTCTCGTTCCACGCGACGACTTCGGCCAGGTGCCTGTAGCCCTCGGTCGGCGGCAGCCACGGGTTGGCCGGGCCGGTGAGGTTGCCGCGGTCGACCACCTCGAGGCCGTGGCTCTCGAGCACCGGCACGATGTTGGCGACGCGCAGCGCCTCCGGGCCCATGCTTGATCCGCGGCTGCCGGCGCCGATGTCGGTCGGCGCGCCGATCAGGCTGACGAGTGGGTTCATGCGGCGGTACTCCGTGTGGGCTTCAGGCGGCGGGTTCAGAGGTCGACCGCGGGGATGAGCTTTTCCGCGTCGCGCAAATCGAATCCGTATTCGGCTTCGAGAACGCCCCAAGCTTCTTCGGCGGTCTCGACGAAGCGGAAGAGCTTGAGGTCTTCCGCGGCGATCATGCCGGTGTCGACCAGCACTTCGAAGTTGATCAACGAGGTCCAGAAGGCGCGGCCGAACAAGAGCACCGGCCGCCGGCGTGATTTGCCGGTTTGGATCAAGGTGAGCGCCTCGAACAACTCATCGAGCGTGCCAAAGCCACCGGGGAAGCACACCAGCGCCACCGAGCGCATCAGGAAGTGCATCTTGCGCAGGCCGAAGTAGTGGAACTGAAAGCACAGCTCCGGCGTGATGTAGGGGTTGGGCGCCTGCTCATGCTGCAGCACGATGTTGAGGCCAATGCTCTTGCCGCCCACATCGAAGGCGCCACGGTTGCCCGCTTCCATGATGCCCGGGCCGCCACCGGTGACGACGTAGAGCGGCGTTTGCAGCGCACGCGATTTTTCGGTCACGAGCGCACCAAAGCGGCGAGCCTCGGCGTAGTAGCGCGACATGGCGAGCTTGGCTTCGGCGCCGCGCAGCGCCGCGGCGTCGCCGGCCGCAGCCGCCTGATCGACAAGCGCTTGCGCGTCGTCGGGCGGCAAGATGCGCGCGCTGCCGAAGATCACGATCGTTGACTCGATGCCTTGCTCGTTTTGCACAAGCTCAGGCTTGAGCAATTCGAGCTGCATGCGCACCGGGCGGAGTTCGTCGCGCAGCAAGAAGCTGTTGTCGGCGAAGGCGAGGCGGTAGGCGCTTTCCGGGCCGTCATAGCGCGAGGGCGGCGCGGCAGCGGCGGCGGTGCCGGCATCTTGCTCAGCACTCGGGAAATTGCGGCCGGTGAGTTTGATTTTTTTTGGTTTCATGGGAGCGGTTGACTGGGTCAGGTTCTTGTTTTAGCGCATGCCGCAAACCGGGCAGCTCGGGGTGCGGGCCACGCGGATGGTGGTCCATTCCATCGTGCGGGCATCGAGCATCTGCAGCCGGCCGGCGAGTGGCGAGCCCACGCCTGCGAGCAGCTTCAAAGCCTCGGCGGCCTGCATGCTGCCGATGATGCCGACGAGCGGCGCAAAGACGCCCATCGTTGCGCAGCGCGCTTCATCCAGCGTCGCATCAGAAGGGAAGATGCAGGCGTAGCAAGGTGCGTCGCCCCGGGTGTCGTAGACGGCGATCTGGCCATCGAAGCCGATCGCCGCGCCCGAAACCAACGGTTTGCGGTGCGCCACGCAGGCGGCGTTGACGGCGTGGCGCGTCGCGAAGTTGTCGCTGCAGTCGATCACCACATCGGCCTCGGCCACGAGTGCCAACAAGCGCTTGGCATCGGCGCGTTCGCAGAGCGCGGCCACGCGCACGTCAGGGTTGATTGCGGCAATGCTCGTCGCGGCAGACGCGGCCTTCGGTTCGCCAACGCGCGCCAGGTTGTGTGCGATCTGGCGTTGCAAGTTGGTGAGATCGACCACATCGCCATCGACGATCGTGATCCGCCCGACGCCGGCCGTGCCGAGGTAGAGGGCAACAGGCGAGCCCAGGCCACCCGCGCCAATCACCAACGCGTGCGCGGCCATCAAGTGCTGCTGGCCTTCGATGCCAATCTCGTCGAGCAAGATGTGGCGCGAGTAGCGCAGGAGCTGGTCGTCGGTCATCGGTGGCTTGGCCTCGTTCGGCTCGGTGTGGCTTGATGTGCAGACAGCGCCGCGCAAACGAACACGCCCGCGAACTGCGGGCGTGCTGCGATGAATTGACGCGCGCTCAGTTCGTCGTCTCGGTCTCGGCCTTGCGCTCGACGGCGGTCTTGCTCGCCATCACCGTCTTGCCCTTGAGGCGGTTGATCGCCTGCGCAAGCTGGAAGTCATCGGCCGTTCCGAACTCGGGCGGCGGCTTCAGGCTGGCAGCGGCCTTCTTGCTGGTTTCGTCTTCGAGTTTTTTGCGCGCTTCTTCGCGGGCTTTCTCGCGGGCTTCGTCTTTCTGCTCGGCGCCTTGGCCGCTTTGCAAATGCTTCTCGAGATCAGCCTCGCGAACGCGCAAAGAGGCGAACAGGTTGCCTTCGGCCGTTTCGTCCAGCATCACATCGGGCACGATGCCTTTGGCCTGGATCGATGCGCCGCTCGGCGTGTAGTAGCGCGCTGTCGTGATCTTCAGCGCCGTGTCCGCCGAGAGCTGGCGAACGGTTTGCACCGAGCCCTTGCCGAAGGTTTGCGCGCCCATCAGCGTGGCGCGTTTGTGGTCTTGCAGCGCGCCCGCCACGATCTCGCTCGCCGAGGCCGAGCCTTCGTTCACGAGCACGATCAACGGCACTTGCTTGACGGCATCCGGCAGCTTGCGCAGCGGATCGGTGCCGCCGCGGCGCATGTAATCTGACGGCGCGGCCTTGAAGCTCGCCTTCGAATCAGCCACCTGGCCGTTGGTGGTGACGACAACAGCATCCGCCGGCAAGAACGCCGCCGAGATGGCCACCGCGCCTTCAAGCAGGCCGCCCGGGTCGTTCCGCAAATCGAGCACCAAGCCCTTCAGATTGGGCTCCTGCTTGTAGATTTCTTCGAGCTTCTTGGCGAAATCATCGACCGTGCGGTCTTGGAACTGGCTCACGCGCAGCCACGCATAGCCGGGCTCAACGATCTTCGAACGAACGCTCTGCAGGCGAATCTCTTCGCGCACGATGGTGATCGGGAAGGTCTTGCCTTCGGTCTTGCGGAAGACGGTCAGCTGCACCTTGGTGTTGGGCTCGCCGCGCATCTTCTTCACGGCTTGGTCAACCGTGAGGCCTTTGACCATCGTGTCGTCGATCTTGGTGATCAGGTCGCCGCTTTTCATGCCGGCGCGGAACGCGGGTGAGCCTTCGATCGGGCTCACAACCTTGACGAGCCCGTCTTCCATGCCCATCTCGATGCCGATGCCAACGAAGCGGCCGGTGGTCGCCTCGCGGAATTCTTTGAAACTTTTCTTGTCGAAATACTGTGAGTGCGGGTCGAGCCCGGCCACCATGCCGGAGATCGCATCGCTGATCAGCTTTTTCTCGTCAACGGGTTCGACGTAATCCGTTTTCACCATGCCGAACACGGCAGCGAGTTGCTGCAGTTCTTCGAGTGGCAATTGCGAGACGCCGTTGCGGGCCGTGGCCTGCAATTGCATCGTGGTGAGCGCCCCGGCAACCGCGCCAACGGCGAGCCACCCTGCGACTTTGAGCTTGGCACCCATGTACGACCCCTTGTGCTGGCTGCGCTTTTGGCAGCCGATGAGACGGTTCGAAAACGAAGTTTCAGTATATTCCTGCGACATTGCTTCGAGCTGGCGCTGCCTGCGAAAGTTGCAGGATTGAAAGGGCTCTTTTAGGCGTCTATTCGGGCAATCCCGATTATTTTGAAAGCGCCAATGGTCAAGACGCGAGGAAGCGAATGCCTGTTCTCTGCCTGCATCCAATGACGACCGCATCACTCCGATGAGCAACGGCACGCCCCCAACGATCGATGTTCGCGTGGCCCGCAAGACGGTCGAGGCCGAGGGCGTCGTCGGGTTTGAACTCGTCGCCCATGGCCGCGGTGACTTGCCGCCTTTCGAGGCTGGCGCCCACATCGATGTGCATTTGCCCGATGGCCTGCTGCGCCAGTATTCGCTTTGCAACGCGCCGGCCGAGCGCCACCGCTACTGCATCGGCGTGCTGCGCGATCCGGCCACACGCGGCGGCTCGGCGCTGATGCACGAGGCGGTGTTCGAAGGCAGCAGCTTGCGCATCGGCTTGCCGAACAACCACTTTCCCTTGCACCCGGAAGCAGCGCACCATCTGCTGCTGGCAGGCGGCATCGGCGTGACGCCGCTTCTCGCGATGGCCGAGCACCTGAGCGCTGCCGGCGCATCGTTCGCGTTGCACTACTGCAGCCGCTCGGTGGCGCGCGCCGCCTATCTCGCGCGCCTGCAATCGAGCCCCTTCGCCGAGCGCGTGCACTTTCACTTCGATGACGGCCTCGCTGCGCAAAAGCTCGACCTGGCCGCGCGCCTCGGCACGCCTGAGCCCGGCACGCACATCTACGTTTGCGGCCCATCCGGTTTTCTCGATGCAGTGCGCGCCACAGCGCGCGACAAGGGCTGGCCCGATGCGCAGGTTCACTTTGAATACTTCACCGGCGTGGCCGTGCATTCGGCCACTGACCGCAGCTTCGAGGTGGTGCTCAAACGAAGCGGTCAGGTGATTCGCGTTGAGGCTGCGCAGGCGATCACTGAGGCGCTGGCTGCGCACGATGTGTTCATTCCGGTCTCTTGCCAGCAAGGCGTTTGTGGCACCTGCCTCACCACCGTCTGCGAAGGCGAGGTCGATCACAAAGACCTGTATCTCTCACCCGAAGAGCAGGCCGCCAACGATCAAATCTTGCCGTGTTGCTCGCGCTCGCTGAGCCCGCGGCTGGTGTTGGATTTGTAGCCGGCCAGGCGGTCTCAACGCGCGGCTTTGGCGGTGATCTCAGCCGCCGTCTCGAAGGCGATCAGATCGGCAATGCGCTCGATGGTGAGGTCAGCATCGGGCAGATCACGGATCGCCGCGGAGTCGTTCGCGTAGTGACCTTGCCGCACGAACACCGTGTAGCCGCTCACCGAGCGCGGCCTTCATGGCGGTCAAGATGCGCAGCTTGTCGTCGATCATCACGTAGTGTGGCGCGGGGTAGCGCTGTGCCAAATCGGCCAGGGTGTGCTCCTTGTGGATGTAGATCAGCACGCGGCCGCCCACGGCGTCTGCCAAGCCCGCGCGGCGGATCTTGTGCGGCTGAAACACCGCATCGCCATCCGAGAGGATCACCGTCGGCCCCCACCGGCCAACATGGGCCAGCGCCGCGAGTGCACCTTCATACAGCCGATCCGCAAAGGGGTAGTCCAGCAGGAAAGACGCCACGGCATGCAGCCGCGGATCGCTCTGCTGCTCGATGCGCAAACGCTGCAGCCCGCCAAGGTAGTCGGCATAGCCAAGCTCATCGCGCACCGCCTCGAACAGCGCCCAATAGCGCGCGGTGATGGTGGTGCCAACGGTGGCTTCGAGCTTGGCGTGCAGGCCTGCGATGACGGCGTCGTTGTCCAGCAATGTGTTGTCAACGTCGAAAAGGAAAACGGTGTTGTTCACGGGAGTACCTTCGTGGTGCGCGTTGCGGTGAGAACCCTTTCACGCGGCCGGGCGGCCGGGCGATGCCCAGGGTCAATGCCCTGCGACTGAGGTGCGGTCGCCGGCCGCGCAAGATTGTTGAATGGCGTGGCCCGGCATCGACAACAACCTCGCGGTGTTGACCAGCGCCATGTGCGTCAAGGCCTGCGGAAAGTTGCCGAGCATGTGGCCACTGCGCGGGTCGAACTCTTCTGAGAGCAGCCCGACCTCGTTGCAAAGGCCGAGCAGCCGCTCGAAGACGGCTTCTGCTTCGCGCTGCCGGCCGATCAACGCCAGCGCATCGGCCAGCCAAAAAGTGCAGGGCAAAAAGCTGCCTTCGCCGGGCGGCAAACCGTCAACGCCGTTCGCGGTTGGGTAGCGCAGCACCAGGCCGTTCCACATCAGCTCGCGCTCGATCGCGGCGATGGTCGAGACCACGCGCGGATCGTCAGCCGGCAGAAAGCCCACCACGGGGATCAGCAGCAGGCTCGCATCGAGCTCGGTGCTGCCGTAGTGCTGCACGAAGCTGTTTCGATCCGCGTTGAAGCCAAGCGCGCACACCTGCGTGTGAATCTCGTCGCGTGCCTTGCGCCAAGCCTCGACCGGGCCTGTGAGCCCAAAGCGCTCGACGGCCTTCACCCCGCGGTCAAACGCCACCCAGGCCATCACCTTCGAGTGGGTGAAGTGCCGGCGCGGGCCGCGTATCTCCCAGATGCCTTCATCCGGGTCGCGCCAGCGCTCGCCCAAGAAGGCGAGCAGCGCCTTCTGCACCTGCCACACATGGGCAGGAGGATGCAGGCCGACGCTGCGGGCCAGGTGCAGCGTGTCCATCACTTCGCCGTAGACATCGAGTTGAAACTGCTCGGCTGCGGCGTTGCCCACCCGCACTGGTGCTGCGCCAAGGTAACCCGGCAACCATGCCAGTTCGCGTTCATCGAGGCGGCGCTCGCCGGTCACGCTGTAGAGCGTTTGCAAATCGCTGGCGCTGCCGGCCACGGCGCGCGCGAGCCATTCGCGCCATGCGGTGGCCTCATCGGTGTAGCCGGCGAGCAGCAGGGTGTTGAGGGTGAAGGTGGCGTCGCGCAGCCAGCAGAAGCGGTAATCCCAGTTGCGCACGCCGCCCGGCTCTTCGGGCAGCGAGGTGGTGGGCGCCGCGACGATGCCGCCCGTTGGTTGATAGATCAACGCCTTCAGCGTGATCAACGAGCGCATCACTTCAGCGCGCCAGCGCCCCTCGTAACGGCAGCGCGCTGACCACTCCCGCCACGCGCCTTCGGTGCGCGCGAGCGCGTTTTCAGCATCGGTGGGCGCCAACGCCGCCTCGTGCGACGCGCGGTAGTTCAGCACGAAGGCCACGCGCTCACCCACACCAACTGCAAACGCAGCCACCGTCTTCATGTGCTCGCCGTGGGTTGCTACCGTGGTGTGCAGCTCCAGCGTGTCGGGCCCGGCCGTGGCCAGCACCGCGCCATGGTGCCGGCGAACCCACGGAACGAGTTGGCCGTAGTCAAAGCGCACCACCAGCTCCATGCGCATCGCCACCTCGCCGCGCAGCCCCTCAACGATGCGAATGACGTCTCGCGACGCTTCGGCGAGCGGCATGAAATCGATGACGCGCACGGCGCCCGCATCGGTTTCGAACGCGGTCTCCAAGATCAAGCTGTCGCCGCGGTAGTGGCGCTTGACCGAGCGCGCCGCCGCGCTCGGTGCAATCAACCAGCGCCCGTGCGCTGGCCCGCCGAGCAGCGCTGCAAAGCAGGCCGCTGAATCAAAGCGCGGCAGGCAAATCCAGTCGATCGAGCCATCGCGACCGACCAACGCGGCGCTGCGGCCATCGGCAATGAGCGCGTAGTGTTCGATCGGCAAAGGCATGGGCGGTGCGGGTGGTTTTGATCCGCTCAAGTTGCGTGCAGTGGATGCAGTGCGTGTAGCGCGCGATGCCGTCGACCCGCTACATGCTGCGCCGGTACTGCCCGCCCACTTCGAACAAGGCGTTCGTGATCTGCCCGAGCGAGCAGCACCGCACCGCGTCCATCAGCACCTCGAAGACGTTTTGATTGGCGATCACCGCCTGCTGCAACCGCGCCAGCATCGCCGGTGACTCGCCTGCATGCCGCGCATGGAAGTCGGCCAGCCGCTGGAGCTGCGACTGCTTTTCTTCATCGGTCGAGCGGGCCAGCTCGATCGTCTCCGAGACCGGGTCGCCATGCGGATTGCGGAAGGTGTTGACGCCGACGATGGGCAATTCGCCCGTGTGCTTTTGCATCTCGTAGTGCATTGACTCTTCTTGAATCTTGCTGCGCTGGTAGCCCGTCTCCATCGCACCCAAAACGCCACCGCGCTCCGCGATGCGTTCGAACTCTTGCAGCACCGATTCTTCGACCAACTCGGTCAGCTCATCGATGATGAAAGAGCCCTGGTTCGGGTTCTCGTTCTTCGCCAAGCCCCACTCGCGGTTGATGATGAGTTGGATTGCCATCGCGCGGCGCACCGAGTCTTCGGTGGGTGTGGTGATGGCTTCATCAAACGCATTGGTGTGCAGCGAGTTGCAGTTGTCATAGACGGCAATCAGCGCCTGCAAGGTCGTGCGGATGTCGTTGAACTGAATCTCCTGCGCGTGCAGGCTGCGGCCTGAAGTTTGCACGTGGTATTTCAGCTTCTGTGAGCGCTCGTTGGCGCCGTAACGCTCGCGCATGGCCACCGCCCAAATGCGCCGCGCGACTCGGCCGAGCACGGTGTACTCCGGGTCCATGCCGTTGCTGAAGAAGAAGCTCAGGTTGGGCGCGAAATCATCGATGTGCATGCCGCGCGCAAGGTAGGCCTCAACGAACGTGAAGCCATTCGAGAGCGTGAACGCGAGCTGCGATATCGGGTTCGCGCCGGCCTCGGCGATGTGGTAGCCCGAGATGCTCACCGAGTAGAAGTTGCGCACCTTGTGCTGCACGAAGTAGGCGGCAATGTCGCCCATCACTTTGAGTGAAAACTCGGTCGAGAAGATGCAGGTGTTCTGGCCTTGGTCTTCTTTCAAGATGTCGGCCTGCACCGTGCCGCGCACGTTTTCTTTCACCCAGGCGATGAGCGCTTGCGCCTCTTCAGTGCCGGCTTCGCGGCCGTGGTCGGCCTTGAACTTGTCGAGGTTTTGATCGATCGCGGTGTTCATGAACATGGCGAGGATCGTCGGTGCGGGGCCGTTGATCGTCATGCTCACGCTGGTCGCCGGGTTCGTCAGGTCGAAGCCGCTGAAGAGCACCTTCATGTCGTCGAGCGTGGCGATCGAGACACCGGCGTTGCCGACCTTGCCGTAGATGTCCGGCCGCACGGCCGGGTCATTGCCGTAGAGCGTGACGCTGTCGAACGCGGTCGAGAGTCGCTTGGCTGCCATGCCGGAGCTCAGCAACTTGAAGCGCGTGTTGGTTCGAAAGGCATCGCCTTCGCCGGCAAACATGCGGGTCGGGTCTTCACCTTCACGCTTGAAGAGAAAGGTGCCCGCGGCGTAGGGAAAGGCGCCGGGCACGTTGTCGAGCAAGAGCCACTTCAGGATTTCGCCGTGGTCTTCAAACGTGGGCAGCGCCACCTTGCGCACCTTGCTGCCGGAGAGCGTGGTGTGGGTCAGCGCGGTGCGGGTTTCTTTGTCGCGCACGGTCACCACGTAGTCGTCACCTGCATAGGCGGCCTGCATCTCGGGCCATGCGGCGAGCAGCCCCTTTGCATGGGCATCGAGCCTGGCTTCGCGCGCATCGGCCAGCTCGGTCAAGGCGCTCACCGCCTTGCCTTTCTCGGGCGATGCTTCGATCAGCATGCGTGCGCTTTCGCGCAGCTGCTGCACCTCTCGCGCCAGCCGCGCCTGCGCCCGCGCGCGCTGCTTGTAGCCGCGAACGGTGTCGGTGATCTCAGCCAAATAGCGCACCCGCGCCGCCGGAACCACCGGCGTTTGGTGCGTGCTGTGGCGCGTGTTCACGGCCGGCAAGCGGCCAGGTTGAAGGCTGAGGCCAAGCTCGGCCAGGCGCGTTTTCAAACCTTGGTAGAGGGCGGTCACGCCGTCGTCATTGAAGCGGCTTGCCATCGTGCCGTAGACCGGCATTTGCTCGGTCTTGAGGTTCCATGCTTCCTTGTTGCGCTGCACTTGCTTGGCCACATCGCGCAGTGCATCGGCCGCGCCTTTGCGGTCGAACTTGTTGATGGCCACGAACTCGGCGAAGTCGAGCATGTCGATCTTCTCCAGCTGGCTTGCGGCGCCGAACTCGGGCGTCATCACGTACATCGGCACGTTGACGAGCGGCACGATCGCGGCATCGCCCTGGCCGATGCCGGAAGTCTCGACGACGATCAAATCAAAGCCTGCCACCTTGACTGCCGCCAACACATCAGGCAACGCGGTGGATATTTCGCTGCCCGCATCACGCGTGGCAAGGCTGCGCACGAATACCGAGGCCGCTCGACCGACGGGTACGTCGGTCGATCCCCCAAGTGGATGCTGGCCAGCTTGGGGCTGCCCGCCCGCGCGCGACCATGGCCCGATCGCGTTCATGCGAATGCGGTCGCCAAGGAGCGCGCCGCCGCTCTTGCGGCGAGAGGGGTCGATGCTGATGACGGCGATGCGCAGCGCGTCATCTTGGTCGAGACGGAAGCGGCGGATGAGCTCGTCCGTCAAGCTCGATTTGCCTGCGCCACCCGTGCCGGTGATGCCGACGACCGGCGTTTTCGATGTGGCCGCTTCGGCGTGCAGCGCGGTCTTCAGCGCCTCATCGGTGCGGCCGTTTTCGAGCGCGGTGATGAGCTGCGCCAACGCGCGCCAGTGCGCCTCACTCTGCCCGCGAATGGCCGCCAAAGTCGTGGGCGCATGCACTGACAAATCCACATCGCAGCGCATCACCATCTCGCCAATCATGCCGGCCAAGCCCATCTTTTGGCCGTCTTCGGGGCTGTAAATGCGGGTCACGCCATAGGCATGGAGTTCTTTGATTTCGGGCGGTACTATCACGCCGCCGCCGCCGCCAAACACCTGAATGTGCGAGCCACCACGACTTTTCAGTAGATCGACCATGTACTTAAAGTACTCCACATGGCCGCCCTGGTAACTGCTAATCGCTATGCCTTGTGCGTCTTCTTGCAATGCGGCAGTCACCACTTCATCAACGCTGCGGTTGTGACCCAAATGGATGACTTCAGCGCCCATGCTTTGCAAAATGCGCCGCATGATGTTGATGGCCGCGTCGTGCCCGTCAAACAGACTGGCTGCCGTGACAAAGCGCACTTTGTGGGTGGGTCTGTAGTTGGCTAGGGCTTTGTATTCTGCGGATAAATCGGTCATGTTGATGTCTCGCTCGGTCGGCTGTTTTTAATTGACGTTTACGTAAACGTCAATCTTACCCCTTTCGATTCTTACCAGCCAGACTCATGTCACCTTCAGGCCCTTTAGCGCTGGATCACCCGGCGGGAAACGCAATTCCAATTTAAGCAGCGCATCGCGCAGCAGCGTCGCGATCATCAGGTTGCGATGCGTCTTCGAATTGGACGGAACCACTGTCCAGGGAGCCCAGGGTGTGCTGGTCGCATTGAGCAGTGCTTCGTAGGCTTTTTGGTAGGGCTTCCATTGCTTTCGCGACTCAATATCGCCGAGAGCAAACTTCCAGTGCTTGGTTTCGTCGTCAATTCGTTCTTGCAGGCGCGCGCGTTGTTCTTCAAAACTGATGTGCAGCATGAATTTCAAAATGACGGTGCCGTTTTCAGTCAGCATGCGTTCAAAGTCATTGATATGGGCAAAGCGCTGTTTGGTTTGCTTTGGGGAAATCCAGCCGTTGACCGGTGGCACCAGCACGTCTTCGTAGTGGCTCCGGTTAAAAATCATGGTTTCACCGTTACCCGGCATTTTTTGGTGGATGCGCCACAAATAGTCGTGCGCTCGTTCCTCGTCAGTGGGTGCTTTCCAGCCAACGGTGTGTACGCCCAACGGGCTCATGCGGTTAAACACGCCGCGCAACGTGCCGTCTTTGCCCGACGTGTCTGTACCCTGCAAAATCACCAAAAGCTTAAAGCGCTTGTCTGCGAAAAACAGGTTCTGCAAACCATCGAGTTCAATGGCCAGCGCTTCAGTGGCGGCAATATCTGCTGCTTTGTCGCCGCTTGAAAATGGTTTAGCGCTTGGGTCAAAGTCTTCGATTGATCGGCCTTTTGCCAGTGGCAGTTGCCATTTTTTCTGCACGCCTGATAACTTGGGCATAAACGTCTCCTGGTTGGGGTGGGGCTGATCGGATACCAGACCTGACTATAAAAGAGCGTAGATGCATTGCTAAACTTAATGTTTGCGAATCCCGCAGGGCGCACTCAACTGATGGTTAGGTTTAAAAATATGAACGGTCCCGACCGCGGTTACGCAGGCGATATCTCACCTGAAGAGGCTTACGCTTTGTGGCAAGCAGGCGACGCGCTGCTGGTCGATATTCGTACGGATGCTGAACGGGAGTGGGTCGGTTTTGTGCCTGGAGCTGTTGCTCTGGCTTGGAAGCAGTGGCCGGGCATGGCGATCAACGCTGGGTTTGGTGACGCATTAAAGGCTGTTGTGCCGTCGGGCAAAAAGGTCTTGTTGCTGTGCCGCAGCGGCATCCGCTCAATAGCCGCGGCCAAATGTGCGACTGCGTTGGGGATCGAGGCCTACAACATACTTGAGGGTTTTGAAGGCGACCCCAATGGGCATGCACAGCGTGGTTGTGTGGGGGGCTGGCGTTTAAAGGGTTTGCCGTGGCGGCAATCTTAAATAAGAGGCGCAGCTGGCAACATTTGGTAACAAAGCAGGCTAAACCACCGTTCATGGCCCTCATTTGTTTAAGTCGATAGTGCTATTTTTCGTTTAAAACGCTGTTTTTTCAGCACCCCCCCTGTCAGATCTAACAGGGGGTAACCGAATGTTTTGTTTCTAGGCACTTTCAATGGTGATTCCTTTTATTTTTGGAGTCATTTCATGCAGGTACTCGAACGCAACGTGGGTTTACAGCCAAAAGTCTATCGCGAGCCGGCGCTGTTGCCGAGTCTTCGCCAGCGTCTGGACGAGAAGTTCACGCCTCACTGGGACACGGAGTGGGGCGGCAAATGCATCTTGCACGGACACCCGCCAGGGCCAGACGCCATCCGGCTGGACGGCAACGATTACCTTAATATTTCAGGCCATCCCACCATCATCGGCGCCCAAATCAACAACCTGCGTTGCAGCAACGACAGCGTTATTCAATCGGGCGCTTTTTTACTGAACGGCCACCCGTCCCGTCGGCTAGAGGCAGACATGGCCCAGTGGATTGGTAAAGAAGATGGTTTCATTTGTCAGTCGGGTTATTCCGCTAACGTCGGTCTGCTGCAAGCGATTGCAGACGAAAGCACGCCTGTCTACCTAGATACGCTGGCTCACACGTCGTTGTGGGAGGGCGTAAGAGCTGCCAAAGCGCCCGCGCATCCTTTTCGACACAACGATCCTGCGCATTTGTCACGCATGATCGCGCGCCACGGAGCAGGCATCGTCGTTGTCGATTCGGTCTACAGCACAACAGGGGCCTTGTGTCCTTTGGTTGAAATGGTGGAGGTCGCCGAGCAGCACGGTTGCACGATATTGGTCGACGAATCGCATTCACTGGGAACGCATGGCCCGCAGGGCGCCGGTTTGTGTGCTGAGCTTGGGCTGGTTGAGCGCGTGCACTTTATTACAGCAAGTTTGGCCAAAGCGTTTGCAGGGCGCGCAGGGTTTTTTACAGTGCCCACTGAGCTGCGCTACTACGTGCTGCACCACAGCTATCCTAATATTTTTAGCTCATGCCTGTTGCCTCATGAAATCGCAGGCCTGGCTGCAACGCTAGACGTGGTCAAGTCGAGCGATGAAGCACGCCGGCGTCTGCATCTGAATACCCAGCGACTGCGCTGCAGTTTGCCGGAAATGGGTTATCCGATTCACCAAGGCAGCCAGCAAATCATCGCGCTGGAATCTGGCGCAGAGTCGGACACGATGGCACTGCGTGACCGCCTGGAAGAGCGCCAAGTTTTCGGCGCTATTTTTTGTGCCCCTGCGACAAGCCGAAATCGTGCGATGGTCAGGTTAACGCTGAATGCCGGACTCACCGACTCGGAGCTTCAAAAGATCGAGCAGGTGGCCCATGAAATAGCGCCTATTGTTAAACCCTGGGACTGGCCGATAGCCAAGCGCGCCCGTGTAGGACAGGTTTAGTCTTGGAGCTCCCGATTGCCCTTGCGGACTAAAAACTGCTCATAGCTGTCGGCGAGCTTCGGGTAGAACATCTCGCTGATGTCGAACAAGGCAGCGTACAGAAGTGATGCGCCGCTCCCAACTGTGAATGCCTCACGGGGTCTGGCTTTTTGGTCAGCACCCAGCATTAATTGCAGCTCCAGGTCAATCAGCTTTTGTCCAGACCGAACCTGCGCTATCGTAAATTCATCCCAGCCTTGCGACTCTGCGATTTCTGCCAACTCGGCCAATCTGTCAGCAGGCTCAAGCTGCAACCATGTCGCCCGTGCATCGCCGTCCAGCGCCAGGATGCCAAAAGGCGCGCCTATGGCCACGTGCTCTACCCAGCCTTGTTTGGCAGCCAGGTTTTCAAGTGCAGCAGCAATAGCTTCATCGCTTAGCAATAGGTTTTGCTCCCTTGAAAGCGTTGCCCGCCAGGTTTGGTCGTGACGCGCACTGGGTGTGTGAAGCAAGCTTTGTATTGCATCGGTCACGCGTTGGCGTAAGTCAGGCGACTGCTTGGGGATAAATTGGTCGATCAACCCCCGGTTAAATGCAGAGACCGCCAGCTGCTCATCCGCACGGCCTGTGAGCAAAATGCGAGAGCCCGGCCAGAGTTTTAATACATCCAGCACCTGCAGGCCGCTCATCGCGGGCATGGAATAGTCCACGACAAAGACCTGCGCCAGGCTGAAGCGGGCAAATGCGTCATCGCGCCAATACTTCAAAATCTGCGGGATCAAGGCCATGCCATCCCGCCAGCGGTTCACGATCTCCTGCTGGCGCCACAAGTCAAGCTCCGCGAAATTAGCTTCCTCTAAAAGCATGTCAATACATACCGACGGCCGCAACATTAAACGCACAAACCAGTGCTCAGGCATAACGAGTGACAGCGTGTCAAGGTACACCGGGTCATCGTCCAGAAAAACGATAGCGCCAGGTCGGCGGTAAAGCGGAAATATCATGAGCGTTGTTCAGTTGGG
>JAYWGR010000033.1:0-10295 GCA_043778145.1 Rhizobacter sp.
ACATAAGCCATCGCGCCCGTCGCGAGCATCGCGCGGTGCACCGAGTGCAGGCCGGGTTCGGCGATCAGGCGGGCGTTTTGCAGGTTGCCCTGGCACCAGCGGCGGTCGCGCTTGAGCTCTTCGAGCAGGTTGGGCGGCTGCTGCTCGTAGCTGCCAGCCAGGCCCGGCACCAGCCAGGTGTGGTAGCCCGCACGGCGCATCAGCGCGGCTTCGACGAAGTCGTGCGACATGATGTGGCCCGACAGGCCGCCCGTGCCCGGCAAATCGGCCAAGCCGCAATGCTTCATGAAAGGCTCAACGCGGATGATCGCGTTGTGACCCCAGTAATGCGACTCGCCCAACTGCCAGAACTGCATGCCGGTGGTGAAGAGGCGGCCCGTCGTGCGGCCTGCGAATTGCTGCGAGCGCGCGTGGATCGTCTCCAGGCCCGAGGCCTGCGGCGCGGTCTGAATGATGCCGGCCTTGGGATGCGCTTCCATCAGCTTGACCATCGTGACCAGGCAATCGCCGCTCATCACGCTGTCGGCATCGAGCACGACCATGTAGCGGTAGTTCTTGCCCCAACGGCGGCAGAAGTCGGCCACATTGCCGGCCTTGCGGCGCGTGCGGCGCTGGCGCCAGCGGTAGTGGATGCGCGAGCCTTCGCCGAGCGTGTCGCGCAGTTCGCGCCAAGCGGCGAGTTCAGCGTCACGCACGGCGAGGTCGCTGGTGTCGGAGAGCACGTAGACGTCAAACAGGCCGGAAGCGCCAGTCGTCGTGAGTGACTCATAAGTGGCGCGAAGGCCAGCAAACACAGTCGAGACCTGCTCGTTGCAGATCGGCATGATGATCGCGGTGCGCGCGTCGGCGTGCAGCGTTTGGTGGCGCGCCGCCGAGAGCGAAAGCGCGTGCTTGTCGCCACGCAGCTGCACCACAAAGCCCATCATCGCGGTGAAGAAGCCAGCCGACACCCAAGCGAACAGAAGCGCAAAGAGGCCCACTTGCACGAAGCGAAGCGCCGGGTGGTCAAACATCGGCTGCGAGTTCGACAACAGCGTGGCGGCGCCCGCGGCGGAGGCAATCACCAGCCAGAGCAAGGTGTTGCGCCGCGAGGCCGCTGCGCGCTCCCACGGCGCAGGCGCGCTGGACGCGACCTTTTGGCCGCGCTGCGCCCACATGGCTTTCAGCCCGGCCCGCACACCGACCCACGGCGTGGGCACCATCGAGCCGCGATGGATCGGCGGCGCGGTGACTTCAGGCGCGTCGGCGGTTGCGCTCGGTGCAGCGTGGAACAAACGCTGCAACGTTGCGCCAACGGGTTGGCTGAGCCGGTTCGAATCTGAGTGGTCCATGGTGTGGGTACTCGGTGGTGCTGGTGGGTTGACGCCGAAGCGCCTGGATGACCCGTTATTGCAAGCACCGTACCAACCACAAAATAGTCTTTTAAATCATAGACTTAATGTGTTTTTCTAAAGCAGATTCAGCGATTTGGCAGCAGCCGGGCCCGAAATCTCCGGAAAAGCGTCGCTACACAGCGACAAGCCCCGTAGAACTCCGTACAAACCCGCGATGCGCCGGGCGTCAGGCCCGTCGCTATTCGGCGACAGACGAGTCCGGCCCGCCCGGCTCAGCGCGAAAGAGGCCGGGCGTCAGGCCGTGTTTTTGCAGCAGCCGGTAGAACTCCGTGCGGTTGCGCTCGGCGAGCCGCGCGGCGTCAGCCACGTTGCCATCGGTCAGCTTCAGCAGGTTGACGAGGTAATCGCGCTCGAAGCGGTGGCGAGCGTCGGCAAAGCTCAGCACCTCCACGCTCGGCACGCGGAGTGCGCGCTGCACCAGCGCGAGCGGGATCAGCGGCGTGCTGGTGAGTGCGCACACCTGCTCGATCACGTTGTAGAGCTGGCGCACGTTGCCCGGCCACGCGGCGGTGGTGAGCGCCCGCAGCGCGTCGGGCGCGAAGCCGTTGAGGCGCTTTTGGTATTTCGACGCCAGCTTGGAGAGAAAGTGATTCGCGAGCAGCGGGATGTCTTCCCGGCGCTCGGCGAGGGTGGGCAGCGTGAGCGTGACGACGTTGAGCCGGTAATACAGGTCTTCGCGAAACTGCGCCTGCGCCATCGCGGCATCGAGGTCGCGGTGGGTGGCCGAAAGCACACGCACGTCGATCGGCGTGGGCTGGCTCGCGCCGACCGGCCGCACCGAGCGCTCTTGCAACACGCGCAGCAGCTTGACTTGCAGGGCGGGCGGCATGTCGCCGATCTCATCGAGGAACAGGGTGCCGCCATCGGCCGCCTGGAAGAGGCCGCGGTGGTTGGTGACGGCGCCGGTGAACGCCCCTTTGACGTGGCCGAACAGCTCCGACTCCAGCAGCGCCTCGGGAATCGCACTGCAGTTGACCGCGACGAACGTTCGATCGGCCCGTGGGCTTGCCTGGTGAATGGCCTGCGCCAGCAGCTCCTTGCCGCTGCCGCTCTCACCGCGAATCAGCACGCTCGCATCCGATTTGGCGACCATCTTCGCCTCGTTCAGCAGCTCGGCCATGCGCGCTGAGCGGCTCACGATGGGCGCGCGCCAGGCTTCACTGGCCTGCGCGCTCTCGCCGACCGACGTGGCCGAGAGGCTGAGCGCCTGCGCGATCTGGTCGAGCAGCGCCAGGCCATCGAACGGCTTGGTCAAGTAGGTGTAGACACCGCGGGCCACGGCCGCCACGGCATCCGGAATCGTGCCGTGGGCCGTCAACAAAATGACGGGAAGCGACGGGTGGCTGGCGCGAATGCGGTCGAAGAGCGCGAGGCCGTCGATGCCCGGCAGTTGCACATCGCTGACCACGAGTTGTGGCCGCTCGACCGCGAGCTGCGCCAGCGCGGCTTCGGCCGAGCCGACCGCGGTGACGCGGTAGCCGGCCGAGACCAAGCGCATCGAGAGCAGCTGGAGAAGATCGGGGTCGTCGTCGACCAGCAGCACAGCCGCGCCGCTCATGGCGCAGCTGCCTTGTTCGCTGGTCCGCTGGCCGGAGCTGGCGGCCGCGCGGTCAGGCTGCGCTCGATCGCCTTCAGCGCTTCGAGTTGCTGCGTGAGCTGGTCTTGGCGGCGCTGGCTGTCGCGCAGCGATTGGGCTTGCCGATCGGCGTGGTCTTCCACGCGGCGCTGCTCGTTGTAGCGCGTGGCAAGCAGCCGGGCCCAAGGCTGAAAGGGCGCGGCTGCCGGGTCGGCGGAGCGCAGCAAGGGGTCGAGCAGGCCGAGGGCGCGCACGGTGTCAGCGGGGTTGCGCGTCTGGCCGAGGGCGAGAGCCAGCTCGAGGATTGCCTGCGGGCTGGTCGGCTGGTCGAGCCGCGCGAATTCGCGGGTCAGATCGGCCGGCGGCATTTGCCGCACCCGCTCGAAATACGCGATGAAGTTGCGCGCCACGGTGTCGGCCAGGCTCACCTCGGGCACCCTGACGATCACCTCCACCGGCACCTGCACCTCGCGAATCTCCACCTCGGGCAGCGGCATGGCGGCCGGTGGCTGCGGGGAGGCGCAGGCGGCGAGGCCGCACGCGGCGGCCAACGCCATCGCCGCACGGCTGCTGCGCTCAGTCGAGGCGCGCATGGGGCAACTCGATGCGAAAGTGGGCGCCTGGCGTGCCGGGCTCGGGCGGCAACAGCGCGATGCGGCCACCGTGGGCGGCGATGTACTCCTGCACGATCGACAGCCCAATGCCGCTGCCGCGAATCGCGCCTTCGGGCTGGTTCTCGCCGCGGTAGAAGGGCTCGAACACGCGCTCGCGGTCGGTGGGCGCCACGCCCGGGCCAGCGTCTTCAATGTCGATGCAGGCGTGCGCCGCGGTTTGGTACAGGTGGAACCGAATGGTCGTCTCCAAAGGGCTGAAGCGGATCGCATTGGACAGCAGATTGCCGATGGCCACCCCGAGCTTGTCCGGATCGACCTCGGCCCAAACCGGGCCATCGCTCACCGTCACTTGCAAACGCCGCGCCTGCCACTGCAAGCGCTGCTCGGCGACGAGCTGTTGCACGAGTGCTGACAGGTCGGTCTTGCGGCGCACCAGGCGCCGCGCCTCGAAGGCGGCGGCATTGAAGCGCAACAGGTCTTCGATCTGGCTTTGCAGCGCCGCGGTGTTCTGGCGCAGGATGCGCGCCACCTCGCGCTGCGGCGCGGTGAGCTCGCCAGTCACGCCTTCTTCGAGCAGCGCCACGCCTTCGCGCAGCGCGGCCAGCGGCGTCTTGAGCTCGTGCGACACGTGCCTCAGAAAGCGCGCTTTGTCGGCGTCGAGCTCGGAGAGCCGCAGACGCAGCCAATCGAGCCGGCGGCCGAGCTCGCGCATGTCGGCCGGGCCGGGGATGTCGATCGCGTCATCCATGCGGTTCTCGCCGAGCGCCACGATCGCCCGCTTCAAACCTTTGAGCGGCCGCGCCAGCCAGAGCGCAAAGCCAACCGCCAGCAGCGCCGCCAACAAAATCGCCACGAGCACCTGCTGGCTGAGGTCATTGCGCGCGGCTTCCAGGCGCGCCAGCAAACCCTGGCTGCGCGACTCATTGGCGCGGCGCACCGTCTCGGCGATCTCAGCGCTCGTCTGGTCCAGATCGCGAAACGCGGCGCTGACGGCGGCATCACGCAGGCCGGAGGTTTCGGGCAGGCCATCGAGCTGGGTGCGGATCGCGTCGAGCTGAGCGCGCCACGCCTTGATTTGCGATGGCGGCACTTCGCTGCGCTCCAGCTGCGCCACGCCTTCATCGGCCTCGCGCGCGCCTTGCTCGAAGCCCTCGCGCAAGGTGCGGTCGCCAAGCACGAGGTACTGGCGCGCGGCGCGCTCCATCGTCACGCTGCGCTCGCCGAGGCGTTGCACGCTGGCGCTGTCGCGCGCGGCGTGGTCAGCGCCCTGGCGGCTCTCCAGCACCAAGCGCTCCAGCGTGTAGAGCCCGCGCACCGACACTGCCGCGAGCAGCGCCGGGATCAGCAAAAAGGCGACCGCCAGCAGTTGGCGGAACGACGCTCGGGCAAGCATGTGGGGCAGTGGATTCGCAGTCGTGAGGACCGGCTGATTCTGCACATGCACATGCACATGCACATGCGCCGGCCAAGCGCCTGGGCAAGCTCAGCCGGCCAGCGCTTCGGCGCTCGGTGGTGCTGCGGCCTGCGCCACGGCGCGCGCCACACAACGTTGCAATGCTGCTTTGTCAGCGCGCTGCATCCGCATCAGCAAGGCATGCGAGACGGGCGTGCCGGCCAGCTCGGCCGCAAAGCGCTGCTGCACATCGCGCTGAATGCGCAGCAGCAAGTGCGCAGTGGTTTCCGAGTCCGCCAAGGCGCGGTGCGCCCGGCCGGCATCGGGCAAGCCGTGCCAGCTCGCCAAGGTGCCGAGGCGGTGGTTCGGCGCGTCAGGGTGCACACGGCGCGAGAGCAGCACCGTGCAGGCGAACTCATGGGCGGGGTCGGCATCAGCCTCGGCGAGCGCGCTTTCAGCGGCCCAGAAGCCGCGGTCGAAGGCCGCGTTGTGCGCCACCAGCGGGCAGCCGCGCGTGAACGAGAGCACCTCGCGCATCACCGCGCGAGCCGGCGGCGCCGTCTGCAGCATGCGGTTGGTGATGCCGGTCAGGTGCTCCACAAACGGCGGCACCCAGGCGCCGGTGTTCATCAAGCTTTGAAAGCGGCCCACGATTTCGCCCTCGCGCACCAGCACCGCGGCGATCTCGGTCGCTCGGCCGCCTTGGGCAGGCGAGAGGCCGGTGGTCTCGAAGTCGATGACGGCGATGGTTTCCATGGATCTGGGTCAAAAGGCCTGCACACCACGCGGATCGGGCAAGAACTGTATATTCGTACAGCCCAAACTCAGGTCAACTGTGGACCCTCCGTGGACATTTCCGCCAAGCTCGCCATTCTGGCCGACGCCGCCAAATACGACGCCTCGTGCGCGTCCAGCGGCACATCCAAGCGCAATTCGGCAGGTGGCCGCGGCATCGGCTCGACCGAAGGCGCGGGCATCTGCCACAGCTACGCACCCGATGGCCGCTGCATCTCGCTGCTGAAGATTCTGCTCACCAACTTCTGCACCTACGACTGCCTCTACTGCGTCAACCGCGTCACGAGCAACGTCGCCCGCGCGCGCTTCACGGTCGAAGAGGTGGTGCAGCTCACGCTCGATTTCTACCGCCGCAACTGCATCGAAGGCCTCTTCCTCAGCAGCGGGATCATTCGAAGTGCTGACTACACGATGGAGCAAGTCGTCGAGGTCGCCCGCGTGCTGCGCGAGGAGCACGATTTCCGCGGCTACATCCACCTCAAAACTATTCCCGAAGCCAGCCCCGAGCTGCTCGCGCGCGCCGGCCGCTACGCCGATCGCCTGAGCATCAACATCGAGCTGCCCACGGCCGATGGCCTCAGCGCGCTTGCGCCCGAGAAAGACGGCGCCGCCATCCGCCGCTCGATGGCGCGGCTGCGCGTTCACATCGACGACGCGAAAGAGGCCCGCAAACCCCAGCCGGCCACCTCACAAATCATGATGCCGCCCCGCCGCGCCAAGCCGCCGCGTTTCTCGCCGGCCGGGCAAAGCACGCAAATGATCGTCGGCGCCGATGCCAGCTCCGATCAAACCATCATCGCCACCAGCGCCACGCTCTACGGTGCGTACCGCCTCAAGCGCGTCTACTACTCGGCCTTCAGCCCGATCCCCGATGCCGCGCGCGCCTTGCCCCTGCAAGCGCCGCCGCTGGTGCGCGAGCACCGGCTCTACCAAGCCGACTGGTTGATGCGCTTCTACGGTTTCGATTCGACCGAGATCGTCTCCGCGAGCGACGGCATGCTCGCGCTCGACATCGACCCCAAGCTCGCCTGGGCGCTTGCCCACCGCGAGCTCTTCCCGGTCGACCTGAACCGCGCGCCGCGCGAGATGCTGCTGCGCGTGCCCGGGCTCGGCGTGAAGGCCGTGCAGCGTTTGCTGCAGTCGCGCCGTGTGCGCCGGCTGCGCAGTGATGACCTGGCGCGCTTGCATGTGCCGGTCGCCAAAGTGCTGCCCTTCGTGCTGCTCGCCGATCACCAACCTGGTAAATCGCTCGACGCGGTCGACCTCGCCCGGACGCTGCGCCCGGCGCCGCAGCAAGCCTCGTTGTTCTGAACGTTCTCAGATGGCGCGTTCGATCACGCTGCACGGCGAGACCGATCTCGACGGCTTTCGCGCGGCGTGCCGGCGGCTGATCGCCGATGGCGTCGAGCCAGGTCACACCAGCTGGTTCGTCGCCGGCGGCGCCGAAGCCGATCTGTTCGCAGCCGAGGCCGAGCCTGAGGCTGCCGCCGGCGAGGGCGCACCGGCCATCACCGTCCCGCCGGCGTTTCTAACGCTCATCAAGAGCGTGCTGCTGCACAGCGATGCCAAGCGCTTCGGCCTGCTTTACCGCCTGCTCTGGCGCCTGCAACGCGAGCCCGGCCTGCGCCACGATCCGCTCGATGCCGATGTGATCGAGGCCCAGCACCTGTCGCAAGCCGTGCGGCGCGACATGCACAAGATGAAAGCCTTCGTGCGCTTTCGCCGCATCGAGACGGCCGAGCAGCCCACTCAGCACATCGCCTGGTTCGAGCCCGGCCACCACATCGTCGAGGCCGTGGCACCGTTCTTTGCGCGCCGCTTCACCGCCATGCACTGGGCCATCCTCACGCCCGAACGCTGCGTGCGCTGGAACGGCACGGCGCTCGAATTCAGCCCCGGCGCCGCCCGCGATCAAGCGCCGCCGGCCGACGCAGGCGAGCGCCTCTGGCTCACCTACTACGAGCACATCTTCAACCCCGCGCGGCTCAAGCTCGCCATGATGCAAAAGGAGATGCCGCGCCGCTACTGGAAAAACCTGCCCGAGGCGGTGCTGATTTCGCCGCTCGCCGCCCGCGCGGCCGAGCGCAGCGCCGGCATGATCGCGCAGGCACCAAGCGAGGTGGCCCGCCGCGTGCCGGCGACCTCGCTGCCGATGCGCCGGCCGCCCCTGCCGCCCATCACAGCCGCGCCGACCGATCTGGCCTCGTTGCGCACCGCGATCGACCGCTGCCGCGCCTGCCCGATCGGCGCGGCGGCCACCCAAGGCGTTGCCGGCGAAGGCCCGCTGGGTGCGCGGTTGATGGTCGTCGGCGAGCAGCCCGGCGATCAAGAAGACTTGCGCGGCCGCCCCTTCGTTGGCCCGGCCGGCCAGCTCTTTGACCGCGCACTCGCCAAGCTGGGCTGGCCGCGCGATCAGCTCTTCATCACCAACGCCGTCAAGCACTTCAAGTTCGAATTGAGCGTGGGCTTGCGCGGCCAGCGGCGCATCCACAAGACGCCGTCGCAGCAGGAGGCCGCGGCTTGCCTCGATTGGCTGGAGCACGAGATCGCGCTCGTGCAGCCCGCAGCGATCATCGCGCTCGGTGCCACCGCGGCGCGCGCGCTGCTCGGCGCTGGCGTGGCCGTCACCCGCGATCGCGGCCAGTGGCTGGCGCGGAGCGATGGCCGGCAGGTGCTCGTCACGCTGCACCCGGCCGCGCTGCTGCGCATGGCGCCCGCCGAGCACGACGCCGCGTTTGCCGCCTGGCTGGGCGATCTCGCGCAAGCCTCGCCGCATGTCGACCCGGGCTCGCCCCACCGGTAACTGGCCAGTAATTCGCCCCCGTCTACAAAGTCAGCACGGGCACGAGGGGCGTGTTCGCCACACCAAGGAGCTGACATGTCGACAACACAAACCGTGCGCCTGGCCGCACTGAGCTTTCTTTTCTCTTTGGCCGCCTGCGGCGGCGGAGGCAGCGACTCCACCGCTGCGCCCGACGTCGTCGGCCAGGAGCCGACACCGACACCGACACCCACGCCGACGCCGACGCCCGACCCCGGCCCGGCATCCGGTGCCACCGCGGCAGACTGTTATGACGCCAATCTGGGCGACACGCCCGGCGCCAGCTACGAGCTGACGCTGCGCCAGACATCGAGCGACGGCGGCGCCGCCTACGAATACGCCGAAACCGGGGCGATCAGCGGCCCCGTCACCTTCGACGGGCACGACGCCTACGAGTACCTGCAAACCACCACCGATCTCGGCCCGCCCGCGACGACCACCGCCGTCTACAAGTACTACGGCAAACGCACCGGCACGGCCGAACGCACCGAGTACGGCTTCACCTACGGCCCCGATGCGAGCGCGGCCACCGTCACGAGGATCGAGAGCCCGCCGGTGGTCAACGGCACCTACGGGTTGACGGCCGGGCAATCGATCCTGCTGTCGTACACCGACACGCCGCACCTGACCGTGACATTTGCGGGCATCGAGACCGTGACCGTGCCCGCAGGCACCTACGCCGCCTGCCGTTTTGTCTCAGACAGCACCGCGCCCGCTTACGCCAATCAAGAGTGGGTTCTGGTCGGGACCGGCGTGATCATCAAACAAGTGCAAACCCAGCCCGGCGCCGGCAGCGTCACCGTCGAGGCCTTGTCGGTCAAGGTGAATGGCGCGTCACGTTGACGCAATCGGTGCGGCTCGCGGGGTGCGGGGCGCTGGCCGCACCAGCCTGCTGGATTGGGCGGCGGGCTGGCCAGCCATCCGCCCAAGCCTCGCGCTTTGTCACCGCCGGCCAGGGGGGAAACCCGGTTCAGCCCGCACGGTGAACTAGCATCGCGCCATGTGGTATCCCGCTCCCAGCCCGTTTTGGCACGCCGTCTCCCGCCTTGGCGAAGCGCAAGTCATGTTGCCCGCCGCGTTCGCCGTGATGCTTTGGCTCGCGCTGCGGCCAAGCGCCCGGCCACTCGCCGGCTGGTGGCTGCTCACGATGAGCGTGGCCGTGGCGATCACCACCGCCAGCAAGGTCGCCTTCCTCGGCTACGGCTGGGGCAGCGCCGAGTTCGATTTCACCGGCGCTTCGGGCCACGCGATGTTCTCCGCGGTCGTCTACCCGCTGCTGCTCTGGGTGCTTGTCGCTGCCAAGTCGGTGACCTGGCAGCGCGGCGCGCTCGGTCTGGGCACGCTGGTGAGCGCGATGGTCGGCGTCTCGCGGCTGATGACGGGGGCGCACTCGATGTCCGAGGTGCTGGCCGGTTGGGCGCTCGGCGGTGCCGCTGTGGTGACCGTGTTGATGCTCGCTCGGCCGCCGGCTGCGCGCATGCCGGCCTGGCTGCCGCTGGCTGTGCCGGTGATGCTGTTGTGTGTCGGCACGGTGTCGCCGCCGTCAAACACGCACGATCTGGTCATCCGGCTCTCACTCAAGCTCTCCGGCCGCCAGGCGCCCTACACGCGCGAAGACTTGCAGCGCAGCGCTCGCCCGTTCGGTCAATACGAGCTGACCCAGCGCTGACTGGCTGACCCGCCGAGCAGCGGGCCCGCCACA
>JAYWGR010000034.1:0-34030 GCA_043778145.1 Rhizobacter sp.
GACTTCCCCTTTCATTGGCTGCAGATTGATGACTTCTTACACCACCAATCTTGGCGCATCGTCGCCGTTGCCCGAAGGTGGGAAGTCCCTTTGCATTCCGTTCGAGCGGACGCACTCCGGCAGGCCGGTTTTGGCCTTCATTTCATTCTGGGCCAAAGCCGTCCTGCCTACGCGCGCCGCTCAACTCAAACGTTACCGTGAAAGACCAGTGAGGTGGGACCGTGCAAATGCCTGCCGACCTGCAGCATGGTTTGAGGAACCGCTGGGCCCGACCCCAGGTATTCAGCGGCGGATCAGTGAGCGGCGTGAGCCGGTGGGGCGCTGGGCGCGGGCCACTTGCCGATGGCCTTGAGTTGCTTGATCCAGCGTGGCGCGTTCTTCCTTGCGCTCATGGCCGCGTAGTCGATGGCTTGATCGAGGTAAGGCTGGCGCCGGCTGAGCAGGAGGTAGATCAGCCGGATCATCTTGTGAGCCACGGCCACGATGGCCTTCTTGTGCGACTTGCGGATCGTCAGGCTGCGGTATTTGGAGGCCAGCGTGCTCTTGGTCATGCGCGCGGCGTTGGCGCATTCGCACAGGATGTAGCGAATGGCGTTGTTGCCATGCCGGGTGCGTCCGGACTTGCGCTTGCCTGCGCTCTCGTGATTGCCCGGACTGAGCGCGGCCCAGCAGGCCAGGCGCTCGGGCGAGCCGAATCGAGCCATGTCCTCTCCGATCTCGATGAGGATCAGCGCGGCAGCAAGTTCGTCTATGCCGGGGATGGTTTGCAGCAGACCGTGGGCCCACGCGTAGGGCTGCATGGAGGTCATCAAGAAGGCGTCGATGTCGGCGAGTTGATGTTGCATCTGATCGATGCTGTCGCTGAGGTGACGCAGCACGAACAGGTGGCGCGCGCTCAAGTCGCCGTCCAGGCTGGCGGCAAGCGCTTCGGTCTTGCGCTTCAGAGCGCCGCGGGCGTGCGACAGCAGGACGGCCTGGGACTGGCCCTCTATGAGCCCGCGCACCATGGCGCGGGCCGAGACGCCGTGGATGTCGCTGACCACCGCGCCCAGCTTGATGCCCGCGTCATCGAGCATCTTGTGCAGCCGGTTGATCTGGCTGCTGCACATGGCGCCGAGCTTGCGGCGATAGCGCGAGACCAGGCGCAGCTCGCGAAGGTCCTTGGGCGGGATGAAGCTGCCACGCACCAGGCCGAAGCGTGCCAGCACGGCCAGCCATTCCGAGTCGAGCATGTCGGTCTTGCGCCCGGGCACATGCTTGATGAAGTGCGCGTTGACGACCCAAGCGGTGATGCCGGCGTTCTCCAGGTGAGCGAAGACGCTCTTCCAGTAGATGCCGGTGCTCTCCATGACGACAAGCTGGACCTGCAGCTCGGCCAACCAGGCGGCCAGGGCGCGGCAGTCGCGCTTGAAACCACCGAACTCCCGACTGTGCTTGGCCATCGAGCCGTCGGGCTGCTCGATCAGCACAGTCACCACATGCAGCATGCGGTGCACATCGATACCGGCCACGCGCCGGTGCAGGGGGGACAGTCCTTCCATGATGATGCTCCTGTAGGTAGAGTGCCAAGTGGCACGCAGGCGCGTCACCTGTGGCCGGTGCATCGCACCGGTGAGCTGCAAGACTCCTCGAACCAATACCGGTTCGGGCCTCTTTACCGTACGTGCTGCCACCCGGTCCGCGGCAATGGACCCGGCAGCGCCACAGTCGGGGGTACGAGTCAGCTCGGTGGAGGTCCGGTTAGGCGCCGGGGTCGGGCCTTCATTCGTATTGCGACCTCTTCGCACCTGCGTGCCACCTCATATGGTGCAACTTCTCAGGGCTTTCATGCTCGGGGGCGAGGGGGACAACTCATGATTGGTTAGGCGTCCGAAGAGAGCGTTCCCGTGGAAGTGATTCACATTGATCTCCGACTCTTCTATAGCTCCACAGGGACTTTCGGCTACTTCTGTGGCGAGATTGAGGTCTCCCGACTGCCGCGTGCCGACGAACCGTTGGCCGCGGTGCTGACCAAATCACGCTGCTTGCCGCTGCAGCAGCACGACCTCAGAGGGGTACTCGCGTGGGGCTTGGGCCCCTTTCAACATCGTGATGAAGCGGCGCAGTTCAAAGCGTTCAGCGCCAGCGCAGCAACGCTGTTGGCGTCGATGCCGAGTGCGCACTCGTGGCCGTAAGGGCATGCGCGGTGGCTGCAGGGGCGGCAGGGCACCGCCGACCACAGCACCTGGTGCAAGCGGTGATCGGCGGGCGCCCAGCGCGCCGCATCCCCACCCGAGCTGATGATGACGCTGCGGGTGCGGAGCGCCGCTGCGATGTGGGAGACGCCAGTGTCGTTGCTGACCAGCAAGCGGGCCCGCTCGATCAGCGCTCCCAGAGTCCACAGGTTGGTCTGCCCTGCCAAGTTCACCACAGGATGGTGCATGGCTGCAGCCAAGTCAGAAGCGCGCTGCACCTCGGCGGGCGAGCCTGTTAACACGACGAGGTAGCCCTTGGCAGCGAGGGCATCGCCCACCGCTGCAAAGCGCTCCAGCGGCCATTGCCGTGATGGCAGTTGTGCGCCACTGTGGATGCAAACGTAGCCGGCCGGGCGCGCCGAACCGGGCCACAACGCAAACAGTTTGCTGCGGTCTTCGTCGGTGATGGGGAACTCGAGAGCCAAGCCTTGTCGAGGCAAGCCGAGGTGGTCAGTCAGGCGCAGCATGCGTTCGACCTCGGTGCCTTCGGTGGGCCACAGGCAGTGCAGCGCCGGGTTCAGGCAATAGCCACCGGGCTCCACAAAGCCGCCGACGCTGCGGGCACCGCATGCGGCCATCAAGTGATTGACGATGCTGCCGCTGCCGTGCATCTGCAGCAGCAAGTCATAAGCGTTCGACCGCATGGTCTCGAAAAACTGCGGCAGCGCGGCGAGATCTGGCGCGCGCTCAGGCAGGCCGGGGAAGCCAGGGAACTCGACAAAACCGTCAACGCAGCCCAACCGGCCGACCAGTTCACGGGCCCACGGCAGGCCGATGAGATGAACGATGTTGCGCGAATCCGAGGCCTTCAAGGCGCGAAGCGCCGGCACCGCGCACAGCAGGTCACCGAGTACCAAGGCCCGGAACACGCCGATGCGCCGCGGCGCCTCGCCGCCGTCAAATCGCTCCGGCCGTTGGGCAGCGCCAGCGTCTTGCAGTGTGGGCTCAACCACGTTGCATCAAGTCCAAAGCTGCGGCTGCCACCGCCTCAGGTGTCACGCCAAGCAGGCAGCGGTGGTGTGCTTGCGGGCACTGACTCTTCAGGCAATCGCGGCAAGGCACCTCGTGGTTGAGTACCCGCGTGGGCACGCCCCAGGGCGTGTGTTGCGGATTGGTCAACGCATAGGTCACCGCGACCGGTCGGCCGAGCGCTGCGGCCAAGTGAGCGGGGCCGCTGTTGTTGCAAACCACCACCTCGGCGCCGGCGATCAAGGCGGCCAGTTCTCCGAGTGACAGCCGCCCAGCAAGGGACACGGGCGCAAGCACGGCACGTGCGTCGAAGTTGGAGGCGCCCTCCATCGCCCTCATCGCTGCATCGACGAGGTCAACTTCGTCCGGCCCGGCGCAAAACACCGCGCGGCAGCCACTCGCCTGGGCAATTGCCGCTGCGGCCAAGCCAAAGCGCTCGGCGGGATATCGCCTCGACGCCGCAGTGGCGCCCGGGTGGACCACGAAGTACGGCTCGGCCGGCCCGCTGTTGCAGTCAACGCCACCGATGTCCGCCTCGCGCAAGGCCTGCACGAAATGGCGTCCCATGCCGAGTTGGTCATCGTCGTCGCATTGAAACCTCATGCGTTCGGGCAAGGCATGGCACAGAAAGCCGGCTGATGCCACCAAATCCAGTTGGCGGCGCACTTCATGTCGCATGCCGGGCCCGCAGAGATCGGCGTCCGGTATCCAGTCGCTCAACAAGCCGTACGGGTTCTCACGGCAATGCGCCAGGCGCAGCGGAATGTCTGCCAGCCGGCAGGCAAGCGCGGCGGCAATTGGGCTTTGCGTGGCCACAGTGAAAATCACGGCAGCGTCGAACCGCTCCGCGCGAAGGCGCTCGATCAAGGCCGTGTCGGTGTGCGAATCACCCGGCTCGCCGGCGACCCAGGGCGCGCGGTAAGGGATGACCGCGTCGACGTCGCTCAGATGGCGACGCGCTGCAGCGACGCCGGGGGCTGCCAACAAGCACAGATGCATGCGGGGCGTTGCACACTTCATCGCGGCGAACGCGGGCGTTGTCATCAGGACATCGCCCAGGTTGTCGAGCCGCACAGCCAGCACCCGCTGCGCTGCCTGCCATTGGCGGCGCCTCTCTGGGTCTTCTATGGTCGTGCGCGGCCCAAAATGACGCACGTCCATCACGTCGGAACCGGGTTTTTGTCGACCAAAAAGGGTCCGATCACCAGCGCGTCGAGCGGAGTGCTGAAGAACGCTTCGATCGCTGCCTTCGGCGTGGCCACGATGGGCTCGCCACGCACGTTGAACGACGTATTCACCAGCACCGGAACGCCGGTGACTTGCCCGAAGGCGTGGAGCAGCGCATGAAACAAGGGATGGGTTTCGCGAGCGACCGTTTGCACGCGAGCCGTGCTGTCGGTGTGGCAGGCCGAGGGGATGCGTGCGCCGCGGCCGGGCCGGACGTCGTAGACAAACAGCATGAAAGGTGATTGGCCTGCATTCGCAGTCGCCGGGCTGAACCATTCGGCGAGTTCTTCTTCGGGCACGGCCGGCGCCACGGGACGGAAATCCTCGCGGTCTTTTAAGTCGTTCAGGCGCGCCTGCATCGCCGGGTCGATTGGGGAGGCGAGGATGGAGCGCGCGCCCAGCGCACGGGGGCCGAATTCCATGCGGCCCTGGAACCAGCCGATGATCAGGTCTCGGGCCAGCAGCGCGGCGGTTTCGGCCGCCACGTCGTTGAGACGCCGATAGGGCAGTTTGGCCCAGCGAAGCTGCTTCTCGATTTCGTCGTCGTCGAAGCCGGGGCCGAGGTAAGCGTGGTCCATTTGCCAAGCGCGCGGCGCGAAGGTGTACACGTTGCCAGGCCGGCTGACGACTTCGGCCTGGGCCAGCGCCATCGGCCGAGAAAACTCGCTCGACTTCCCGCGCCGTTCGCGTGCATCGGTCCACAGCGCGGCGCCGAGCGCGGTGCCGGCATCGCCTGCAGCGGGCTGAACCCAGATCGATTTGAAGATGCCGCTGTCGCGCAGGCGCGCGTTCATCACGCAGTTCAGGGCCACGCCGCCGGCCATCGCCAAGTGCTTTTCGCCGCTGGCCGCCTGCAACCAGCGGCACAGAGAAATCACGCTTTCTTCGAGCACGTCTTGCAGCGAGGCGGCCAGGTCGAAATGCGCCTTCGAAAGCGGCTCGCCGGGCCGTCGCGCCGGGCCGAACAGCGCTGCCAGATCGATCGGCGCGATCCGAAACTGCCCGTCGCCGATGAGTTCGACGTGCTCGAGCAACGGCTGCCGATAGCGCGGCATGCCCATCGCCGCCAGCGCCATCACCTTGTACTCGTCGCTCGAATGCAGAAACCCGAGGTGCCGGGTCACGCGCTCATACAGCAGACCGAATGAGTGCGGCATCACAACGTCGCCGAGCGACTCGTAGCGGTTGTCCACATGGCGGCCGTAGGTCGTCGTGGCGCGCTCGCCGCGACCGTCAAGCGTGAGCACCGCGCAGCGCGTCAGCGGCGCGGCGAGAAAGGCGCTGGCCTGATGGCACAGGTGGTGATCGACGAAATGCCAGTGGTAGGGCGCGCGATCCGGGCGCACGCCACTGAGGCGACGGCGCAGGTGATGCGGCGCACCATCGGCCAACTGCCGCGGCGCGTTGACGATGTAGGCCGCAAACAGCGGATCCCACGGGTTTTCCCAAACGCCAGCGCCTTGCGCGGATGGCTCAAGCGGCAAAGTCAGTGCGCCGCTGCTTTCGAGTCGGTCACCCATGAACGCAAATGGGTCGAAGCTGTAGCCGACGTGGTCGACATCGGTGAGTTTCATGCCGGCCTGTGCAAGGCAGAAGTCAATCGCGTGAAACGGCAGCTCCCACGCGGTAAAGGGTACCGGTCGCTTGGCATGCTTGATTCGCGTGAAGCGTTCTTCTTCCGCCGCAGCGACAGTGATGCCGTCGATGACCAGTGCCGCGGCCGAGTCGTGGAATGCGGCGTTGATGCCAAGTGTGATCATGGCAATGGTGACGCCGCCACGTGGGCAACGCGATTGGTGGAGTTGCGCTCGATCGGCAAAGCGCGTGCCCAGGTGGCGAACGATGGGCACGAGGATTGCCAGCGGCAGGATGAAAAGCGGATCAAAATGAATTCGGTCCGTTGCCCGCCATCGCCAAGCGACCCGCACCAATGAACCACGACGACCCCAACGCCGATGCCAGCCACGGCGCCACTGAGGATGCGCAAGATGGATCGTTGGGCGGGTCGGCAAGGAGTCGCCTGCCGTTTCCAGTGGTCGGCATCGGCGCCTCGGCGGGCGGCATCAGCGCACTGACGGCCCTGTTCGAGGCGCTGCCGGCTGACAGCGGCATGGCTTTCGTGGTCATCGTGCACTTGTCGCCCGATCACGAAAGCATCATCGACCAGCTGATCGGGCGGGTGACGCCCATGCCCATACAGAAGGTGAGCAGTCGGACGCCGATCGAGAGCAATCACGTTTACGTGATCTCGCCCAGCGTGCAGCTGTCGATGAACGACGGCCACATCGAGGTGTCACCGGCCTCGCGCTTGCGAGGCAGGCCGGTTTCGATCGATGTGTTCTTTCGCACGCTGGCCGAGGTGCACTGGGAGCGGTCGATGGCCGTTGTGCTGTCCGGCACGGGCTCGGACGGTTCGCTTGGCATCCAGCGCATCAAGGAATGTGGTGGCGTTACCCTGACGCAAAGCCCCGAGGATGCCGAGTACGAGGGCATGCCGGCGAGTGCAATCGCCACTGGCGCCGTTGACTTCGTTCTGACGGCGGCCGAGATCGGCCCCAAGCTCGCGTCGCTGTGGGAAAGCGCGCTCGGCATCGAATTGCCGGTGTCGTCTGACTCGACGTTGGCGGTCGAGGCGCCGCCTTCGGTCGACGCGGATCTGCTGGCAGAGCAAGCCCTGCAGCGCGTGATGCTGCTGTTGCGGGAACGCAGCGGCCATGATTTCAGTCACTACAAGCGGGCCACGGTGTTGCGTCGGCTAGAGCGGCGGCTTCAGGTCAACCGCTTGCGAACGCTGCCGCAGTACAGCGAGTTCTTAGAGCTTCACTTTGAAGAGACGCAGGCACTGCTCAAAGATTTGCTCATCAGCGTGACCAATTTTTTTCGCGATCCCGAGGCTTTTCGCGCGCTCGGCACCGAGTTTGCGGGGGCGCGAACCGAACCGCCGCACGGCCCGCAAATGCTCAGAGCCTGGACAGCGGGGTGCGCCACAGGCGAAGAAGCCTATTCGGTCGCCATCGTGCTGAGCGAATATGCCGTGCGGCACTGTCCGTTGGCCGCCATCCGCGTGTTTGCGTCCGATATCGACAAGAGCGCGATCGCCGTCGCGCGTGCCGGCATCTACCCTGACACCATCGTCGCCGACGTGTCCGCAGTGCGTCGACACCAGTTTTTTAGCAAGGAGGCGGGCCGCTTGAGGGTGCGCAAGGATTTGCGCGACAAGGTGCTGTTTTCGTTCCACAACCTGTTGCACGACCCGCCGTTCTCGCATGTCGATCTCGTGTGCTGCCGCAATCTGTTGATATATCTGGACCGCACGACCCAGCGCAAGGTACTGGAGGTGCTGCACTTTGCGTTGCGGCCCGGCGGGTTGTTGTTCCTCGGCAGTTCGGAATCGGCCGAGGCCGCTGGCGAGCTGTTTGAAGCTGTGAATAAAAAGTTCAGAATCTATCGGGCCAGCCCGGTGCATGGCACACGCCGCAGCCTCCCGTCGATCGACCTCAAAGGACGCTGCCGCCTACCATTTGCCTTTGATCCGCCGATGAGCGTTCCCTCTAATCTGGCCGAAGTGCATGAGCGCCTGCGACACGCGAATGCAACACCCAGCGTGTTGACTGACGAGCGCGCCAACATCTTGCACTCGACGCCCACCGCCGGCGCGTTTTTGCGTTTCGCACCCGGCGCGCCTTCGCGCGATTTGCTCGATGTGGTGCGGCCCGAACTGCGGCTCGAACTGCGCACGGCGATTTTCCAAGCCGCTCAATCGGGGCAGAGCGTCACCGCGCGACGTACACCGATGCAGCTGGGCGGCCGCACCGAGTGGATTGCCATCACTGCCCGGCCAGTGGCGCAGGGCGACAGCCGCTTCATGCTGGTCTTGTTCGATGCGGTGCAATCCACACTCGGCGCTGATCCCGTTTCCACCGACACGGCGGCCGACCCCCGCATCGCGCTGCTCGAACAAGAGCTGCAGTCGATGCGCGCGCAATTGCAAGGCAGCCTGGGCGAATCGGCCACCTCGACCGAGGAATTGCGCGCCTCGAACGAAGAATTGCAGTCAATCAACGAAGAGCTGCGCTCGACCACTGAAGAGTTGGAAACCAGCAAGGAAGAGCTGCAATCGGTGAACGAGGAGTTGAGCACCGTCAACCAGGAGCTGAAAACCAAGATTGAAGAGTCGGACGTCGTCAACGACGACTTGAAAAATTTGATCGCCTCGATCGACATCGCATCGATCTTCGTCGACCGCAACCTGTGCATCAAGCGCTTCACGCCAGCGGCGGTGCACCTTTTTAACCTCATCGCCTCCGATGTTGGTCGCTCGCTGCTCGACATCACCCACCGCCTCGATTACCCAGCACTCGAAGCCGACATCGTTCACACGCTCGAGTCGCTACGCGTGGTGGAGCGCGAGGTCGGTGGGCCCCAGGGGCGCATCTACCTGATGCGCGCCCTGCCTTACCGCACGCAGGCCGACGTGATTGACGGGGCGGTGCTTAACTTCGTTGACATCACCGCCACGCGCAGGGCTGAAGAAGAGCTGCGCATTGGCGAGCGGCGCATGCGCATGGTGGTCGAGAGCACCAAGGACTACGCGATCATCACCTTCGACGTTGACGGCTTCGTCACGAGCTGGAACATCGGCGCTGAGCGCATGTTCGGCTACGCGGAAGTTGAAATGATCGGCCAGTCGATGACCCTGATCTTCACGCCGAGAGACCGCGACCTCGGCATTCCGCAGGACGAGTGGCGACGCGCGCGCGAGGACGGTCGGGCCACGGACGAGCGCTGGCACCAGCGCAAAGATGGAAGCACGTTCTATTGCAGTGGCATCGTCACGCCCATGTACGACAACGGTCTCGTCGGCTACGCCAAGATTGCACGCGACCTGAGTGACGCCAAGCGAACCGAGGCCCAGTTGGAGGCCTTGCTCGTCAAAGAAACGCAGTTGCGCGCCGAGCTGCAGGCGGCGGGCGCGCTGAAAGATGACTTTCTCGCCGTGATGTCGCACGAGTTGAAGCACCCGCTCAACCTCATCAGCGTCAATGCCGAGTTGCTGTCGCGCATGCCTGAGGTGCGTGCACTGCCGACGGTGACGCGCGCTGCGGATGTGATCCGCCGGACTGTGATCCATCAGGCCAAAGTCATCGACGACTTGCTCGATCTGTCACGCCGCCAGACCGGAAAGTTGGCGCTCGACCTGGCGCCGATCGATTGGGCGTCGATCATCGCCCACGTGCTCGACGCGGTGAAGGGTGATGTGGAAGAGCGGCAGTTGAAGGTCGAGACGGCCCTGGAGCCCGGTGCTAGCCGGGTGATGGCCGATGCGGTGCGGGTGGAGCAGATCATCTGGAACCTCGTCAGCAACGCCTTGAAGTTCAGCTCCCCGAAGGGCAGGCTGCAGGTGGCGCTCAGTGTTGACGGGGCGGATGCACGGCTCGACGTGACCGACACTGGCCAGGGCATCGACGCCAGTTTCATGCCGCATGTGTTTGACTTGTTCCGCCAAGCCAACCGCGGCACGACGCGCAGCCAAGGCGGCATGGGCATTGGCCTGGCGCTGGTGAAAAGTTTGGCCGAAGCGCACGGCGGGCGCGTGGCCGTGGCGTCAGAGGGCATCGGGCGCGGTTCGCGTTTCAGCGTCTGGTTGCCGTTGGCCGGCGAGGTGACCGCCCCCCGCGCGCCGCGGCGGCCCGCGTCAGGTGTGGCTGCGATGCACCTGCTGCTCGTCGACGACTCGGTCGACGCGCTGGAGTCCTTTGCCACGCTGTTGAGCCTCGAGGGCGCGACGGTGACAACCGCCTCCAGTGCCCGTCAGGCCCTGGAGGCCTCGGAGGGCGCGCGTTTCGACCTCATCGTCTCCGATGTGGCGATGCCCGAGATGGACGGCTACGAACTGATGGCACTTCTGCGCCAGATGCCGGCCTTGGCGCGGGTGCCCGCGATCGCGCTGACGGGCTTCGGCCGGCCACAGGACGAAGAACGCGCGATGGAAGCCGGCTTTGACGCGCACCTGACGAAGCCGGTGCGCCTGGAGACACTTCTCGCCACGATTGCCCAATTGGAGTTACGACAGCAGGACTCGCGCAAAGCTTAAGCAACTGCCTAGACACAGCAGTTGCCCGCACACCTCCGCTGGCTGAGCCGCATGTACGTTGACACTAGCGCACACGACCCGGCTCAACTCTTGGGTGAGGGCGCTACGCATCCGAGCGGACCGCGCTGCGACGCGCTGGCGGTATGGCGTTGACAGACGTCTTGAAATGCACAAAGGTGCGCAAGGTGGTGCCAGTGGCCGGCTATGCCATCGTCGAAAGGTCAGTTGTCCGGCGTCGACCGGCAGGCGGTAGTTTGAGCAACCGGCGGTACTTCGTGATGGTCCGCCGGGCCACAGTCAGCCCTTGCCGAGACAGCTGACGGGCCAGATCCACATCGGACAGCGGTGCGCTCGGGTTCTCCGCCTCGATCATCTCTTTGATGACGCCGCGGATGGCCGTGGCCGAGCATGAGCCGCCAGCGGCCGTGGGCATCGCACGAGAGAAAAAGTACTTGAGTTCGAACACTCCGGCCGGCGTCGCCATGAACTTGTTATTGGTCACGCGGCACACCGTGGATTCGTGCATGCCGATCGCGTCGGCAATATCGCGCAGAACCAGCGGTTTCATGGCCAGCGGCCCATATTCAAGAAATTGGTGTTGCCGTTTGAGAATGGCGTCGGCAACGATCACGATGGTCGAGAAACGCTGCTCGATGTTTCGCAACGTCCAGCGCGCTTCCTGAAGATGGGCCGCGAGCTCGCCGTGCCGACTGTCGCGGTGGCGCTGGAAGAGATCGGCATACACATGATTCAGGCGAACTCTCGGAACGATCGCCGGGTTCAGCTGCACGCTCCATTTGCCGTGCGACTTGCGGACGATCACGTCGGGCGTGACGAACCGGATTTCGTGGCTACCGCACCGCCATCCGGGGCGGGGGTCGAGCCCGCGGACTCGCTGGCAAACGGACTCAATCTCGGCCGCGGCGCGGCCGAGCAGGCGCGACAACCCGGGGACGTCGCGCTTTGCGAGCCGGTCCAGGTACTGCGTGACGATCGCTTGCGCAAGCGGCAGATCGACGCCCTCGGACTGACCCAATTGCAGCGATAAACATTCGGCCAAACTGCGCGCGCCCACGCCACAGGGTTCGAGCGATTGAACGAGCCGCAAGGCAGTGTTCATCTCGCAACACTCGACCTCTGGGTCAAGCTCAACCAACTGAGTGAGTTCGTCGAGCGCCATTCGCAAGTAGCCGTCGTCGTCAAGGGATTCGATCACCGCACAGACCAGAACGTGATCACGCGCCGACAGCGGCAGCAAGTTGGCCTGACTGCGCAAATGGGAACGCAGGCTCGGCGTCGACGCCGCCAAGTCCATCGCGCTGGAGTCGCCGTCGCCCGCGCTCGAACGGACACTGCTCGTGGTTTGCTGCCACGAATCGCGCTCCCATGCATCGGCGTTGTCTGCACCGCTGTCGGAGACGCTCCTATCGGCGTCAGCGTCATCTCGTGCCAAAGCCGTCTCTGTGCCCTCTGCCACGCGTTCGATCGGCCCGACGTCGTCGGGCACGCATTCATCGACTTCCAGGAATGGATTGCGCCCCAACGCGGCATGGACCTCCTGGGCAAAGTCAAGCGACGACAGCTGAAGTAACCGCACGGCCTTCTGCAATCTTGGCGTGAGGCTGTGCTGTTGCCGGCTTTCAAAGCGGATTGAAGGTGCATTCATGTTGCAGAGCGCCTATGAGAGGGCAGTTGGATCAGCGAGACAGCGTCTTGCGTCGCACCCCTTCGCAACGACCGTGCCGGCTGTTGGCGCCCACTGCGGCCCGGGCGCCGGGTTGCTGCGTGGAGATCCAAAGTGCAGTTTCGATCGGTCGCAGACCTGCGCGGCCGGGGGCGGTTGCTGAAAAGTCGATCGCGCGAGTTTGCGCCTGCACTGATTTGCCGCCACCGTGCAACTGACGCGAGCCAACAGGCGGGGCAACGGCTTTGCAGCAAGTATTTCCGCCCGCTGCCAACGACTACCGATTCGGCTGACCGATTGGCCGCGGTCAGCGGGTGGAAGCCGGGAACGCCAGATGCCATGGGAATACGCGATTCATCAACGCGCGCCGAGGTGATGCACCCCCGCACCGCGCTCGAACACCGGAGATAGCTAAATGAACAACCGCAAATCTTTTCTCGGCTTTCCACTGCGAGCGGCCGTCGCAGCATCGTGTGGACTGGTCTTATTGGCCGGATGCAACCGCAACAGCGACGCGCCCGGCGGTGCGAGCAATTCTTCAATGAACGGCCAGGCTCGCACCGAGGGTTCCCAGGGCACGAGCACACCGTCCGGCACCTCCCCGGGAACCACCCCGTCGACCGACCCGACCTTGGCAGCGGCGCCGACCTCCCCAAACAGCCGCGAAAACGGGTCCAGCATGTCGAGTTCGGGATCTTCTCCGATGAGCGGTGGAGGCGATGCTTCGGCTACCGCGCTCGCAGCGGCGGACGCCAAGTTTCTCAACGCTGCGGCCGAGGGCGGCTTGTATGAGGTGGCGGTTGGCAAGCTGGCGGCCGATAAGGCGAGCAGTACTGACGTCAAATCGTTCGGCAGCATGCTGGTCGATCAACATGGTGCTGCCAACGACAAGTTGAAGCAAATTGCCGAAAAACACACCTTGGCGCTTCCGACTGCCATCCCGGCCGACAAGCAGAAAGCGATTGACGATCTCGGCAAATTGTCTGGCCCGACATTCGATCGTCAGTTCGTGCAAACCGTCGGCATCAAGGATCATCAGCACGACATTGCAGCCTTCGAGAAAGCCAGTCGCAGCGCGAAGGCAAGCGACGTGCGCGCTTTTGCGGCCGAAACCTTGCCCACGTTGAAGTCGCACTTGGCGGAAGCGAAAAAGCTGGTCGGGACCGTGACCAAGAAAAATGTGAACGGCTGAATAGGGGGGGTCGGTGAGCTTGCCTGGCCGCCCGACCAGTCAGAAGCTGACAGAGCGGCATGAGCGATGACTCGCCGATCAAGCCGATCTCTCTGCAGGCCCCGCCGCGTAGCGTGATGCCCGGCGCGGGTTGCAATGGTCTTGTGGCCGTCGACGCAGCGGTTCACCGTCACTGCGGGCTTGTCGGTCGCCCACCAGCCGCCGCCTTCATTGACAAGGACGGCACGCTCGTTGAAGACGTTCCGTTCAACGTGGACCCCGGTTTGCTCCGGTTCACGCCCCGCGCCGTTGAGGGCTTGAGCTTGCTGGCTGCGCAGGGGTATCAGATTGTCGTCGTCACCAATCAGCCCGGCATCGCGCTGGGCTTGTTCGACGCGCCGGCGCTCGTGCGTCTGGCCGCCGCGCTGACTGCGATGCTGGCGCGCGAGGGCATCACGCTTCGCGGCTTCCACGCCTGCCCGCATGGCGGCACGGCACGTGGCTTTGCTGCCTGTGCATGCCGTAAGCCAGCGCCAGGTCTGCTGCGACAGGCGGCGCGCGAGCACGGACTGTGCCTTGGTCGCTCATGGATGGTGGGCGATATCCTTGATGACATCGAAGCCGGTCGACGTGCGGGTTGCCGAACTGTGCTGCTCGATACAGGACACGAGACCGAGTGGAAGTGCTCTGATTGGCGATGCCCGACGCACTGCGCATCCGATCTGTTGGATGCGGCCCGGCTGATCGTCGGCACTGCGGTGCGTTGAGCCTTGCTGGCACCAGCGGCACGCTGATTGCCGCGCCAGCCAGCCAGCCCACTTCAACGGTCGACCCATGCATCACCTGCTCGACGCCACCATGTTTTGGAACACCGCGGCCGGTGGTGTGCGTCGCTACCTCGAGACAAAAAGCGAATCTGCCCGCTACGCCGGCTGGCGCCACACGATTGCAACCACTGTGGTGCCACCGTGTGGCGGGGTGGTCGTGCCGTCGGTCGCCCTGCCGGGCGCCGGCGGCTACCGCATGCCAATAAAGCGCAAGGCGGCCGCCCGGATCATTGCCGCATGCAAGCCGCATTTGATCGAGTCGGGCGACCCCTACCGCCTGGCTTGGGCGTCGCTGGACGCCGCACAGATGCGTGGGGTGCCGGCCGTCGGGTTTTGTCACTCGAACATCGAGCTACTCGCCCGCAACTTGGCCGGCGGTCAGTTCGCCGCTGCGGCCGGGCGCGCGGCGCGGCGATATGCGCGCCATCTTTATGGCCAGTTCGACGCCGTTCTCGCGCCGAGCAAAGCGATGTGCAAGCACCTTGCCGACTGGGGCGTCGATCGGATCGCCTGGCAGCCGTTGGGTGTGGACACCATGGCCTTTCACCCGTGGCAGCGGCACACGGATTGGCGCCGCCAACTTGGCCTGGCGCGCGATACTCGCCTGTTGATCTATGCCGGCCGCTTCGCCCCAGAAAAGAACTTGCATGTTCTCAGCGCCGCCGTGCGGCGGCTGGGCAGGCCGTACTGGCTCGTGGCCGTTGGGGAGGGGCCGACGCCGCCGCGCGGCGACCGCGTGACCGTGCTGCCGGCGACCGCTGCTGTGAGGGACCTCGCGGCCATGCTGTCGAGCGCCGATGCCTTCGTCCACGCCGGGGATCAGGAAACCTTCGGACTCTCGCTGTTAGAAGCCATGGCCTGCGCAACGCCGGTGGTGGCGCGGGCGACGGAAGGTCTGGCCGAACTTGTGAACGACGACGTGGGTGTTGGCGTTCACGGTGCGACCGGGGTGCATTTCGCCGATGGCATCGCCGAGCTGTTCAGTCGCGACAGAGGCGTGCTGTCAAGGGCAGCGCGAACCCGTGCAGTGGCGCAGGATTGGCGCCGCGTGCTGCCCTTGCTCTGGTTGCGCTACGAGCGCTTGTTGCAAGGGCAGCCGGGTTACCACAAGGCTTTCGCTGGGAGCCCAACGGCATTGTGAAGACGTGATTTGCACGTGGCGCCGATCTCCACTGCGGCTTCGTCCAAACCGCTCACTGGTTGCTTGAGTAGCCGCTCAACATGGTCCAGCTCGACCCGCTTTGAAGGCGCTGGTCGATGCCGATGCCGACGCCGGTGCCGGTGCCGGTGCCGATGCCGATGCCGATGCCGATGCCGATGCCGATGCAGTGATGCCGCGATCCGTTCCGCGCCGCTGCGGTGCAAAGATGGCCCACGCAGGCCCGCACCCTTGGCACCGGCCCCTCGGCGATCAGGTGCTCGGCCACCACGCCGACCCATCGCAAAAATCGAATGTTGTTGCGAAGGGTTTTGCCAATCGTCTAGCGCGCCAGCTCAGCTGCCTCGCGAGGCGAGTGCCTTGCCGAATCACCGTCAAGACAATGTCGCATTTCGTTGGTGCTACATCAGCAACAGCACTGCCCAAGCGGTTGCGAAACCCAGCAGCGCACCGATCAGCACATCGCTCAGGTAATGCAGGCCCAACACCACACGAGACAACGCCACGAGACCCGCGAACGCCCACAGCGGCCAGTGCGTGAGAGGGTAGTAGGCCGTCAACAGATTGGTGAATGCCACTGCATGCAGCGTGTGACCACTCGGAAAACTGTATTCGTCGAGCGACCGCGTACGCGCCCGCACGTCATTGCATGCCACGAACGGTCGGGGGCGTGCGAAGTAGCGCTTGAGCGTTTTGTACATCCACAGATTGAGCAAGCCGAGCCCCGTCATGCGGAGTGCGCAGGGCAAGCCGGTGGCGCCGCCGAACCACGGCAAGCCGAGAATTGCGACGTACCAGATCCAACCGTCCGACATCCGGCTGACGCCGACCATCGTGGCGATCAACCAAGGCTTGGCGCCGCGGTGATGGAGGAGCCGCGACCAAGCGCGGTCGTGTGCCGCCCAATCAGGCAGCCACGACGTCTTGGGCAACCGCGGCGGGGTGACCATGGCCAATATCCAGCAGCTTTTGCTCGAAGGCGCCAAGCACAACGTTCCAGTCCGCCCTCAGCGCTGCGAAGCGCGCGTGGGCGCGCATTGATTCAATTTCCTCGCGCTGGGAGGCAAGCAGGCAGGCGGCGATGACGAAATCGTTCTCGTTGCCGCGCGCGACGAGCCGGCCGCTGACGCGTTCGCGCACGTGTTCCGCGGCTGCGGCCATGTTGTAAGCCAACACCGGTAGGCCGGACGCCAGTGCCTCCAGTACGACGTTGCCAAAAGTGTCGGTCATGCTGGTGAATAAAAACAGGTCCGCCGAGGCATAGTGCTGCGCGAGCGCTTCGCCGCGCTGCTCGCCCACAAACAACACATCGGGAAAATCGTGCGCCAGCGCCGCATGCATCGGCCCCGTGCCCACCACCACCATCCGCGCATGCGGCACGAGTTGGCGCACCGCCCGATAGGCGCGCAGCGCAAGCGCAACGTTTTTTTCCGCGGCCAAGCGCCCGACGTAGAGCAGCACCGGTCCATGGTCTGCACCCCACTGGACGCGCAACTGGGCATCTCGCCAACGCGGTGAAAACTGGATCGAGTCGACTCCCCGGCCAACCAAATGCAGGCGTTCAAAACCGTCGGCCCTCAACGCTGCCTGTGTTTGCCGCGTTGGAACAAAAGTGCATGCGGTCAAGTTGTGGAGCCAGCGCAGATAGTTCTTCACCTTGTCGGCAGCCCAGCCCAGCCGGTAGTACGGGGCATAGGAATGGAAATTAGTGCGAAAGTCTGAGGTGACCGGCAGGCCAAGGGCACGAGCTGCAGTCACCGCCGCCCAACCCAAAGGCCCTTCGGTTGCCACATGAACAAGTTCAGTCTTGCCGGCCAGAAAGTGGCGGCGCAATCCACCCGGTGTTGCGCAGCCGACGCGCAGAGATGAATACATCGGGACCGGTAAGCCCGGTACCAGCCAGTCGTTTGGCGCTGCAAAGCCAGCCTTGCCGTCGGCGTCAACGGCTTGGCGTGGGCGTACCAAGCGGACGCAGTGACCGCGCTGGCGCAGGTTTTCCACAGCACGGCGAACCGTCAGTGAGACGCCGTTCGTCTCTGGCGGATAGGTTTCGGTGACGAACGCTATCTGCATGTTGATGCTGCAGCAAATGAATCCCTGGGCATCCCGATGGGCTCGTTAGTTCACCGCCTCGACGCCCAATTCGGTCAATATCTCGCCCTTGCGCACGGCCATTTTTTTGCCGAGCGATTGCAGATCGAGTTTGGTTTTTTTTACCGCCGGGAACATTTCACCTTCTTCTTCTTGAACATGGTGAAGTACATACTCGCCGAGCACTTTGAGCTTCGCGTCATAAAGCGGTTCGTCCGGATCCATGTCTTGGAGCTGCGCAATCAGATCTTTGGCGCTGGCGTGCTCCACTTCGGCTTCGTCGAGCAACTCAGCTTCTTCGATTGCAGTGCGGGCGGCTGGGTAAAAAATTTCCTCCTCGATCGTGGTGTGGGCGGTCAGCATTGCGCAAATGATCTCGGCCAGATCGCCCCGCGCATCGCCATCTGCCCCCGCATCCACCAGGGCCTGGTAGTCGTCGAACTTCTGTTTGACTTCCTCATGGTCGGCTTTCAACAATGCGATGGCATCGCCCGCAGCTGACGACGTCGATTTCGTCGTCGAAGATTTGGCTTGTGAAGACTTTTTAGCGGCTGGCATGAGCTGACTCCCTTCAGGTTGAAGATGGGAAAGACACAACTCTTTCGGCAATGGGCATGCCCATGAGCTCAACTCGGCGGCTTTGATGAAGCCCAGTGGGAAACATGGCCCATCTCGGTTCGCTCGGGCAAAACGTAGACGAGGTGCGGCCCACGCCTGAACAGCGGTGCCACGACGGAATCAAAGAATTCCGGTGACATGTTGATGCACCCGTACGAAATTCGGTTGTCGGCCGCCGTGGGCGAAGCAAGTCGCTGCATGCGCCGCTCGCGCGGATTCACGATCCGCAGGCGGTGCATTGAAATGGCCGCGTTGTAGTCGACCCAAACGATGTCTTCTCCCTGGGCGTTGAGGCCGGCGCTGGCCATGAAGCGCCCAGCCGGTGTTGTGCGCTCGAACGGGCGGATATTTGCGATCGGCCTTTCGCCAATGCCCGGGACCGAATCGTCGCCTTTGGCAGCACCGAGCAGCACCGGCGTGTCGCCAATGACTTGGCCATCGCTCCCGACGACAAAAAGATGGGCATCGACCTTGTCGATGACCACGAAGGGCTCGCTCGTGTCATTGCTGTCGAGCACTTGCTGGCTCAAAGTCGCCACTTGCGGCGATGCGCCAGCGCCGATGAAGCGGCGGCGCAAGGGCGCCAGGAGCGGGGCGCTCAAGCCTTTTGGCGGCGCTGCCTGGGATGCGGTTGAACGCTCCGGCGTCAGGGTATGTGACTTCGATTGCGTCGCTGGCGGCGGCAGCACCAACAAGCTAATCAACAGGAGCCCCAACCCCAGGCGCGATGACGAGCTCGTCACCAAATCATCGCGGTCCATCGAACGCTTCAAGCGACTGAGGATTCGAGCCATGGCGAGCGGGCCACGCGGGTTGGCGCGGGCAAGGCGGGGAGGGGGAAGACCGCCGAGCCAAGCGCAGATGAAGCGTCTTTCGTTCGCGGAGAACGGCCGTCGTTCCCGACCTCCGCGATTAATATGGCCGCGGCAGATGCACCTTTGGGTGCCGCTCGCAAGGCGTTTGAAACTCTGGGTTGGGTGCGCAGCGCAGGCATGGCAACGGTCGCGAAACTTGTGTAAGACGCCACTGCACACGGCAAAGGGCATGCCGAATGGCACGGGCTTTGACAAGGTCAAATTCGTTTGCGCCGCGACGAGAAAGTGAGGGCGCTGGGATTCGTTGCACCTCGGCTCAGCGGAGTGGCACGTGCCCAGCTTGAGCGCTTCCGGCACACTGTGCTGGATGCGTCGAAAGTTCGAAGCCGCAGGTAAATCTTGCGGCAATGGGCGTCTAAATTCGCGAACATTGCTCGTTGACACGCATCCGCGCGGCCAGAGCCTGCGGGGAGCGGTAGCGCAAACAATGGCCCCCGCACTACGTCTCGCCAGCGTCGCGGGAACGGTGCAGATGCGGCCACTTCTGTCAATGCGACAAGGGCGCTGTACCCGGGCGGCCGCCGATTCGAGCGTGAAACGATGCCTACACTCCGCCGAGGCATCCGCCACTGAAAACCTGCTCGCTGGCCCAGCAGGCACGTCAGTTGCCGGACAGTTCGGATGACACAAGCGCTGCCCCCCACACCTTCGCCCAAGCCGAACGCCTCACCTGCCTCGTCGAACAGCGAGAAGGTCGTCGATCCCACCCCTCACCGCGCGGGTCAGACCACTCCCGCCACCGCTGGCGGAGTTGCGCCACGTCTGCCCCACGAACGTGATGAGTCGGCAGACAGCCAGAGCAGCGAGCCACGCGCGGTCATAGAGCAGGCCGCCCGCGATGTGGACAAGGGCTTGGTTGATACTGACCGAGGCCCGTTGACTGACCAGGTGTATGAAAGTTCGGTGCGCGAAGGCGCCACCCGTGACCGCGGCGAGCCGGACGCAAACCGCAAGCCAGGCAGTTGATCGCACCTCCACCAGTGATCGACTTTCAAGCGACGCGTTGAGCCGTCGCGTGGGTTGCCGACCCTGGCTCGACATACCGAAAAAACGGGCCGGCGAATGACGCCGGTTTTACCCAGAGCGGCCCGCGGGGCGGGCCGCCGCTTTCCGCAAATCTTCAACGCATCTTCTAATTGCGGTCGGCGCGCCCGCCTTGCGTGGTGCCATCGGCATTGGGGTAGGCGTTGCTGCCCGTGCTTCCGGTGCTGCCACGTGTCGACCCGGTGCTGTTCTCGCCACCCGCACCCGCGTTTGAGCGGGGCGTGCCGCCTGACATGCTTCCCGAGCTGTTGCTGTTTTGCATCGTGCCGTCGGGCATCGTTCCGGCCGACGAGCCCGAGGCCGATCCGGTCGACCCGCCGGAAGAGTTGGCGCTGCCGCTCATGTCAGTTCCGGGACTGTTGCTCGGTGTGGTGGGAGGGTTCCTTGTCGGGTCGCTCGTGCCGGAAGATTGCGCCATGGATATACCGAGTGCAGTGGCAAGAATTGCCGCAGCGCTTGCAGCTGTCAGGGTGGTTGTCAATTTGCTCATCGCTATTGCTCCTTGTTGATGCTCGCTGGCGAGCCGTGGGTGGTTGAGCCGGTGCATGTCGGCCAATGCGTGCTGGCGTGATGACGGCTGCTGGGAAATCGGCAAGCCACGTACCTGTCACGGCGCCTGTGACCTCAGGCATTCGGGCTTCCCACCGGCCGCATCGTCAGCCGCGGTGCCGCTCTGAAGCGGTGCGAAACTGCCTCCACCGGCATCCCGCGGTAAGGCTTGGACTAAAAAGAAAGTGGCTATGCCGCCGCGTGCGCGGCACGGTGAACCGAGCTGATCGACCAAAGCAGACGTGAAGTGCCCTGCGCGGAATTCTGTGTAGCGCAGACGTGATTGGCCGGAGCTGTGAAGAAGCATTCTGGCTTCAAGGTCAAAGCCAAAGTGAGTGGGCGCAGCCCATGCTTGGGCTGCGCCCAGACGTGCGTCGGAATCGTCTGCGGTGCTCGGTCAGCACCCGCATGCCTGATCCGCAGTGCGGGGATGCCGCAATTCGTTCCGGTCGCAGGTACCGTTGCCGTCGCCGACGCGATGTATGCACCGACCGGCATGGGGCGCCGGCCGCATCAGGTGCTTTACAGCGCGCGCGATGCCGTCCCGGCCGGAGTGGTCCGCGTCGTCCGCGTGGCATCCGTTTCGTAGTGGTTGTGACCCACTGCTGGCGACATGAACCGGTCAACAATCGCCACGATCAGCGGCGCGCCGATGATCCAGAGAGGAAGCAATGCGTTCATTGGTGTCTCCATTGGCAAGATCAATCGACCTGCTCGGTCGGTGAGAGTGCCGGGAATAACGGCAAGCCGCATGCCCGACGCGGCAACGAATGAGTGCATTGCGCAACCTCATTGATGCGATGAGGAACGACGATTGCTGAGGGTGTGACATGCCTCCATACACTGCGCACCGCCTGCCTGACCTCCGCCCAGGGCAAGGTCGTGCCTTATCTGGCCAACCTGGTTGCGCGCTGGGGCGGCGGGAAGCTAGCGCTCATCACGCCTCGGTGGGGGGCCGCAAGTCACGCGGCAAAGGCTCCAGCACCGAGATGGCCAGCGTGGTCCCGAGGCCGCGGCCGCGATCAAGACACTCACCCACCCATCGGCTTTCGACGCCGCGGACGAATCAAGCGGCTGCTCCGTCAATGGGCTAGACGGCGAAGTCCCGCCCACACTTCTTGCACGTTTCAACGGCATCGACGATCACGCCGGCTCGATCGTTCGAACCAGCCGCGTCAAAGGCCGGCCCATGGTGCAGAGGAACACTGATGATGAATCAGCTTGATAACCAGCGCATGCGCGCCTGCGACGAATGTGCATCAGCTTGCTTGCAATGCGCTGCGGCTTGTCTCAGAGAAGACGATCCCAAAGGAATGGCGGAGTGCATTGCTCTCGATATGGAATGCGCTGATTTGTGCCGCCTGGCGGTGGCATGCATGGCGCGCGGCGATCGTCGGGTCAAAGACGTTCTTGCCCTTTGCGTGCAGGCATGCAACGAGTGTGCTGACGAATGTGCGAAGCACGAGATGGCGCATTGCCAGACCTGTGCTCGCCGTTGCAGGCATTGCGCGGATGTGTGCGCCGGCTCGTCAACTCAGTAGCGGATTGGCTGGCTCTCGCGGGCCGCCACTGGTCGTCAAAACCAGTTCAAGTCGATCCACAAGACGGTGCTGGGACTCATCAGCGCCCAACCTGCCACGCCGCGCCAAGCGTCCCGAGGCGTCAAAGAGAGTCGTCCGCGGTCCTTCGTTTGCTTGAAAGCCTCCTGCTCATTCAACCGGCTTCGGATTTCTTCTCGCCGCGAATGTTCATCCCGGCCAAAAATAATTGCAGTGCGACCAACGCATAGGCTTTCGCGCTGAAGCCCCACGCCACCCACAGCACATTGCTGAGCAAAAAAATCCAGAAACCAACATGGCGGTGGCGCTTCTGGTCAGATGCCACCAACCACGCCGCGCAGACGGTGATCGCCATGGCCGGCCATTGCACCCAGTCGATGTTCATGTTGATAGGGCTCCGCGATCACTTCGGTCGAGGCGGCGGCAGGGCGGGCACCGGGCCCTTGAAGCCGCCCGCCCGCAGCGTCCTCACCGCCAGCCCGATGGCCTGACCGACACGCCGCACTTCTTGTTGAACCGATGTGTCCGCATCGAGGCTGTCGTGGCTGGTGGCATAGGGTTCGTAGTAACCGATGAAGCGGTCGAGTCGGGCCACACTGCCAGCATCGATCAAGCCCATCCAGTCGAGCCAGTCAGACAAGCTGCGCCGCGCGCCCTCGATGCCGGCCACGTCGCCGTGGACGACCACACCATAGGTGCGACCGGCCAGGTGCTTCGGGTAATCCCAGCCGGCCAGCTCCAACGCCTTGGCTTTGTCGGGCTTTTTGCCACCGGTCGAGCTGGGGTCGGGGTTGCCGCCGTCGGCACAGACCAATCGGTCGATCATCAGTTTGAGCGGGCTCGGCGCTTGGTACCAGTAGACGGGCGTGACAAGGACAACGCCGTGCGCCGCAACCCAGCGCTCGTAAATCTCGGCCATCCAGTCATTTGTTTGTCGCAATGCGTGGTTGGGATAACAGCTGCAAGGCCAGTGGCACAGGGGCATCGCAGTCGAGACACAGCCCTTGCACGGGTGGATGTGGCGGTCGTAGTCGGAAGTCATCAGGCTCAAATCGAGCAGGTCGGTCCCGATGCCAGCCGCTTCGATTTCTTCGCACACGAGCTTGGAAAGCCGATACGACTTTGAAATTTCGCCGGGGCAGGTGCCGTCGTTGCGCGCGGCGCCGTTGACCACGAGCACGCGCGACGGTGTTGCCGCGTCGGCCCACGCTTGCTGAGCTGCTTGCAGCCGCGCCTGCGTATCAGACCATTCCACCGACAGCTCGTAGGTCGGGTCGGCACGCCCCGGCCCGGCCGGCCGAGTGAATGGCGCTTTGCGGCCCTCGCAATAAGCGGCCCAAGCAATCTCTTCGAGGCGTGACAAGGCGTTCGCTTCGGCGCCAAATGCAGGGTCAATGAAATTGGCCCGAAACCGTACGCCAAAGGCTTGCCGGTCAACCGGCGGGGGCGCTTGGCCAGTGCGTACTTTGGTCATGACGCGAATCCTGATGGGCGGTGGCAACTGCCTGGCCGGGCAGCGGCGTGCCAGGGCTCAAGGGCTGTTCGATGCGGTGAGCGGCCGAGGCGCATTGGGCCAGCTCGGCCTGGACATGCGTCGACACGGCGGGCCTCGTCATGGAGGGTGGGGCTGGGCGTGCTATCGCCATCCGCTCGGCCGCATTCACGCGCTTGAAGGGCACCCTGCGCTCGAGAGTGCGGGAAAGCGGGTTTGCTCGCTGCATGCCGCAAGCACAACCTTGGCCCGGCGCTGCGCCGCCGCAGCGGCAAGTCGATGCCGCTCGGCACACCGGCAATAAACATGACCTGCTGCTGTGGGCGCTTGTTTGTGGGCTTCATGCAGGCGACTCCAAACGGTTCGGTGCCCCGCATCGGCAATTGCAATGCCCGCAGGTTGGACGAGGAATTGCAAAACTGGCGGAACATCATTTGCTGATCGACCGCCATCGTGCTTAACGAACCATCGCGACGCCGAGTCGTTCGTGCGCTGTGGCGGGCCATTTGGCAAGACAAAACGCGCACGCTGGCAGCGCTCACACTGCTGTTGTTTGCCAAGTTGTCGGGCGTGGCCGTGCCATTGCTGCTCAAGGGGGTGATTGACCGGTTCAGCCGGCCTGACAGCATGGCTGAAGCGTTGGCCCCCGGAGCCGCCCCAGTTGGCGTGCAGGCTGCGCTGGTACTGCCGGTGTTCCTGCTGCTCGGCTACGCGCTTCTGCGCTTCGTGGGCGCCCTGTTCACCGAATTGCGCGACTTGGTCTTTGCCCCCGTCAGCCAACGCTGCGTGACGGCGTTTGCTGAGCGCAGCTTCGCGCACCTGATGGCGATTGGCCCTCGTTTTCATTCACAGCGCAGCACGGGGGTATTGATTCGCAACGTCGAGCGCGGTACGGGGGGCATTGCCTTCCTGCTCGGGGCGGGGCTCTTCACCGTCGTGCCGACGCTGGTCGAATTCGCCGGCGTGGTTGTGGTGATGGCGGCTGGCTACAGCTTCGCGTTCACGGCGGTGATCATGCTGACGTTTTTCGTCTATGCGGGCGTGACGATGGCCCTGACTCGAACACGCGCGCTCCGTCAGCGCCGCGTCAACGAGATGGATTCGCGCGCCCACGGCCGCATGGTCGACAGCCTGCTGAACTACGAGACGGTGAAGGCCTATGCGCGCGAAGACCATGAACGCGCGCGCTACGCCGCCGTCCTTGCGGCTTGGGTCGAAGGCAGCCTGGGCAACCAGCGCGCGCTGTCGCTGCTGCATGTGGCGCAGAGCGCGGTGATTGCCTTGGGCGTGGCCGGGGTGATGCTGCTCGCTGCCGAGCAAACGGTGCGCGGCACGATGAGCGTGGGCGATCTCGTGCTCGTCAATGCCTACGTGATTCAGGTCTGCCTGCCGCTGAATGCGCTCGGCTTCGTGTTCCGCGAAACCAAAGACGCGCTGGTTGACACAGAAGCCTTGTTCGACCTGTTGGACCAGCCGAGCGACCTGCCCGACACAAGCCCTCTGCCGCCGCTCGACGTTCATGCTGGCGCGGTGGCGTTCGAGGACGTTGCGTTCAGCTATGAACCGGGGCGGCAAATCCTCTACGACGTGAGCCTGGAGATCGCGCCGGGGCAGACGGTGGCGGTAGTCGGTGGCAGCGGCTCGGGCAAGAGCACGCTGGCGCGCCTGCTGCTGCGGCTTTACGACGTCGATGGCGGGCGCATCACGATCGACGGGCAGGATCTGCGCAGCGTGCAAACGGCGAGTCTGCGCAAGGCAATCGGCGTGGTGCCGCAGGACACGGTGCTGTTCAATGACAGCATTGCGCGCAACATCGCTTATGGCCGTCTTGGTGCCGGCATGGCGGACATTGTTGAGGCGGCTCGGGCGGCACAGGTTCACGAGTTCGTCGCCTCACTGCCGCGGCAGTACGACACGATGGTGGGAGAGCGCGGGCTGGCACTCTCCGGCGGCGAGAAACAACGCATCGCGATCGCACGCGTGTTCTTGAAAAACCCGCCACTGATGGTGTTCGACGAAGCCACCTCGGCGCTCGACACCCGCGCCGAACGCGCTATTCAGGGCGAACTCGCGCGCATCGCACGAGGCCGCAGCACGCTCGTCGTTGCGCACCGGCTGTCGACCGTCGTCAATGCCGATCAGATCATCGTGATGGACAAGGGCCGCATCATCGAGCGCGGGCGCCACGAAGCCCTGCTGGCGCGCAACGGCCTTTACGCGCAGCTGTGGAACCTGCAACGCCAGCAGCGGCAGTTCGAGCACCTGGAGCGCCGGCTCGCCCGCCGGCCGATTGATCTGGCGGCGCTGGTCGCAAGCGTCGTCCAAGGTTTGCGCGCGAGCATCGGCGCGCGCAGCTTGCGGTTGCACGAAGACATCGGCATGACGGATACGCGCATCTCCGGTGATCCAAGCGCGCTCGCTCACGTGCTCTGGGAAATCGGCGCACATGCGCTGGCAGCGACGCCGGACGGCGGGAGAATCACGTTGCGCCTGTACCGCGTCAGCGCCAATGTGCGGCTGGTACTGACCGACGGCCGCTCCGAAGACTTGCCCGCCCAAGCCCAATGGCCCGGCGAAACGGAGCTTGTACCGATTGACCCGGTGACCTTGCGCGCAGCGGTCGAGCGACAGGGCGGGCACTTGCGCATTGAGCCGGCGTCAGCGGCGCGCGGCATGCGATTCTCAATCGATCTGCCTTTGCATTCGCTTGCCACAGACACCACGCCGCTTGACCTTCAACCGCACAGCGCGCCAGCGAATACGGCGGCGGCAGTCATGCTGGCCGGCAACGACTCGGCCGCGATGCCGCCCACTGCACGCGCGCTGCGCGACCTGCATGTGATGGTGATCGAAGACGGTTTGGATGCGCGCGAGGCCTTGCAGATGCTGCTTGAATTTGAAGGCGCCACTGTCCAGGCGCATGCCAGCGGCCAGGAGGCGCTGAAGTGGCTGGAGCGCGAACCTGCAGCGCGTTGGCCGCAGGTTCTGATCTGCGACATCGGGCTCGGTGACACCGACGGCTCGGCGGTGTTGCAGCAAGTGCGGCGAATCGAATCGGGGCGTGGCGCAGCGCCCAAGCTCCGGCTGCCTGCCATCGCGTTGACCGGCCTTGACAGCGAACAAGACAGAGCAGCCGCCCTGCAAGCCGGATTCGATGCGCATCTGGTCAAGCCAGTGGCGCCGCACCTGTTGATCGCTCAGGTGAGGGCGCTGTCGCCGACTGCGTAGAGCCACGATGTTCGCTTGCGGCGCTGCGCGAAGCTGGTCGAGTCAATCGTTGCAATCGACCATGAAGCCGACCATGACGGTGAACTGTGAGGCTCGCCGTGCCCGCCGCTGCGACAGGGTGCGTCGACTCGTGACCGCTCAACAGGCCACGCGGTAAGTTGAGCGGGGATCATCGCATCGCGAAGCGAATGAACTGGCTCGGTGCAAGTCTGAACGCAGTGGCGTGGTTGGAGGCGGTGCCTTCTGGACAGCCAAATCACCAGCGTCCGAATTCCTCGTCGCGGCGAACGTCGGCCACGTTCGGGTCAGCGAGCCAGTGGCCGGGAAGGGTGTCATCGGCACGTTCACGGAAAGCCTTGTGGTCTCGTCTCGATCGAGTTTCCAGCAGCGACGAAGAGTCGGCCGCGGGATCGGTTGGCGGGGTAGCGCGCGACCGAAACCAGTGCCAAGGCAACCAAGCGTTCATGCGCGTCAAAGGGCAAGCGGCGTGCCCGGAGCAAGTGCGCTTTCGGAAGAGCGTTGAGGAGTGGTGCTTCGCGCACCAGGCTTGAAGACCGAGGACATCAATCCGGGCCCAGCGCCGCCGAATGGCTTTTGACTGGGACTCCGTCACAGCGCACCAGATGATCAAAGAGCAACCGGCTCCACGCTGCCGGGGCAGGGTGAATGCAGGACTGAAAACCCGGCCACAAGCTGACGACCGATATGCAAATGGCAAGTCTGATGGGCCAAACTTACGGCAAAAATTTCCTCTTGCTTGAGCCGCGACATGACGAAATCGTGCCGGTGCCCCAACGCCGGCTGGTGGTGAAGCGATCTTCCCCCGGGCAGCAGGCTGGTCCGCTGCAAGCCGTTCATATGGCCATGCGGCAAACGCAGTCGGCGCCACATCGATGGCCAGGATTTGGCGAGGACGTCGGGCCGCGAGCTACGCGACGCTTTGAACGCGGCGCCCCGCTGCCAGACGTGCCCCGTGCGCACGGCGGCACATCACGCGTAAACCAAGTCGGACGTCTGCGGCGCCCGCCTGGCGGCCATCAACTCAGCGGGGCGCGCTGCCCAAGCGGATGGCCAATACGATGCCGTAGACCGCAGACAGGCCGACAAGCCCGTAGACCACCCGCGACAGCATGGTCATCTGACCAAATATCGCGGCGACCAGATCGACATTGAAGAGGCCGACCAGGCCCCAGTTGATGCCGCCGATGATCAGCAGCGTCAAGGCAATCCAGTCAAGCACTCCGAGCGTGCTTCGAGGGACTTGTATTTCGGTCGAGCTGTAGCGGGAAGAGGGTTCGGTGATGGCCATGAGATGAACTCCTTGAAGGCAAAACGGTTGAGACGGCGTCGGAATCGACAAGGAGCAACCGGCAGTTGACGTTCCCAGCAACGCCGCTTCGTGCCCACAAAGAAGGCTGCCGGCATTGGGCATGCGGCCTGCCGGTCTGGCAGCACCCACATCAGGAGAACTGCATGACCGACCTTGCCACCGACGACACCACTGAACCCACCCAAAACAGCGGCTCGCTAACTCAGCGGGCCATCCAAGCCGCCCAAGACCAAGTCGATTTGGAAGCGCCCAAACGGCCACCGCAAGATCCAGAAGCTGCGGTTCAAGCCGGTGCCCGCGTGCATCCGGCTGACCTGCCGGCGCAGCACATTGCCAAGCCAGGCCGTGAAGCCGAGCTGCAACTCGAGCCCCAGTTTTTGGCGCCGAACTACCTTGGCAGCCAAAAACTGCAGGACAAAGTCGCTCTCATCACCGGCGGCGACTCGGGCATCGGCCGTGCCGTTGCGGTGTTGTTCGCGCGCGAAGGTGCCGACATCGCGATTGCATACCTTGACGAGCACGAGGACGCGGAGGAAACGAAGCGCTGCGTGGAGGCCGAAGGCACGCGCTGCGTGCTGATTCCTGGCGATGTGAAGAACGCTGGGGATTGCGCCCGCACCGTCGAGAAGACGATTTCGGCCTTCGGTCAGCTCAACGTGCTCGTCAACAACGCCGCTTTCCAGGAACACGCCGAGTCCCTCGAGGACATCACCGAAGAACGTTTCGACGAAACCTTGCGCACCAACGTGTATGGCTACTTTCACATGGCGAAGGCAGCGCTGCCGCACCTCAAACAAGGTGCGGCCATCATCAATACCGGCTCGACGACGGGGCTCAAAGGCAGCGCTCACCTGCTCGACTATTCAACCACCAAAGGCGCCATCCATGCGTTTACGAAGGCCTTGGCGCAGAACGTCTTGCCGCTCGGCATCCGCGTCAATGCCGTCGCGCCAGGCCCCGTGTGGACGCCATTGAACCCAGCGGACTCGCCGGCTGACAAAGTGGCTGAGTTCGGCCATCAGACGGACATGAAGCGGGCTGCCCAACCCGAAGAGCTGTCGCCGGCCTATGTGTTTCTAGCGTCGCCGGTTTGCTCGGGATACATCACCGGCATCGTCTTGCCGGTGACCGGCTCGGTGGATGCCATCTAGGCCGATCCTTGAGTGGCGGCGTTGGCGGGCATTTCCGTGACTGCTGCTCGGCCCGGGCAGCGCCGAAGCTTCGACGGACCGAGCGGCGACGACAGCACGCCATGGGAGTTGGTCCAACATCGTTAGAGCGCGCTGCACGGGTTGACGTCGGGGTGATGACGCTCAGCGCGCTTGTCGGTTGGCCGCCCCGAGCATGGCCTGGCCCAGGTGGGGCCGACGACGCAGCATGTCGTAGCAGACGCGGTAAGCCGAGCCGCTGGGATGAACTTGGTCGTTTGCAAAGTACCGGTCGGGGCGCGCTGCGAAGAGGTCCTCGGCCCGGTCCCAACAAAAATCGATGAAATCGACGCCGTGCTGCTGCGCCGCAGCGGCAAACGTGTGGACAGCTTTGCGCGAACGCCAAGCGAACCACCATGACACGGGAGGCAGGAACACTGGCGCATGGCCGATGTTGGCCGGGCCAAGCCAGATGACGTGGCGACCCGTTCTGCGCAGCAAGTGCATCAGCGCTGCGGCACTGCGTCGCAGCGTGTCAGGCGGTGTGTGGCGAAATACATCGTTGCCGCCTGCCAGCAGCAAAACCAAGTCGAAAAAGGGCGGAGAAATCGGCCCGCTGCCGTTCCGTGCAACCGCATCGAGTTCGGCGCTCCGAAGTTGCTCAGGCATGTCGCCCAGCGTGTCGCCGCAGCGGCAAAGGTTGGTCACCTGGGCCGAGGGATAGTCGGCCGCGAGCAGACCCGCCAGCGTCTCGCCTGCCGCTGCAGCACCGACACCCAGGCCTGTGCTGTCGCCGACGAGCAACACGCGCACAGCCACGCGTGCTGGATGTTGCTCAACAGGGGCGGCGCCTGCCGCAAGCCGTGTGGCGCGCAGCCAAGCTCGGCGCAGCCTCAAGCCCTGGACCGCAGTGACGAGGCCGGCCGCAATCAAAGGCAGCCACCAACACGGCACGTCGGCATGCCCCTTCTTCTTTCTGCGGTCGCCACCGTCACCCATCTTGCTGGTGGGCTGCCGCGCCGCCGGTCAGGTAGTCCTTGATGCGGGTCTGGTCGCTGCCGACTTCTTTCACCGCCGACTCCAACGCCTCCAACGGCACGTTGAGTTCGGTGGCCAGCTTCTCGAGCTCCGATGGCGTCAGTGCTTGGCGGGGAGCCCCTAGCGGATGGCTGTCGTCGATAACCATGGCTGCTCCGATCTCGATTCAAAGTTCGAAAAGCAGCAACGTGCGTACCCGTCAAATGCGGCAGCGTCACCTGCCCCTCGCCCGTCGCACTTTTACCGATGACTTGTTGAAATTGCCGCAAGTTCGTCGCGGGTGGCGCCAAGCAGGTGTGTCGACGTTTTCGGGTCGCCGACGCGCGCCGGGGCACGCTGCTTGCCGAGCAAGGGTTCTCCTTGCTCGCGTCACATCCCTGTGATTGAACCGACTTTTTCGCCTGTCGATCTGCTTTCCGACACGCCTTTCGCGTCGTTCTGGATGGGCGGCTTCGAAGGCGCCGATCACATTAACAGCCATGGCATCGCGCTCGACATGGCACGCAGCTCAGGACACATGGACCGTCTCGACGAGGACCACGCCCGAGCTGCTGCGCGTGGACTGAGAACGGTGCGTGAAAGCATCGGTTGGCAGCTCACCGAAGGCGCGACCGGACATTTCGACCTCGCGCGTGTGGAGCGGATCGCGGCAAGCGCTTCGCGGTGCGGCCTGCAGGTGGTCTGGACCTTCATGCACTACGGCACGCCCGCCGACGTGAGCCTGTTCGACGACGCGTTGGTACCGCGCTTTACGCGCTTCGCCTGCGCGGTGGCCAAAGTGCTTGCGCGGCACGGGGCCCGCCCGCCGGTTTACAACTTGGTCAACGAAATCGGATTTCTTGCGTGGGCGGTGACCGCGACCAACCTGATGCACCCTTATCGGGGCGATCCGGGCGACGATGGCGAGCGCACCAGCACGTCCGGCTACGCCGTCAAGCAGCGGCTGGTGCGGGCCGTGCTTGCTGGTATTGCTGCAATCCGCGTGGTTGATCCGCGGGCGCGATTCCTTCATGTGGAGCCGGTGGTTCATGTTGTCGCGCCGTCTGACCGGCCTGATCTTGAGTCGCAAGCACGCCGCATCGATGCCTTTCAATGGCAAGCCTGGGACATGATTGAAGGCCGTGCCGATCCTTCGTTGGGCGGGCACCGTTCGGCGCTCGATTTGATCGGCGTGAACCACTACCACAGCGGGCAGTGGGAAGTGCAGACCGAGCGCCGCCTGCATTGGCACAGCCATCACCCACGACGTCGGCCGCTGGCCGAACTGCTCACCCGGACTTGGTCGCGCTACGGCCGTCCGCTGATCGTGGCGGAAACCAGCCACATCGGCAGCGGCCGCGCCGATTGGTTGCACGACGTGGCCTCCCAGGTGCAGCAGGCACGTCGCGCCGGAACGCCGGTCGAGGGCATTTGCCTTTATCCACTTGTCGATCGACCGGATTGGAATGCCGCTTCGCATTGGCACCACAGTGGGCTTTGGGACGTGCGCCTGGAGTCGGATGCCGAACCTTCGTCTTCACCGGTCAGCGCTCTGCCATCGGCCATCCCGCCACCCTTGGCCAGGGTGCTCTGCTGCGACTATGCCGCCGCGCTCTCCGCATGGCAGGCCGTGCTCCCTGAACGACCCACCACCACCGAGGTTCACATGCCCCACCTGATTGTCTTTTCGCACCTTCGCTGGGCATTCGTTTACCAGCGGCCGCAACACCTGATGACGCGGCTGGCTGCACAGCATCCGGTCATCTTCATCGAAGAGCCGCAACACCTCGATGCCGCAGACGGGCTGGCCCGCATCGACCGCATCCCCAAGGGGCCAGCCGTTGAGGTGTGGGTGCCAAGGACCTCGAGCGATGCCCCAGGCTTTCACGATGAGCAGCTCTCGGTACTCAAGCCGCTGCTGGTCGAGCAGATGCGAAGCCAGGCGATCGACGACTACATTGTTTGGTTCTACACCCCGATGGCTTTGCCGCTGCTGAGCGATCTGCATCCACGCGCTGTCGTCTACGACTGCATGGACGAACTCTCGGCCTTCAAGGACGCGCCCCGGCAGCTGCGTCAGCGCGAGATGGCATTGCTAAAAGCGACCGACATCGTCTTCACCGGCGGGCCGTCGCTCTACGACGCTAAGCGTGACTTGCATCCGCGTGTGCACTGCCTTCCGAGTTCGGTAGACGCCGAGCATTTCTCGCCCGATCGGCTCGACCTTGACACTGACGCCGCTTGCACTGCCACACAGTTGCAGGCGGCGCTGCCGAGGCCGCGCCTTGGATTTTTTGGCGTGATCGACGAACGGCTTGATGTGCGTTTGATCGATGCGCTTGCACGAGCGCACGCGGACTGGCAGATCGTGATGGTCGGCCCGGTGGTGAAGATTGATCCGGCCAGCCTGCCGCAGCACCGCAACCTGCACTGGCTCGGCATGCAACCCTATGCCGTGCTGCCGCACCTGATGGCCGCATGGGACGTTTGCCTGATGCCCTTTGACCTGAACGAAGCCACCCGCTTCATCAGCCCGACCAAAACGCTTGAATACTTCGCCGGCGCAAAGCCAGTGGTCAGCACTGCCGTGCCGGACGTGGTGGCGCTCTACGGTGACGCACTGCGAGTTGCGCGCAGCCATGGCGAGTTCATCGCTGCCTGCGAGGCCGCATTGAACGACAGCGAAGCAGAGCGATCGGCCGCGCGCACCGAAATGCTGGCGGCCGTCTTTCGTTCTTCCTGGGACCGGGCGGCCGATGGCGTTCTCAGGTTGTTAAGCGACGTCATGAAAGCGCCTCCCATGACCCGCGGTCGAGGCCCAGTACCTTCCCGCGAAGGTGATGTGCCCTCGCGTCCAGCGGCGGTCCATCGCGGCGGTCGCCACGTCAAGCACCTGGTGATCGGCGCTGGTCCGACCGGCCTGGCCGCGGCCTACCACTTGGGCGAAGGTGCAGCGCCGGCCGACACCTTGCTGGTCGAGCGGGCCGGCGCAGTCGGCGGGTGGTGCCGGTCGGTGCATCAGCACGGCTACACCTTTGACCATGCGGGCCACATCATGTTTTCGAACGACCCGTACGTGCTGGGCATGTACGCACGCTTGCTCGGCGACAACGTGCACTGGCAGAACCGCGAAGCGTGGGTTTATAGCAAGCAGGTCTACACGCGTTACCCGTTTCAGGGCTCGCTTTACGGGCTTCCCCCCGAAGTGCTCAAAGAGTGTCTCGTGGGCGCCATCGAGGCGCGCTTTGGTCCGATTGATGCGCCCCAGGACGGCCCGTTGGTGTCTGCAGCAACCCGGCCCGCGCCTGCCAACTTTGAAGCTTTCATTGACCAAGTGTGGGGTGCCGGCATCGCTCGCCATTTCGCCAAGCCCTACAACCGCAAGCTCTGGGCGGTGCCGCTGGACGAGATGGAGACTTCATGGTTGGGCGGTCGTGTTCCTCTGCCCGATCTGGCGCAGATGATTGCGGGAGCGCTCGAGCCGACGCCCGCACCGCTGGGGCCCAACGCCCGCTTCGGCTACCCGCTGCGCGGTGGTTTCCAGGCCCTGATGGATGGGTTCTTGCCACTGCTTCGTTGCGAGCTCTCGCTCAAAACCAGCGTGCTGCAAGTTTTGCCGTCGCGCCGCACCGTGCGGCTCGACGACGGCCGGTCTGTCACTTTCGATGCGCTGGTCAGCACGATGCCGTTGCCTCAGCTCGTGGAGGCCTGTGG
>JAYWGR010000035.1:0-33768 GCA_043778145.1 Rhizobacter sp.
CCGAGTCACGACATCGTTCGATTCATCACTCGGAAATACTTGTCATGAAACTCAGCCCCAATCTCGCATCCACTCGGGTCGAGGTCACGGATTCAGGTCAATGCCACCGTGTCGGTGGAGGGCGGGCTCGCCAAGGGCCGATTTGCTGCGTCCCCGACCCAGCGGGCCAGCTGCGTCACGGTGGTCGGCACCTGCCGATCGCTCTGGTCGATGTGGTCTTCGATCAGCGCCACGGCGGACCGGGCTGCGAACACGTCGGCCTGGCTCCCGCGCCCGCCCCGGTATGCGGCGTCCGCCGCGTCGACCTGCAGGCGACTCTCGTCACGCTGAACCAACAGGGCTTCGCGCATGCGTTCCTGGTAGTAGCGGTCGAGCCCCGCATTGGCCGTGTCGCGCTGCAAGTTGGCGAGCGCCATCGCGCGACTCGCTTGCGCTGTCTCGGCCTCGCGCTCGAAGCGCGCGGACCGGGCCTGCCGTTTGGCATCGCGGGTCAGCTCTTGCGTGATGCCGATGGTGCGCATCGTGAAGTCATCGTGCACCACGCTGAAACGGTCCGGCCCGTTGACCGGCAGCGCGTCGAGGCTGACGCGCAGCGTCGGGTCCGGCAGCTGGCCGGCGGCGACCGCCATCTCGCGCGCGCTGGTGGCGGCGGCATCTTGCGCAGGCGGTTGGCGCGAGGGCGCCTGGGCAAAAGTCAGCGCCTGGTCGAATGTGAGCGCGGATTCGGCACGAGCGTTCAGGCCAGCCGCAGCCGAGCACAGAACGAGCAGGCCAGCCCCGCGCCGCAGGGCCTGCATGCATGGGACCCCGCGCGAATCGTGAATGAGCAGTGAACATGGAATCTCCAGACGGCGAAACGATGGTTTCGTGTCGGCCCGATCCGTCAACACAGGCAACAGCCCGCGTGCGGACGAGCGCGACCGAAGCGCTGGGTCCGACCCGAAGTGGGACGTCAGCGCAACGTCGTCTGGAAAGTCAGATTCGGAAACAGCAGTGCAGGATGGCAAGCGGCGCAGACGCCGCAGCCAGTGCACTTGTTGCAGCAGCCGCAGGGCGCGGCGCAACGAAGGGCTCGGGAGGCAATGGGGTGATGTAGAGCGCGGTCAGCATGACCGCCGGGACGGTCAGCGTCGCTGTCTGATCGCTCTGCTGCCCGTGATGGCAGTGCTCGGCGCAGAGGTTGGCGAACTCAGGGTCCATCGGACCGGCCATGTCGGCGCAGGCTACGGCATGCTCCACGGCGGCGGTTGCAATGCCTTTGCTCGCGTCATCACGGGTCAGCGCCGGTGAGGTGGTCGGCATGTTCATCGCGACGCCTGTGGCCAGCCGGGGCAGGCATAGGCCGGTACGGCCATTTGCGCGAGTAGCACCACGCCGATCAGCGCTCGGCACACGTTGCGCAAGAAACCGCGGGTCACGCTGAGCCTCCCAGAGCCGAAGCAAGGCCAGCCAACACCGCCGCAATGCCGAAGGCATCAAGGGGTCGTTCGACGGTGGTCAGGTCGATGGGCATGGAAGGCCGAGAAATGCTGCATGCGTAGCGGTTCTTGTTTAGTCGCTGCGGCGCGAAACGCCTGACGGCCTTGCAAGCCGAATCCGTGATCGAAGTGCAGGCCCAGCCATCGACCCGGCGCCCGTTCGTCAATGGCAGTGCCCGCCAGAGCCCGTTGAGGGCGGCGGCGTCCACAGGGGACTGGCCGCGCCGATGCCCTCCGGGCTCGCCCGCCTCAGGCGCAAGGCGTTCGAGATGACCGACACCGAGCTGAGGCTCATGGCCAGCGCCGCAATCATCGGCGACAGCAGCCAACCCGTGAACGGAAACAACACGCCGGCCGCGAGCGGAACGCCCAGCGCGTTGTAGACGAAGGCGAAGCCGAGGTTCTGCTTCATGTTGGCGATGGTCTCGTTCGAGATGACCCGCGCCGTGGCGATTCCACGGAGGTCGCCCTTGACCAGCGTGACCTGCGCGCTGTTCATCGCCACGTCGGTGCCGGTGCCCATCGCCACACCCACGTCGGCCCGGGCCAGCGCCGGGGCATCGTTGATGCCGTCGCCGGCCATCGCGACGATGCAGCCTTCGCGTTGCAACTTTTCGACGAGTGCGAGCTTGTCCGCCGGCTTCACTTCACCGTGCACTTCGTCGATGCCCAGGCGGGCTGCAATCGCCTTCGCGGTCGTCAGGCCGTCGCCGGTGGCCATGATCACGCGCATGCCAGTGGCGCGCAGGGTTGCGAGCGCTTCTGTCGTGCTGGCTTTGACGGGATCGGAGACGGCCAGAAGACCTGCCAGCGCGCCATCGAACGCCAGGAACATCACGCTGGCACCTTCCGCGCGCAGCGCCTCTGCCTGCGTCGTCAGTGCATCGGCTGGCACCCCGACCTGCGCCATCAGCGCCGCGTTGCCCAGCGCCAGCGCCTTGCCACCGATCTGGCCGCGCACCCCGATGCCGCTGCTCGACTCGAAGCCTTCGGGCTTGTCGAGCACCAGTCCTCGCTCGCGGGCAGCGTTGACGATGGCGTCAGCCAGCGGATGCTCGCTGCCCTGGTCGAGGCTTGCCGCCAGGCGCAGCACCTCGTCTTCCACGAAACCGGTTGCAGGGACGGCCCGATCAAATCGCGGCTTGCCCTCCGTCAGCGTGCCGGTCTTGTCCACGATCAAGGTGTCCACCTTGCGGAAGTTCTCGATCGCCGCCGCATCCCGGAACAGCACGCCCTGGGTCGCCGCCTTGCCGGTGGCGACCATGATCGACATCGGCGTGGCGAGACCGAGTGCGCACGGGCACGCAATGATGAGCACCGCGACGGCGTTGATCAAGCCATAGACCCAGCTCGATTCATTGGCAGAAGAAGGCCCGAACACACCCCACACCACGAAGGTCAGCAACGCGATGCTGACGACGGTCACGACGAAGTAGCCCGCCACCTGATCCGCCATGCGTTGCATCGGTGCCTTGGAGCGCTGCGCCTGCAAGACCATCTGCACGATGCTCGCGAGCACGGTCTGCGAGCCGACTTTCTCCGAGCGCATCACCAGTGCACCGTTGGTGTTCAGCGTCGCGCCGATCAGCTTGTCGCCGACTCGTTTCGTGACCGGAACGGGCTCGCCGGTCAGCATGGATTCGTCCACGGCACTGCTGCCCTCGACTACGACGCCATCGACAGGCACCTTCTCTCCCGGTCGCACGCGCAGCGAATCGCCCACATGGACGTGCGTCAGCGGCACATCCTCGTCCGCACCATCTGCGTTGATGCGGCGCGCCGTCTTGGGCGCGAGGCCCAGCAGGGACTTGATCGCCGCAGAGGTCTGCGAACGCGCCTTGAGTTCGAGCAGCTGGCCGAGCAAGGTCAGCGAGATGATCACCGCGGCGGCCTCGAAGTACACCGAGACCCGACCCATTGACACGAACGACGCCGGGAACACGCCGGGGGCCACCGTGGCAACGACGCTGTAGATGAATGCCGCCGACGTGCCCAGGCCGATCAGCGTCCACATGTTCGGGCTGCGATGAACCACCGACTGCACGGCGCGCTCGAAGAACGGCCAGCCCGCCCACAGCACGATGGGCAGCGTGAGCACGAGCTCGATCCAACTTTGCGTGGCCATCTCGAACAGGTTCATTCGGTGGCCGGCCATCGCGAGCACGGTGACGATGATCGTTAGCGGCAGCGTCCACACGAAGCGCCGCCGGAAGTCCGTCAGCTCGGGGTTCTCGCCCTCGTCGAGGGTGGGCATCTCGGGCTCGAGCGCCATGCCGCACTTGGGGCAGGCACCGGGGTGATCCTGCCGCACTTCGGGGTGCATCGGGCAGGTGTAGATCGCACCCGCAATGACGGGTTCCGGAGTGCTTGGCTCGGTCGCGGAGGCCGGCGCTACAGCGGCCAGGTACTTGGATGGGTTTGCAGCGAACTTGGCCTTGCAGCCCGCGCTGCACAAGTAGACAGGCGCGCCGTCGTGCTGCAGCGAAAGAGCAGATTGAGCGGTCACCGTCATGCCGCAGACCGGGTCTTTCAGCGGCGCGGCAACCGCATCGGGCACGGCCACAGCCTTGTGCGCCGAGCAGCACGATTGCTTGGCCTGGATTTGCTCGCCAGCGCCATGAGCCGGAGTGGTTTCATTCATCGCGCTCTCCACTTGTTGGCAGGAATGATCAAAGCATAGACTCCGTACTCGACCCCAGAGTCAAGGACTTTTTTGCAATGACCACGAGCGCTTCCGAAACGATGACCATCGGCCACCTGGCTCGCGCCGCTGGCGTGGGCGTCGAAACCATCCGCTACTACCAGCAGCGGGGGTTGTTGCCGGTGCCGAATTCGACCGGGGCCTTCCGGCAGTACCCGGTGGCGTTGACGGCGCGCATCTACTTCATCAAGCGTGCACAGGAACTGGGCTTCTCGCTCGACGAGATCACCGAACTGCTGCGGCTGGAGGACGGCGCACATCGCAATTCGATCCGCCGCATCGCGGCAGACCGATTGGCGCAGATCGAGAAAAAGGTCGCCGACCTGAAACGAATGCAGAAGACCCTGAAGCATCTGGTCGCGGAATGCGAACACACGCGGGGCGACTTGCCCTGTCCCATCATCGCCTCGCTGGGTCAGCCAAGGAGCAGCATGAAGCCGGTCACCGCCTGAGCCCTACTTGTGTTTCGCCAGCCAGCGATCGAACTGCGCGATTTCCTTCTTCTGCGCCGCGATGATCGACTTCGCCATCGCTTTCATTTCGGGCGACTTGCCCTGGTCCAACTCCACCTGAGCCAAGTCGAGCGCGCCCTGGTGGTGGATCTTCATCATCATGGCGAAGTCCTTGTCGGGGTCACCCGACATCGGCATCTTCTGCATGGCGTCCATCCCACCCATCATCGACTGCTTCATCGCGTCCGGACCGCCAGCGCCCTTCTGCATCGCGCCCATCGGCATGCTGGCGGATGAAGCCATCAGTTGAGCGGTCTGCGCTTGCGCCGCCGTTGCGAGACAAAGGGCTGCAAGCGGGGCGAGCAACAGAGAGCGAGTTGCTTCGAATGTTCTTGAATTCATGATGATTTACTCAGTTCGAATTCGGTGGAGGGCGCGGTACACAACTCCGAAGCCTCACCTTATTCAGTTGGGGATTGGCGAGCTGTAGGACGCCGCCACGAAAGTGCGCAGTCGAGCACCGACGCACAGTCCGTGCGCCGGGGCCGTGTCACTTGGCGATCTCAATCTCGGTCACCACGACTCCGCCACCCAGCTTCTCCGCCTTGAACTTCACCTTGTCGCCGGGCTTGACCATGTCCAGCATGACTGGGTCCTTGACCTGGAACAGCATGGTCATGCCGGGCATGTCCAGGTTCTTGATCTCGCCGTGTCTGATGGTGATCTTCTTCGTGTCCTTGTCGACTTTGCGGATCTCGCCATCGGTCATGTCGGTGGTACTGGCTTGCGCTACGAGGATGGCCGCGTCACCGGGAGGCGTTGCCGCGGCCTGCACCGCTGCGCTGTGCGAGATGGTTGAAAGCACGACCATCGCAGTCGTGGAGACGAATGATTTCCAAGTGTTCATGGTGTGTCCTTGCTGGGTTCGCATTCAGAGGGTTGAGCCATCGAGGGATAAATCAGTGCTTGTGGTCTGCATGGCCGCCCGGCTTCATCGGCGTGGCCGCACCTGCCACCACCACGCTCCCCTTCATGCCGGCTTCGAAGTGCCCAGCCTGCAGGCAGGCGAAGTCGAAGGTGCCGGCCTTCGTGAACTGCCACACCAACTCGCCCGTCTTGCCGGCGTCGACGCTGGCCTGGTTGGGATCGGCGTGTTCCATCTCGGGGAACTTGAGCATCAGCGCAGCGTGCTCCTTCAGCTCCTTGATCGTGCCGAGCACCATTTCGTGCTTGAGCTTGCCTTCGTTCTTGAGCACGAAGCGGATCGTCTCGTTGCGCTTGACGGCAACGCTGGACGGGCTGAAGCGCATGGCATCGCTCATCGCGATGTCTACCGTGCGACTGACCTTCTTCGGGTCACCTGGCTTGCCGAGCGCCGAGGCATGGCCTTCGTGTGAAGAAGCGCTGGGCTTCTTGTCGTGGTCTTCGTCGCCGTGGGCAAAGGCCACGCTGCCGATGGTGATCAGGCCGATCGCGAAAAGTTTGTTGACGTGTTTCATGGCGTCCTTTCGGGTTGATGTGGAATCGAGGGAATGGGCGTCAATGCCCGGCGTGGCCGACAGGCTTGCGCACCTGCACTTCGACCTCTTTCATGGGCATGTTCTTGGTGGGCATTGACTGGCCGCCCTCCGACTGGAAGCGCGCAGGTTCCGGCATCGCGCCCGTCCACTCGAAGGCCACCGTTCCCTTGGGGTGCTGGTACCAGCCGGGGTCTTTGTAGTCGCCGGCCTTCTGGTCCTTGCGCACCTTGACCATGCTGAACATGCCGCCCATCTCGACCGAGCCGACAGGGCCATCGCCGGTCATCATCGGCGCCGTGTTGTCGGGCAACGGCATCTCCATCTCGGCCATGTCCGCCATGCCGCGCTCGGCCATCACCATGTAGTCCGGGATCAGCTTGGTGATCTGCTTGGCGATGCCCCGGTGGTCCACGCCGATCATGGTCGGCACGTCATGCCCCATGGCGTTCATCGTGTGGTGGCTCTTGTGGCAATGAAACGCCCAGTCGCCCTCTTCATCCGCCAGGAACTCGATCTGCCGCATCTGGCCCACCGCCACGTCGGTGGTCACCTCGGGCCATCGCGTCGTCTTCGGCGTGGGCCCACCGTCGGTGCCGGTGACCATGAACTCGTGGCCGTGCAGGTGGATCGGGTGGTTCGTCATCGTCAGGTTGCCGATGCGGATGCGAACCTTGTCGTTCTTGCGAACCACGAGCGGATCGATGCCCGGGAACACGCGGCTGTTCCAGCTCCACAGGTTGAAGTCGAGCATCGTCATGATCTTCGGCGTGTAGGCGCCGGGATCGATGTCGTAGGCGTTGAGCAAGAAGACGAAGTCGCGGTCCACTTCGTCGATCAGTGGATGCTTGGCCTTCGGGTGCGTGATCCAGAAGCCCATCATCCCCATCGCCATCTGCGTCATCTCGTCGGCGTGCGGGTGGTACATGAACGTACCGGGGCGACGCGCGACGAACTCGTAGACGAAGGTCTTGCCGGGCTGGATGGCCGGCTGGTTCAAACCCGCCACGCCGTCCATGCCGTTCGGCAGGCGCTGACCGTGCCAGTGCACCGTGGTGTGCTCCGGCAGTTTGTTGGTGACGAAGACGCGCACCCGGTCGCCTTCGACGACCTCGATCGTGGGCCCCGGGCTCTGGCCGTTGTAGCCCCACAGGTGCGCCTTGAAACCCGGCGACATCTCGCGGACCACGGGCTCGGCGACGAGGTGGAACTCCTTGACCCCGTTGTTCATGCGCCAGGGCAAGGTCCAGCCGTTCAACGTGACCACCGGGTTGTACGGCCGACCCGTGGTGGGCACGAGGGGCGGCATCGTGTCGGGCTTGGTCTGCATCACCGGCTCGGGCAATGCCGCCATCGCCACGCGGCTGACGGATGCGGATGCAGCGGCGGCCGTGATGGCGCCCGCGCCCCGAAAGAAATTGCGTCTTGAAAACATCTTGGTGCTCCTGGAGGTTCAATGCGCAGCTGCGCCGCTGTCCATCGTGGACATCGCGGCGGGCATCGCGGTCATGCTGGGCGTGCCAATCAAGGCCATGTCGAGGTCGACCTGCGCGAGCCAGAAGTCGCGCAGCGCCTCGATGTAGCCATTGACGCTCGTGATCTGCGAACGCGCATCGGCGAGCAGCTCGAACACGCCAATCAACATGCCGTTGTAGCGAAGCTGGTTCTCTTCCGAGATGCGCTTCTTCAGCGGCACGATTTCGTCGCGGAAGTGGCGTGCGATGTCGTAGCTGGTGCGGTAGTGCGCGTAGGCGCCACGTACTTCGCTGCGCGCGTTGATGGCGGTCTCGGCAGTCCGGTTGACGGCTTGCATGTAGATCGCCTCAGCCTTCGCCACGCGCGCGCCGCCCCAGTCGAACAACGGCAGCTCCACGCTGATCGTGTAACCGCGCTGGGTCGGCGCATCGTTGTACGAGTTGCGCACCGCGCCGACTTCGAGCACGTTGACGAACCGCGTGGCACGGGTGAGCCCAAGGTTCTTCGCCAACTGCTCGGTGCCGAGCTTGACGGCCTGCACATCCATGCGCTGCGCCATGGCCGTCTGCTCGATGTCGGGCAGGTCGTTCGGCGCCTTCGGCAGGTCGGGCAAGCGTTCGGGCAGGCGGAACTGCGTCTGCTGCCCCCATAAGCCCATCAGTCGCGTCAGGCGCTCGCGCGCAGCGCCCCGCGCCTGCTCGGCGCGCGCGAGGTTCAACGCTGCATCGGCATAAAAGCTCTGCTCACGAGCCTGCTGCAGCTTGTTCCAGTTACCCGCCTGTGCCTGCCGGCGCGCCAGCTCGGCGCCGGCCTCGGCAGCGGTCTGCACCTGCAGCATGTAGCGCCCGGTCTCGTCGGCGGCGACCGCGAGGTAGTAGGCCTTGCGCGTCTCCGAGGCGAGCGACAACACGCTGAGCGCGACGGCACCACGGGTCTGCTCGAAACGCCGCGCTTCGATCTGGCTAACCATCGGCAACATCAGCAGCCGCGCCAGATTGAACTGGATGCTGCGGTCAATCTCGACGCTGGAGCCCTGGGTCAGGCGGCCGAAGCTGAAGCCCGGGTTCGGCAGGCGCCCTGCCTGCACCATGTCGGCTTCGGAGATCCCGAGTTCGCTGAATGAGGCTTGCAGCCCCTTGTTGTTCAACAGCGCGATCTGGACTGCATCCTCGACGGACAGCGGTTGCGCCAGCAGCTGTGCGACGCTCTTGTCGATGGCGTCGCGGTCAGCATCGGAGCGGGCCCATTTGAGCTCCTTGCCGAGACGATCCTTGGCGGTCTGCTTGACGGGGCCGAAGCCGCCGTCGCTGCTGACCGTCGCGCAGCCGCTCAGAGCAATCAGCGCCAGCGCAGCGACTGCAACTCGGGTGCGCTGGCGTGGTGTGTGGATGGTCTTCATCGTGTGCGCCTCACTTCATCTCGTGGCCGGCGTGGCCACCTGACGCCGGCTCGGCGGCGGGCATCGGCGCAGAGGCGCCGGGGGCGGCCGGCTTGGGCGCATCGGGTTCACGCGCCTCGCGGGCGTAGGCGCGCCAGCCGCCGCGCTGACGCACCAGCTCGTTGGTGTCGCGCCAGGGTGCGACCTGCGATTCGGCGAAGCCTTGATAGACCCGAAGCGGCGACACGTACAGGGCCGTCGGGACTTGCGCCTTGGGATCAGCCGGGGCTGGTCGGGTGCCGGCCGGCGTGGGAGAAGCAGGCGCAGTAGCCTGGGCTAGGGCCTGAACAGACCCAAGCATCAGCGGCAGGCCGAAGATGGCCCACAGCGGCAGCAGCGCTGCCTTGGATTTCGGAAACATGACGAACCTCGCCTCGATTGCCGGTGGCGTGGCGCCACCGGAAACGGTCAATGAAGCGCACGCGCAACCGCGTCAGGAACGCAGCTTCGGCACGACCACAGCCGTGCTCAGGCGCGTGCAGCGCCCGTTAAGCGAGGAGAAGTCGGGGAGGTCGATCCAGCCCGTCGGACAGGAAGTCGACGTGCGGCATGGAGACGAAGGTGGCCGTCATCATGGCCGGAGGAAAGGAGGCGATGACTAGCCCGGCAGTGGGCATTGCGGCACCGATGCAGCAGGCCGCGCAGGCGCCGCACTTGAACTTCGTGAGCTTGTCCAGGTGGTGAACTGAAGGCAGGTGATTCGTGCCGGACTCGCCGACCATCTCGTGATGAACATCAGCCATGCCCATCGCGTGCTGGTGGGGCTCGACCGTGGCCTGGTGGTGGTCTTCGATCTGATCGGTGTTCCCTGCCGACAACATCCGCTGGTGGTTCGGGCCGCAGTTGAGCATGGTCGCAGCCGCGAAGCCCTGCAAGGGCAACGCGAGCAGCAGCAGCCACATCAACGCGGTACGCAACAGAGACACCATGCGAGAAGTGTAGAACGAACCGAGCATGCGCGTGACGAATGAGCCCGTTCTTCAGTCCGACCTGACCTGCCCGGAATGCGGCCACGTCAGGCGCGGGACGATGCCGCAGGATGCATGTCAGTTCTTCCATGAATGCGGGAACTGCAAAGTGCTGTTGCGTCCCTCCCCGGGTAACTCCTGCGTGTTCTGCTCGTTCGGTTCGGTGAAGTGCCCGCCGATCCAGGCAGAGCGCGCCTGCTGCAGCAAGGACTGATCACGGTGCCGGGCAATGCTCGCGGGGTGCAATCACTCGTCAGATCACCATTTCGATCAACAGCAGTGCCAGGAAGCCGACGAAGAACATCGAGGTGAGCAACGGCGTCTCATCCAACTCGTGCGCCTCGACAAGCAATTCCTCCATGACCAGATACAGCAGCGCAGCCACGCCGAACGACATCACCGCGTCGAGAATGACGCCATCTACCCCGGCCAGGAAATAGGCACCGATGCCCGCGCCCGCGAGCAGCAGAGCGGCGAAGGTCAGTGTCGTGCCGATCACCCTTCGCCGAGCGCCCGGGCCGCTCATGGCCGCCGCCGTCGCCGCGCCCAGGAACAGAACTTCGAGCGTCAAGGCCACCGTGATCAGCAGCCCCTGCCGGGCACCGGCGGCAAAGCTGATGCCGATCAACAGCCCATCCAACGCGATGTCCACGCCCGACACAAGAAGCAGGCTGGTGGGCACGCCGCTCGGCGCCGCGTCTCCATCTGCAGATTCGAGGCGCGCAGCCAGTTGCTTGAGCAGCAGCATCGCTGCGACGCCCAACGCGAACCCGATCAGGGTCACGAAGGGCATGCGGCGGTGCACAACATCCGGTAGCAGTTCGGTCGCCAACGCGGCAAACAAAACGCCCGCTGCGATGTGTTGAACGCCACTGCGCACGACCGCGCCCGGTGTGCGAAACGCCGCAACAACCCCTCCGACGACAACCGCAACGGCTTTGCATCGCTGGTTGTCGGCGCGGAGGTGTTGGTGTCGCGGCCGGTGTTGGCAGCCGCTTTGCTTGCCGCGGCGGCAATCAGTTTGGCAGCGCTGATCCGGCGGGAGATGCCCAGGGCCGCGCCCTTGATTCCGCTTAACCTGCTTCGCGCCGCGTCATTCCGCATTTCGGTGATGGCATCGGTCTGTTGCTTGGCAGGCGTGACCATGGGCCTGCTGGCATTGCCCTTCTACCTGCAGCACAGCCTCGGCCAGGACACCTTGATGACGGGCTCTACATGACGCCCTGGCCGCTGACCGTGGCAGTTGCCACCCTGCTGTCCGGCCGTCTCTCGAATCGCGTACCGACGGCACGGCTTTGCGCGGCCGGCGTTACCTGTCTCGCGCTGGGGTTCGCCGCGGCCTCACTCTGGCCGTTGCACGGCAGCGCCTTGCCGTTGGTGCCGATCACCATGTTGTGCGGCCTGGGGTTCGGCCTCTTTCAAGTGCCCAACAACCGCAACATGTTCCTCTCGGCGCCACGCGAAAGAGCAGGCGCTGCGGGCGGCATACAGGGCAACGCACGGCTTGCAGGTCAGACCGCGGGTGGGGTCGTCATGAGCCTGCTGTTCACCGTCGCATGCGTCGAGTCAGCACCCAGAGTCGGTCTCGGGATCGGGGCGCTGTTGACTTTGGCGGCAGGGCTAGTGAGCGTGTTGCGGGTTTAGCCATTGGCGGAGACCAGAGCGAAATGATCCCGCGGCGGCGCGCTCAGGACGGCGCAGGCTGTGCAGGCGCTGATGGAAAAGTCCGCCTCGGCAAGTTGACTTTTTATCCGGGTGTTATTGACTCATCAATTTAACCCGGATAGAATTAGTGGCATGGACCAACCCCTGCCACTCACCTACACCGCTTTCCTGGAGGGGCGCCGCCTCACCAGCGGTCCCTTGCACGAGGTCGCCGTGGCCGTGTTACGGGCGCAGCAGGCGCAACCCGAAGGGCATCCGCTGGTCTTCAGCGATGCCAGCGGCCAATCTGCCGACCTGGACCTGCGTGGCGGCGAGGAAGCCGTTGCGGCACGCTACACCGTGGCTGCGCCGATCCAGGCGCCCAAGGGCCGCGGTCGCCCCAAGCTAGGCGTGATCGCGCGGGAAGTGACGCTGCTTCCAGAACACTGGGACTGGCTCGCCGCGCAAACAGGCGGTGCCTCCGTGGCCTTGCGCAAGCTCGTGCATGAAGCGCGGCGTCACGGCGGCGAGCGAGGCCGGACGCGCCAGGCGCGCGACCGCGCGTATCACGCCATGTCCACGCTGGCCGGCAATCTCGCCGGCTTCGAGGAAGCATCGCGGGCGCTGTTCGCCGGCGATCACGAGCGGCTGGTGGCGCAGATGGCCGCATGGCCGGAAGACGTGCGGGCGTACGTGCTGCAGCTCGCCGAACCTGCACCCGGCTAAGCCGGACCTCTTTCTCTTCTTTGCAACCAGCGCGCGGCTCCGGGCCGCAGCGCTGCGGGCACACGCACGCCCGCATGTCCACAAGAGCTCCTCATGAACGAGCCAGTAACGACACCCCTCCGCCGCACCGGCGCCGACGCTGCGCACGCACTACTGTAGTGTTCCATTCTGTTTGCAACTTAAGCGCGCATTGGCCCGAATGACCTTCTGCAGGATGTCGGAAGCCGCTTTTTTTCCAGATGAACGGCTTCGGGTTGGTGTTGTGACGGGCGACATATTCATCAATGGCGGCGACCAGTTCGGGCACGCTGGTGAACACGCCTCGACGCAGCCGATTGACGGTGATGTCGCGGAAGAATCGCTCCACCATGTTCAGCCATGACGCCGAAGTCGGCGTGAAGTGCATGTTGAAGCGCGGGTGCTTGGACAACCACGCTTGCACGGCCGGATGCTTGTGGGTGGCGTAGTTGTCGGCAATCAGATGCAGCGTCTTGTCCTTGGGTTGGGCGGCGACACTCAGGAAGTCCGGTCGCGGGAACCCGACGGTTTTCGGATGTTGTGGAGCGGATTGGCGACGCCTTCCATGCCCCATTCCTTGCGGACGATCTCGAAAAGATGCGAAACGAGGGCCAATTCGAGACGGATGGTGTTCTCGGCCCGACCCTGGGCCCGGCGGGCGTCACGGTACATGGCAAAGTCCGCGCCCTTCAGGTTCGTAAGGTGACGAGGCGCGAGCGGCTGCCGCAGCCAATGCGAGATGCGCTGGTAGTCCTGAGCCGGATGAGCCTTGAGGCTGCTGATTTCCGTCTTGTAACGCTCCAGTGCATCGGCGAGCGTCGTGGCCTCGGCCTCTGCGCGTGACACAAAGACGCCACGGTCCATTTCTGACTCGGTGCCCCGCGCCCAAGCCTCAGCCCCAGCGCGACTATCGAACGATTTGTGCTGCGGCGGAAAACCTCGGCGCCGGACTTGTGCCCGCCAAAAGTTTGCCGCGCTTTGTGAGTGTTGCCATCTGCGATGTCCCGGTTGAACCGTCATCGCCACTGTCGCGTTGTGCCAAATTTGTGCCAAATACGAGATAGCCAGCGTCTGGCAACCCTCTCGCACCAACAAAAACGGCCTAGCGTCGCCGCTAGGCCGTTGATCTTCAACACTTAATTTTTGGTGGGCCCTGAGTGACTCGAACACTCGACCTACGGATTAAGAGTCCGCTGCTCTACCAACTGAGCTAAGAGCCCCACGCTTTTTTCGCTGCCACCGCCGCCTTGGCGGTCCATCGCGGCCATTCGCGCTTGGGTCGGTTGGTGGGTTGTGCGGGATTCGAACCCACGACCTACGGATTAAAAGTCCGCTGCTCTACCAGCTGAGCTAACAACCCGACAGCCCAAGATTATAACTTGGCGCTCGCGGGTCGCGCAAACACGTGGTGTCAGATTTCCAACGCCACGCTCGCCGCGACCATGCCGAATGTTGCGGTGACCGTCACGCTCGAGCCGTAGCCGTGGCAATTGAGAGTGCCGTCGGAGTCGCAAGCGTCAGCTGGCGGCATGACGGGCTCGCGCGAGAAGACGCATTCGATGCCGAATTTGCCCAGGGACGGCCCCGCATGATGTTTGCGCAAGCGCTGCCGAAGCGACGCGAGCAAAGGATCGTGCGTGACCAACGAGAGATCGGCCACTTCGACGCTCTGCGGCCGGTGCTTGCCACCCGCAGCCCCAACAACGACAAGACTCTGCCCGGTAGCCCTCGCCCACGCGGCGATCGCGGCTTTGGCGCGCACTTGATCGCACGCGTCGATGACCACATCAACAGGCGCGGGCATCAGCGCTGGCCAGTTGGATTCGTCCGCGAACTCTTCGATGCAGTGCACCGCACACGCCGGGTGAATATCGGCAATTCGCTCGCGCAAGGCTTGCACTTTGGCTTGGCCGAGCGTTGCACCCACGGCCTGGATCTGACGATTGATATTGGATTCGGCAACGTGATCGAGATCGATCAAGGTCAGCGCCGCAATGCCGCTGCGCGCCAACGCTTCGGCCGCCCATGAGCCGACGCCACCGAGCCCGACAACTGCAACGCGCAGCGCGCGCACGCGCGCATAGCCGGCGTCTCCGTAGAGCCGCCGCAACGCGCCAAAGCGCCGCTCCAAGTCGGCAGCTGCCGCTACTTCAGCGATGCCAATCGCTCCTTGCCCGCCTGCGCGGCTTCGGACTTCGGATACGTGCGCAGTAATTCATCAAGCGTGCGGCGCGCAGCCGCTTTGTCTTTCAGTTCGGCTTGACAATTTGCAATCGCGAGCAAGGCTTCAGGCGCCTTCATGTGCTCGGGCGAGCCGCTCACGAGCGTCCGAAATGATGCAATCGCCGGCGCATATTGGCGCGTTCCGTATTGCGCATTGCCGAGCCAGAACAATGCCGACTCGGTGTAGCCGCTCGCGGGATAGCGCTTTCGAAACGCGGTCAGCGCATTCACGGTGGCTGCAAAGTCGCCTTTGCGAAGCAGCTCCATCGCGTCTTCGTATTGGCGCTTCTCTTCGGCGTCAACGGCGAACTCTTTTCCGTCGACCGCCACCTTCTGCGGCTCGAACTTGCGCATGCGGTCTTCGACGCTTTGCACCATGTCCTTTTGCTTGACCTGCAGCTCAGCCACGTCGCGCGCGAGCTGTTCGTTTTGGCCGCGCAGTTTGGCGTTGTCTGCGCGAAGCAGTTCGAGCTGGTTGTTGAGATCGAGCAAGCTGCGGCGCATTTGCTCGGCTTGTTGCGTCATCTGCTCCGAGAGTTTGGTGCGCTGCTCGTTGCCTTGCTCTACCTTTTGTCGAAGGTCGAGGATGGCCTTGCGGGCTTCGTCATCATCAAAGAGCCCGGCGTGCGCGGCAGGCGCAAAACACGCCGAGGCCATGCTCACCACGAGCCCAAGCCCGGCCCAGCGAAGGCGGCTGATCGATCGCATTGGCCGCCGCTCAGCGGTAGTTGAGCTCGACACGGCGGTTCTTCGCATACGCGGCTTCGGTGTCTCCAGCCTCAGCCGGGCGCTCTTTGCCGAAGCTCACAGCTTCCATCTGCGATTCGCTGGCACCCAGCAAGCTCAGTGACTTGGCAACCGCCTCGGCGCGCTTTTGGCCGAGCGCGAGGTTGTATTCGCTGCCGCCACGCGCATCGGTGTGGCCTTCGATCGACACGCGGCGCTTCGTGTTGGCGGCCAGCGCTTTGGCATTGGCGTCAATCACGTTGCGGTACTCATCTTTGACGACGTAGCTGTCGTAGTCGAAGTACACCGTGCGCGGCAAGCCAGAGAGCGCCGACTTCTCGGCAGCGCTCAGGTCGACCGACGCCACTTGGCTCTCCGGCGTTGGGTTCGATGAGGTGGAGGCCGACGGCTGCGTCACCGCCGTGGGTGTGCGGCTCTCGACCGGCACGTCGTTGTCGAGCTTGGTCGTCGAGCAGCCGGCCATCAAGGTGGCTGCGGCCAATGCGAGCAGAAGCTTGTTCATCGAAAGCGGTTTCATGCGAGTTCCCTGTGGTTGAAAAAATTTGCGGGCGCTGGAGCAATCCGCGCGGCCAACTCGGCGATCACGTCAGCGGCCATAAGGCCCCCAAACGGGCTGCCGCAAATCGGCGCTCGCCGAGGGCAAACGCGCTTTGATCTTGCCATCGAGCGTGGTCGTCATCAACACGCCGCGCCCGTCAACGCGCGTGGCGTAGAGGATCAGCCGGCCGTTGGGCGCAAAGCTTGGGCGCTCGTCGTCGCTCGTTTCGGTGATGGTCACCGGGTTGCTGCTCGCCGAGCTCAAATCGAGTGTGGAGAGCTTGAACGCGTTGCCCTGGCGTGAGATGAAAGCCAGCGTGCGGCCATCGGGGCTGATAGCCGGGCTGATGTTGTAGCTGCCGGTGAAGGTGACGCGGTCCACCGTGCCGCCGCCGGCCACGCTGGTTCGGTAGATCTGCGGGCCGCCGCCACGGTCGCTGACAAAGTAGAGGCCGCGGCCATCGGGCGCGAACACGGCTTCGGTGTCGATCGACTGGCTGCTCGTCAAGCGCCTGGCGTTCTCGCCATTGCGGCCGATCAGCCAGATCTGCGAACCGCCGTCTCGCGACAGGGTCACCGCCAGTTGCTGCCCATCGCGCGACCAAGCCGGCGCGCTGTTGGAGCCGCGAAAGTTCGCGATCGCACGGCGCTTGCCCGAGAGCACGTCTTGCGCATAGACGACCGCCTTTTGCGCTTCGAACGAGACATAGGCCAACTCTTTGCCATCCGGTGACCACACCGGCGAGATGATCGGCTCCGGGCTGCCGAGGGCCACCTGCCCGCCTTCGCCATCGGCATCGGCCACGCGCAAAGTGAAGCGCCCGCCGCCTTTGGTGACGTAGGCGATGCGCGTCGAGAACACGCCCTTGTCGCCTGTTAGCTTCTCATAGACCGAGTCGGCAATGCGGTGCGCAGCCAAGCGCAAATCGCCGATGACAACGACGTTGCTTTGCCCGCCGATGTCTTGGCCCTTGACGACATCCCAGGCTTTGTAGCGCACATCGAAGCGGCCATCGGCCAGCCGCGTCACCGAGCCGGCAACGAGCGCATCCGCCGCGCGGCCACGCCATTCGTTCATCACGGGTTGTGCGGTTTCATCCATCGACGTGGGCGCGTCGACGCGGCGAAAGGCGCCACTGCGCTCGAGATCGGCCATCACGATGCCCGAGATCGAGAGCGACGGCGTGCTGCGCTCCTCATCACGAAACTTCGGAATGGCGATCGGCAACTGGGTTGCGCCAACGCCCGAGATCTCGACGCGGAACTGAGCCCACGCCGGTGCGGCCAAAGCCGCGAGACTGCCAACAATGAAGTTCCTGCGAAGAGTCATGGATCAAGAGAGCCGATTGCGCGGCTTGAGTTCAGTGGGATTCATCAGACATTGCGATTCACAGCAGTTTGCTGGGTCGGGACACAGACGCGTGCTTCGGGAATGCCCAACCCGCATCGAGCTCCACGCGTTTGGCGTAGCGGTAGAACGATTGCTCTGCGTAAGCGAACGCAATCACGAAGCCGGCCCAGCCATCAAGCAACCCGCGCTTGAAGACGAGGTGCTTGATGAACGCCCAAGTCGCACTGCGCAGCGCGCGGCCCATCGAGGCTTTGCCGGGCAATACCTTCTCGGCGCCGAGTGTCGAGTAGCGGTTGAGTTTGCGCACCACTTCATCGAGATTGCGGAATGGAAACTGCCAAATCGCGTTCTTGAGTTGCCCGATCGGTTTGGCTGTTAGCAGCTCGTAGCCCTCGTGCACCGGCTCCATCGTGTAGCGCATGCTGCCGCGGCGAAAGAGCTGCGGCTGGCGGTAGTTTGGGTACCACCCGGAGTGGCGAATCCAGCGGCCCATGAAGTAGTTGCGGCGCGGCACTTGGTAAACATCAGCTGAGTCAGGAGATTGCGTCGATGCGACCAGCGCCAGCACTTCGTCGCGCACTTCAGGCGTGCAGCGCTCATCGGCATCGAGGCTGAAGATCCAGTCGCCGGTGCAGGCTTCGATCGCTTGGTTGCGCAGCGCACCGAAGCCTGTGAACTCGATCTGCACCACGCGGGCACCGAGTGCTGCTGCCACCTCGGCGGTGCGATCAGTGCTGTGCGAATCGGCGAGAACAATCTCATCGGCCCACTGCACACTCGCCAGCGCATCGGCAATCTTTTCGGCCTCATTGAAAGCGATCACGTAGACCGACACGCGCGCGCTCGGCGCAGGCTTGTTCGTGGCGGTCAAGGGGCGAAGATCGGGCACGCGGCGTGGGCTTTTGCAGTGGTGGACCGAGCGGGATTGTAGGCAGCGGCATCGCCCCAAGCGATGGCCACAAATGAGGCCCCGATAATCCGCACCCTCATGACCGACACCACCTCCGCGGCCTCGCTGCCGCCCGCCGCACTGCCCACAACGCCTGCACTCCGGCAGCGTCTCAAGCGCATCGCACCGTACTTCCGCAGCAGCGTGGGTGGCTTGATCCTCGTGGTGATTGGCGCACTCGTCGGCTCGGCCACCGAACCGATGATCCCGGCGTTGATGAAGCCCTTGTTCGACAGCGGTTTCAAAGCCGGCTCACTGCCGCTTTGGCTCGTGCCGATCGCGGTGATCGGCTTGTTCGCGGTGCGCGGCTTGGCCGGCTTCGTGGCGCAATACGGCCTGGCATGGGCCGCCAACCGCGGCGTGCTTGCCATGCGCCGGGCGATGTTTGCGCGGCTGCTCGATGCGAGCCCGCGCCTCTTCGCGCAGCAAACCGCCAGCGCCTTGATCAACACGCTCACCTATGAAGTGCAGAGCGGCGCCAACCAACTCGTCTACTCGCTGCTCTCCTTGCTGAAAGATTCGCTCACCCTGGCGGCGCTGCTGGGCTACTTGATCTGGATCAACTGGCAGCTCACGCTCTTCGTGGCGGTGCTCTTCCCGGCGTTGGCGGTCTCGATGCGCGTGCTCAGCAAACGCCTTCACCGATTGAGCGTGGCCAGCCAGGCAGCAACCGATGAGCTCGCTTATGTCGTCGAAGAAAACGTGCTCGCGTGGCGCGTTGTGCGCCTGCATGGCGCAGCGCCGGCGCAAGCCGAACGCTTCGATGCGGTCAGCAACAAGCTGCGGCGCCTGTCGATCAAGTCAGTCACTGCAGCCGCCACGATGACACCGGTGACGCAGATCCTCGCCGCCTGTTCGATGTCGGCCGTGCTCGTGGTCGCGTTGTGGCAGAGCAGCACGCAGGGCGGCTCGGTGGGCAGCTTCGTTGCCTTCATCACCGCGATGCTGATGCTCGTCTCGCCGATCAAGCACCTCTCTGAAGTAGCCGGGCCGGTGACGCGGGCGCTCGTTTCGCTCGAACGTGGCGTGGCCTTGATTGACGACACGCCGATCGAAAGCAGCGGCAGCTTCGACCCCGGCCGCGCGCAGGGCGCAGTCGAGTTGCGCGGTGTGAGCGTGCGCTACGGGAGCGACGGCGCGGCCGCGCTCGACAGCGTCGACCTCCAACTGCGGGCGGGCGAATCGGTGGCGCTCGTCGGCCCATCGGGCGCCGGCAAATCGACGCTCGCTAACTTGTTGCCGCGCTTCATCGAGGCCAGCACCGGCACGGTGCTGCTCGACGGCAAAGCGCTTGCCACTTGGGATGTGAAAGCCCTGCGCCGCCAGTTCGCGCTCGTCAGCCAAGACGTGGTTTTGTTCAACGACACGTTGGCCGCCAACGTGGCGCTTGGCGAAGCGATCGACGAGATCAAGATCAAAGAAGCCCTGCGCGCCGCCAATTTGCTCGACTTCGCTGAAGGCCTGCCGCAAGGCATTCAAACCGTGATTGGCCACAACGGCAGCCAGCTCTCCGGCGGCCAGCGCCAGCGCTTGGCGATTGCCCGCGCCATTCACCAAGACGCGCCGATCTTGATCCTCGATGAAGCCACTTCGGCGCTCGATTCGGAATCCGAGCGCCTCGTTCAGCAGGCACTCGAAGCCTTGATGCGCGGCCGCACCAGCCTCGTCATTGCGCACCGCTTGTCGACCATCGAGCGCGCCGACCGCATCGTCGTGCTCGATGCCGGCCGCGTGATCGAACAAGGCAGCCATGCCGAACTGTTGGCGCACAGCGGGCTTTACGCGCGGCTGCATGCGCTGCAGTTCCGCAGCTGATGGATCAACCGGCGAACCGCGCGGCGAGCCCGGTTCACACCAGCGTCATCACGCCGGTTTTCAACGCCGAGCGCCACCTCGCGGTCTTGTTGAACTCGCTCTCGAATCAAACCGAGCGCTCGCTGCAAATCATCGTCGTGGACGACGGCTCGACTGACGCGAGCCTCGCCATCGCGCGCCATGCGGCAACGCTTGATTCGCGCATCGTGGTGGCAAGCCAGCCGAACCGCGGCGTCTCCGCAGCCAGAAACCACGGGCTCGCACTGGCACAAGGCCGATGGATCGCATTTGCCGACAGCGACGATTGGCTCGCCCCGGATGCTTTGCTCACCTGGCGGCTTCAGAGCGAGACACAGTCGCTCGATGTGCTGGTGGGCAACGGTTTTTTGTTTGCCGACGGCACGACCGAACCAGCTGGCGAACCCGCCGCCCACAACACGCTGCTGCTGCGCCAACAGGCTTGGGGCGAGGTGATGGCTGGCGACGAATGGATCGTTCGCAGCATCGCCGGCCGCGAGTGGCCGCATCAGGTTTGGCTGCAATTCATCCGGCGCGATTTTCTGGAGAGCGCAAAGCTGCGGTTTTCCGAAGGCGTCGTCCATGAAGACGTGCTCTGGACGATGCACCTCGGCTTGGCCGCGCAGCGCATCGGCTTTGCCGAAGCGGCCTTCTACGGGTGGCGTGAGAACCCCGCCTCGATCACGCGCAATGTGGGTGCGGGCATGTCATTGCACCGCGCGCAGAGTTATTTGGCGGTTCTGAAAGAGATCGTCGACACGGCCCATCGGCAGAGTCATCGCGGCGTCAGGCGCGCGCTGTTGCGCCACACGAATCATCAGGCCACACACATCGTCGGCTTGATGCGGCGGCGCATTTCCGATCACGCGGTGCGCCAGCAAATCGCTCGCGCTTATCTCGATCTCGGATTAGCGGGCGCCGCCTTCAACGGCTGCGCCAATGGCGCTGACTTCTGGCGCGCGCTGCGTTGCAGCTGGGCGATCTCGCGGTTCGCCAAATTGCACGCCTCCGAGCGTTGAATGCCGCGCAGGCAGGCTGTGCCAGACTCATCCACCCTGCCCTCTGGAGCATTTGCATGAGCTGGTCAAAATGAGCTTGCCAATCAGCCGCTTCCCCGTGCCCGACTTGGCCGACATGCCCGCCGACCTGCAAGCGCGCATCCTCGCTGTTCAAGAAAAATCGGGCTTCGTGCCGAATGTCTTTCTCGCCTTCGCGCACCGGCCAGATGAGTTCCGCGCGTTCTTCGCTTATCACGACGCTGTCATGCTGCGCGAGTCGGGCTTGAGCAAGGGCGAGAAGGAGATGATCGTCGTGGCCACGAGCGGCGCGAACAGCTGCCTCTACTGCGTGGTGGCTCACGGCGCGATCCTGCGCATCATGGAGAAGAACCCGCTGATTGCCGATCAGGTGGCGGTCAACTACCGCAAGGCCGACATCACGCCGCGGCAACGCGCGATGCTCGACTTCGCATTCAAGCTCTGCCTGGCTTCGGCTGAAATCGGCGAGGCTGATTTCGATGCCTTGCGCGCCCACGGCTTCACCGACGAAGACGCCTGGGACATCGGCGCCATCACCGCCCTCTTCGGCCTCTCCAACCGCATGGCCAACCTGACCTCGATGCGCCCGAACGACGAGTTCTATTTGATGGGCCGCCTGCCGCGCGCGCCACGCGCCGCGCAGTGAAGGGGGTTGTCAGCGGCTCGGCTGCGAGTTGGCTCGATGCGCTCGTGCGCCTCGGCGCGAGCCAACCCATCGCCAAGCCGGTGCCGTCTGACGACGCGTTCTACCTGCAAAGCAAAGGCCGCCTGCGCATTGCAACGCGCACGCTGCGGCGCTTGCTGCAGCTGCGCTTCAGCGGCCAACGCGCGCACTTGCGCGAGCACATCGAGCCGAGCTGGAAGCGTGCGCTGTGGGTGCACGCCGAAGCGCCGCAGATTGGCGATGCGCTGATGGACCTCGCGCCCCGCAGCCTCTTGGCGGAGCACGGCATCGCCGTCGACATCTTTGCGCCGCCTGCCATTGCCAAGCTTCTGACCGGCGACCGTTGGCTGCAGCGCAGCCTCTCCGACTCGGCTCAGCTCAACACATCCCACTACGACTTCGTCATCTGCACCAGCCACTCGGCCGAGTCGCTTGCGGTCAAGCGCGCGCGGCTGGCCGGGCTGCCTTGGGTGTCGATCAAAGGGCTCTACCAAGGCTACGACTACCACCGCGCCGGCTTCGTGGCGCGGCGCCTGAGCGAGCTGATGCAAGTGACGCTGGGCGACGATGCCTACCGCTTCCATTCGCGGCAAAAGCTCTCGCGCATCGGCGAGGTGTTGATGCCTGGGCCGGGCGATGCATCGAGCCCGATCGCCATCGCCTTGGGCGGCGTGCGCGCCGAGCGCACCTACCCGCATTGGCCTGCGGTGGTTCAGGCGCTGCACCGGGGCGGCGTGCGCTCGCTGGTGCTGATCGGCAGCGCCAATGGGCTGCAAGCCGCCACAGACGTGATCGCCGCGGCGCCGCCCGGCATGGCCATCACCAACCACGTGGACCAGCTCGACCTGCACGCCACGCGCAGCGCCATCGCCAGTGCGCGCTTGCTGGTCTGTGCCGATGGCGGCTTGATGCACCTGGGCTTCACCACGCTCACGCCGGTGCTGGCCTTGTTCACCCAAGCCATCGACCCGGCCTGGCGCGTGCCGCTCGGGTTCGACGGCGCCACGCTGCGCAGCAGCAGCCCCGAGCTCGCGACGATCGACTCAGCCCAGATCGCGAACCAAGCCCTGGCACTGCTCGCGCGCGGCTGATCGGGTCAAGCCGAGATCAACCCGCGGCGGCCAGCGCCCGCCGCGATTCCGCAATCACCGCGGTTGGCGTGATCGCCTCCAGGCATTCGCTCGCGCTCTCGCGGTGGTCTTCGCAGCCGGCGCGGCCGCAGGGCACGCAGTCACCCGAAGCCCTGCCCGGCCCCTGAATCAACACGATGCGCCCGGCGCGCTGCGGCGCCACTGCGCGCTTCACATAGCCCGCCGCCACCGCGCCATTGCGCTCGGGCAGCGGCCCCCAGCGCATCGGATTCGTCGGCCCGAACACGGTGACCATCGGCACGCGCACCGCCGCCGCCAAGTGCGTGACCGACGTGTCCGGCCCGATGTAGAGCGCGGCGCCGGCAATGAGGCCGGCAAGCTGGTTCAAATCGAGCCGGCCCGCGGCGTCGATCAAGCGCGGCGGCGCGGCCAGCGAGAGCACGGCGCCCACCTTCTCACGGTCACCAGGCGAGCCGCTGCCGGTCAAAACGACTTGCAAGCCGTCGCCAAGCAAGGCGTCAACCACGGCGCGGAAGTGCGCCACCGGCCACTGCTTGTAGCGCCACATCGAAGGCACTTGCACCACGACGAATCGCGGCGCGAGCATCCGGGCGATGTCTTCCGGCAGCGGGCTGCTGGCCGGTGGCACCACGGCCACTGGCCGCAGCGACTCGGCCTCACTGCGCCACGGCGCGAGCAACGCCAGCTTCTCGTCAGCCGTGTGCACCTCGCCGCGATCGCCGGCAATCGTCACCGCGTGCACCAGCAGCCGCCGCTTCCACCACGAGGTGCTCGTGCGCTTGGGGCACAGGCCCGCGCGCAGTGGCGCAGCCAGCCAGCCGTAGAGGTGCGCACGGTCGCTGTGTTGGGTGACGAGCGCCAGGTCGTAGCGGCGCCAGAGCTGCCGCGCAAAGGCCCATTGCACTTTGATGCCGCCGCCGCTCGGGGCCTCCAACAGCTCGGCCACATCGGCATTGCCGCGCAGCATGCCGAGGGTGCCGGGCAGGCCGAGCACATCGATCCGGGCATTCGGCCAGCGCGTGCGCGCAGCGTGGATCAGCGGCGTGGTCAGCAGCACATCGCCGATCTGGCGGGTGGCGATGACGAGGATGCGGTTGAAGCTGGCGGCGAGGGGAAGGTGCGGGGTCATGGCTTTCACCTCGCGTGAGGTTCACACGGGGGAAAACCCGGTCTTTTTGTATGTTAAGTGCAGGCGCGAGCGGGCCTAATTGAGTCATGCGGCCGCTTCGACACGGTTTTGGCAGGCGTCCTGAGAACTAGGGACGAGCCGCTCTTGACCCAAATCCAAGCCCTGCGGCTTGCTACGATGCAGGCCGATACAAATTCACGGCGGCGCCCTCTCTGCTTCCCTTGCGGTTCCCCTTTCACCGTCTGGTCCCGGATGACGCGAATTTTCATAGTTGATGACCACGCCTTGATGCGCGACGGCATACGCGCCATGGTCGAGGCTGGCGGGCATGAAGTCGTTGGCGTATCCGAGGAGCCCAACAGCGCGTTGGCCGACATCGTCCGGCTCGCACCCGCCCTCGTTCTGCTCGATCTCCACCTCGCCGAAGGCCGCTCGGGCCTGGAGCTGCTCACCGAGATCCGCCGCCGCGCGCTGCCGGTGCGAACGCTGATCTTGACGATGTCAGCGCAACCGCGCGATGTCGCCACGGCCGTTCAGCTCGGCGCGGCCGGCTACTTATTGAAGAACTCGCCTCGCGCTGATTTGATGAACGCGATCGACACTGTGGTAGCGGGCCGCCGCTACCTCGGCCCCGAGGTCGGCGAGCTCGCAGCACAAGCCTTGACTTCGGGCAGCGAGCTCGATCTGCTGCGGCTGCTCTCGCCGCGCGAGCGGCAGATCATCGCGATGGTGGTTCGCGGGCAAACCAGCACGGTGATCGGCAAGACGCTGCACTTGTCACCCCGCACCGTGGACACCTACCGCAGCCGCGTGATGAGCAAGGTCGGCGTGTCCGACCTCGCCTCGCTGGTGCGCTTTGCCATTCGCACCGGCTTGATCGACGTTGACGGCGCCTGAGCCGCCCCGGTCCAGGCCTGCGTGATGCGGGTTTGACTCACAACTTCCGAGGGCCGCAACCCAGCTCTCGCCACAGGGGCGATCGCATAACCCCTACAGACTTGTCGGGGCGCCAAATCTAGAGTTGGTTCATTCGGGAGGTGCGTATCACACATCCCGCCCGGTGGCAGTCCGCGCACCTCCCGACGAGTCAAAGCCACTTTGCCAAACACCTCCACCGCCGGTTCCGGCCTGCTGCTCGTTGACGACGATGCAAGCGCCATTCAATCGACCAGCCGCATGCTCGCGCAATATGCCGATCAGCGGTTCGCCATCACAGGAATCGACGCGCTGCGGTTGGCGCGCGAGCGGGTGCCCGATCTGGTGTTGCTTGATGTCGACATGCCCGGCATGACCGGCTTCGATGTGTATGACGCCTTCCAGGCCGACCCCGATCTGGCCAACGTGCCCGTCATCTTTGCAACCACGCACGACACGCTTCCGGTCGAACTCACGGCGCTGAACAAAGGCGCGGTCGACTTCATCGCCAAGCCGCCCGAGCCCACACAACTCGCGGCCCGGGTGCGAGCGCAATTGCGCGCCCGCGGCCAGATCGAAGGCCTGCGCAAAGCCCGAATCGCGGATCAGCCGGCCGACAAACAGCGCTCGCGCGGCCCAAAGATTCTGATCGTCGATGACGACATCACCTCCCTGCGCATCTTGCAGAACTCACTCAAGAGCCTGGGCGAGTTCTTCTTCGCGCTCTCGGGGAGCGAGGCCATCGAGGTGGCGCGCACCATTCAACCCGACCTCATCTTGCTCGATGCTCGCATGCCCGAGGTTGATGGCTTCGAGGTGTGCAGAACCCTCAAAGCCGAGCCCGAATTCAAGTTCGTGCCGATCGTCTTCGTCAGCTGCGTCAAAGACGCCCGCAGCGAGCGCCGCGCGCTCGATACCGGCGCGGCCGATTTCGTTGCCAAACCGTTTGCACCGGCCGTGCTGCGCTCGCGCGTCAACAACCTGCTGCAAGTCAAGCGCGCGGCCGATGCCGAACTCGAAGCCACCCGCGAACACTGGCGCACGGTGGGCCAAACGCGCGTGGCCGAGGTGGTCGAGGCGGCTTCGGATGCGATCCTGAGCGTCGACGGCAGTGACCGCGTCGTGCTCTGCAATGCGGCTGCGTGCCGTGTGTTCGGCTTGACCCGCTGCGAGCTGCTCGGGCGATCGTTCGCCGGCTTGATGGCGCTTGATGTTGATGTTCGCTCGGCGCCCGCTGGCGCAGCGGTTCGCAGCCAAGTGAACCCCGTCAACGGCGCGCCGCTGGCGGTCGAAGTGGTCGTGTCGCATTCGGGCGAAGGGCCCACGCGCTTGGCAACGATCGTGATCCGCGACCTCAGTGACCGCGAGCAGCTCGAAGCCGAGTCTCGCGCCCGCGCTGCAGCCGAGACCGCCTCGCGCATGAGCACCCGCATGCTCGCGCACATCACCCAAGAGATGAACACCCCTCTGCGCAGCCTGCTCGGCAGCGCCAAGCTGATGGCCAGTGACCGCAACCAAGCGCTCTCGGAAGATCAATCACGCCGGCTCGCCCGCGTGGTGGCAGACGCGCAGCGCCTCGATGCCTTGCTGCGCGATGTGCTCGATTTCGGGCGGCTCGATGCCGAGCCGCCGCGAATCGAGCTGCACGAGATCGATGCTGCCCGCTGCGCGATTCAGGCCATCGCGCAGGTTGCAGTGCTCGCCGAGCAGGCCGGCGTGAGCATGTCGATCGTGACGCCCGACGGCCACAGCCCGGTCATGGCCGATCCCCACCGCTTGACGCAGTGCCTCGCCAGCTTGCTGCGCAACGCCGTCAACTACAACCGGCCTGGCGGCTGGGTCGAGCTGAGGCTCAGCCGCGACGACCAACACCTCTCAATGGCCGTGTGCGACGGCGGGCTCGGCCTCGACGCCGATCAACTCGCCCACCTGTTCGAGCCCTTCAACCGCCTCGGCCGCCATGTGACGACCGTGGCTGGTGCGGGGTTGGCGCTCGCCATCACCCGCAGCCTCGTCGAGGCCATGGGCGGAAGCCTCGCCGTGACGAGCCAAGCCGCCAAAGGCAGCTGCTTCACCATTCGCATACCGCTCGCTGCTGGCCCCGAACTCGCTTGACCCGCCGCCAAAGCCACTCGCACCTGAACCCAACAAGAAAGCTCAGATGAAAGCCCAATCCGTATTGCTGGTTGACGACGACCCCGGAACCATCGCCGTGATGGCGCGCATGCTGGCGGGCGAGGCCGAGTTGCGCTTTGCCGTCAATGGAGCAGACGCGCTGCGCGTCGCCCACGAGAACATCCCTGACCTGATCCTGCTCGACGCTGAGATGCCCGGCATGAGCGGCTTCAAAGTGTGCGAGACGATCAAGGCTGATCAGTACCTCGCGGACATCCCGGTGATCTTCGTCTCCAGCCACCGCGAACCTGATTTCGAGCTCGCAGGCTTCGAGCTCGGCGCAGTCGATTTCGTGGCCAAGCCGATCAGCGCCTTGATGCTGCGTGCCCGCGTTCGCACGCAATTGCGCATGCAACGCACGGTTGACGAGCTTCGCCGCATCGCGACGCTCGATGCACTGACCCGCTTGGCCAATCGAACCCGGTTCGACGAAGTGCTCAAACGCGAGTGGTCGCGTTGCCGCCGCAGTGGCGAGCCGCTGTCGCTGCTGAAGATCGATGCAGACCACTTCAAGCCCTACTGCGACCGCTATGGCCAGCCCGCTGGCGACGCCTGCATCAAGGCGATCGCCAGTGCCTTGAGCGCGGCCAGCTGGAGGCCCGCAGACCTCGTTGCCCGCATCGGCGATGACGAATTCGCGATGCTGTTGCCGCACACACCGCGACTGGGCGCAATGAACGTGGCCCAGCGCGTGCTCGCTGACATCGAAGCGCTTGGCATCGAGCATGAGCGCTCGAAGGTGTCGCGCCAAGTCACGGTCAGTGTGGGCATTGGCTGCTATGACGAAGAGAGCCCAGAGTGGAAGGAGCCGTCAGCCGATTCGCGGTTTGACGATCTGGGGCACTCCGCATCGACCGCGGCCGATCTTCTGCAGGCAGGCTGCGCAGCGCTGGCTTGGGCCAAGCTCGCCGGCCGCGCGCAAGCGCAGTCCCTCGGCGTGGGCGAAGGCGGCGCGCCGTACACCGCGCTCGGCGCACGCGCCGCGGCGGGTCGCCCAGCAGACCCAAACGCAGACGAAGAAGTAGACGCAGACCGCGAATGAAAACACCAGAAATCCTGCTGGTCGATGACGACCCGGGCGCGATTCAACTGATGGCGCGCATCCTCTCGGGCTCGGGCCGCGTGCGCTTTGCCACCAATGGCGCCGATGCGCTCAAGATCGCGCGCGAATCACCGCCCGACCTCATGTTGCTCGACGCTGAAATGCCCGGCATGAGCGGCTTCGAGCTCTGCCGCACGATCAAGGCCGACCCCGATCTCGCCCGCGTGCCGGTCATGTTCGTCACCAGCCACACGCAGCTCGAATTTGAGCTCTCCGGCTTCGAACTCGGCGCGGTCGACTTCGTCACCAAGCCGGTCAGCGAACCGGTGTTGCTCGCGCGCGTGGGCACGCAACTGCGGCTCAAGCATTTGCACGACGAACTCGAGCGCATCTCAACCATCGATGCGCTCACCCAAGTCGCCAACCGCCGGCACTTCGACGAGGTGCTGCAGCGCGAATGGCTGCGCGGCCTGCGCATGGGCTCGCCGACGTCGTTGTTGATGGTCGATGTCGATCACTTCAAGCTCTTCAACGACCGCCACGGCCACCCTTCGGGCGATGCGGCGCTGCAGTCGGTGGCGCATGCGCTCGGCTCGGTGTGCCTGCGGCCTGCGGATCTGGTGGCGCGGTACGGCGGCGAAGAGTTCGTGATCTTGCTGCCGCACACGCCACGCGAAGGTGCTTGCGTGCTCGCGCAACGCGCGGTCGAGGCGGTGGCCCAGCGGGCCATTCCGCATGGCGCGTCACCGAGCGCAGCGCACGTGACCATCAGCGTCGGTGTGGGTTGCTATGACGACGCCAGCCAGCGCTGGGTCGACTCATCGGGCGACTCGGCCTTCATGCGCGAGGTGCAACGCGCGCGCCCGGCGAGCGAGCTGATATCGGCCGCCGACCAAGCGCTCTATGCCGCCAAGCGTGCCGGTCGCAACCGCGCGTTTGGGCTTGACATCGCCGATGTCGACACGCCGGCCGCCGCCTGGAAGATTCGCGAGCGCCATGCGCTCAGCATGGAAACCTCATGAAACCAATCCAACAGCTGTCGCGCCGCTGGCGAGAGCCACGCTTCATCGCCATGGCAGCACTGCTGTTGGGCTTGGGCCTCACTGCCTTGGCCACGCGCTGGCAAGTGCGTGACAACACGCAATCGGCTCAGCTTCGTTTCGAGACGATCGCCCGCGAGTTCGCCGTCCGCGTGGCCACTCGGCTGCACACCTATGAATACGGCCTGCTCGGCGCGCGCGGCGTGGTGCTGGAGAGCGGCCCCGAATCGAACAACCGTGAGCGCTTCGAGCGCTATGCGCGTTCGCGCGACATCGACCGCGAGTTCCCCGGCGCACGCGGCACGGGTGTGATCTGGCGCGTCAATCAAGCCGATGAAATGTCGTTCACGGCCGCCGTTCAGCGCGATGGTTCGCCCGACTTCGCAATCCGCCAGATCGAGCCGCATGCAGGCGACCGCTATGTGGTCACCTACATCGAGCCGCTCGGCCGCAACCTGCAGACACTCGGGCTCGACATCGCCTCCGACCCGAACCGCCGCACCGCTGCCGACTCCGCCATGCGCAGCGGCCGGGCCACGCTCTCCGCGCCGATCAACCTTGGCCCGGAAGCCGCGGCGCAGCACCGATCCTTTGTGTTGCTGCTGCCGATCTATCGGCCCGGCTCACCGGTGGCCACGGTCGAGCAGCGCCTGGAGGCCACGCTGGGCTGGACTTTTGCACCGCTCTTGATCGACCAGGTACTCGCCGATCTGGCGCTGCAAGATCAGCGCTTTTCGTTGACGCTTCGCGACCGTGCTGACAGCACGGCAAGCACGGCAAGCACGGCAAGCGCTGCAACCACTGCAAGCACGGCAAGCACGGCAAGCGCTGAAGCCGCAGCCACCCAAAGCGGCGCAGAAGCCGCCGAAGTGTTCTATGCCACGCCACTGGCCAACGAACCCGGGGCCCACGGCATTGCGCAACAGGTTTCGATACCGCTCTACGGCCGGCAGTGGTCGGCCACGTTCAAAGCGCGCCCGGCCTTTTTGCAGGAGCTCGACCAGACCGACCCGCGCGTGGTGGCAGCAGCCGGCGCCGTGCTCTCGCTTCTGCTGGCAGCGCTCGCCTATGCGCTTGCACAAAGCGCACAGCGCGCGCAACTCGTGCGCAACGAGCAAGCCCGCCGCGCCGCGATCATCGACAACAGCAGTGACGCGATCATTGGCGAATCGCTCACCGGCCTCGTCACCGATTGGAACGGCGGCGCCGAGCGCCTCTTCGGCTACCTCGCTGCCGACACGCTCGGCAAACCAGTCGTCAACCTGCTGCTGCCCGAAGGCCGCGAGGAAGAAGATGCCGCGATCCGCGCTGCGCTTGCGCGCGGTGAGTCGGTCAAGCCATTCGACACAGTGCGCCGCCACGTTGACGGCTCGCTGATTGACGTCTCGGTCGCGGCATCGCCCATCTTCGGAGCCGATGGCCGCTGCGTGGGCATCGCCAAGACCGTGCGCGACGTGAGTGCGGCCAGGCGCAGCGAGCGCGCCATTCGCGAGCTCAATGCCGGCCTTGAGCGGCGCGTGGCCGAACGCACCGAAGCGCTCGACATTGCCCGCCACGACCTGCAAGCCATCCTCGATGCCATGCCCTCGGCCATCGCCTACTGGGACGAGCACCTCATCAACCGCGTTGCCAACCGAGCACACGCCGATTGGTTCGGCAAGCCGCCGCAGGCCATCATCGGCCGCCACTTGAGCGAGCTGCTCGGCTCGGCCACGTTCGAGCACTTCCGGCCGCGTGCTGAAGCCGCGCTGCGCGGTGAGCCGCAAACGTTTGAGCGGTCTCTGCCCTTGCCCGGCGATCGCGGCATTCGGCACGGGATCGTGTACTACCTGCCCGATGTGATCGACGGCACGGTGCGCGGCTTCTACGCGCTGCAACACGATGTGAGCGAGCTGACCGCAAGCCGCCAGCAGCTCGACATGGCGTTGCGCGAGAACGAGGCGCTGCTCAGCACGATCCGCACCCATGCGATCTTCTCGGTGGCCGACCGCCAGGGCCGCATCATTGAAGCGAATGACAACTTCTGCCGCATCACTGGCCACGGCCGCGACGAGCTGCTCGGGCAGAACCACCGCATCGTCAATTCCGGCGCACAAGACCACGCCTTCTGGGTCGACATGTGGGGCTCTATTGCCAGCGGCAAGCCATGGCGCGGCGAGATTTGCAACCGCGCGAAAGACGGCTCGCTTTTCTGGGTCGACGGCATCATCGCGCCCTTCGTCGGCGCGGGCGGCCAGGTCGAGAAGTACATCTCCGTCCTGACCGATATCACTGCGGCCAAGCTCGCAGAACAAAAGCTCCGCGCGAGCGAAGCCTTCCTCGACCGCGTGGGCGAAACCGCTGGCGTGGGCGGCTGGCAGCTCGATCTCGACCCGATCGGGCTGACCTGGTCCACGCAGACCTACCGCATCCACGATCTGGAGCCGGGCTCTGCGCTCAAGCTCGATGGCGCCATCAACTTCTTCCCCGGCGAGGCCGGCAACACCATCCGAACTGCGGTCGACCAATGCATTGCCGATGGCACGGGCTACGACCTGGAGCTGCCTTTCGTGACTGCAACCGGGCGCCACTTGTGGGTGCGCACCGTCGGCAACGCCGAAGTGCAGAGCGGCAAGACCGTGCGCTTGATCGGCGCGATTCAAGACATCACCAGCCGCAAAACAGCCGAGTCGCTGCTCGTGCAGGCCAATGACCGCTTCACGATCGCAGCCGATTCCGCTGACATCGGCGTCTGGGAGTGGGACCCGGTCGCCGGCACACTCGCTTGGGATGCCCGCATGTACCGGCTCTACTCGCGAGAGGCATCGGGCACGCTGGAGCCTTACCGCGTGTGGTCAGAAAGCCTGCATCCCGAGGACCGCGATGCAACCGTGGCGGCGCTCGATGCCGCAGTGCGCGGCGAGCAAGACTACGCGCCCGAGTTCCGCATCGTCTGGCCCAATGGCGAGGTGCGGCACCTCAAAGCCAGCGCACAGATCAGCCGCGATGCCGCAGGCAAGGCCGTGCTCGTGACCGGCGTCAACATCGACATCACCGAGCGCAAGCGCGCCGAGCTCGAATTGCGCGAGACATCATCGCTGCTGCACACGGTGCTCGAATCGGCATCGGAAGTCGCAATCATCGCGGGCGACCCGCAGCTCAACATCACAGTGTTCAACCGCGGCGCCGAGCGCTTGCTCGGCTACAGCGCCGATGAGATCGTGGGCCGCACAACACCGGCACTCCTGCACGACCCCGAAGAAGTGATGCAGCGCGCCACCGCCTTGAGCGAGCGCATCGGCCGCACTGTGCAGCCCACCGAGGTGTTCACCGAACCCTCCACACTCGGCCAACCGCTCGAATGGACTTACGTTCGCAAAGATGGCCGGCGCGTGCAGGTCTCGCTCGTCGTCACCGCGATGCACGCAGCCGATGGCACCCTGCTCGGCTACCTCGGCATCGCCCATGACGTGACGCGGCAAAAGCAGCACGAAGAATCGCTCCGCCAAGCGATGCACAAAGCCAAGCACGCGAGCTTGGCGAAGAGCCAGTTCCTCGCCAACATGAGCCACGAAATCCGCACGCCGATGAATGCGGTGATCGGGCTGACTTACCTGCTCAACCAGACCGCACTCGATGCCGAGCAAGCCGACTTCCTCGCGAAGATTCGCGTGGCCAGCAAGTCACTGCTCGTGGTCATCAACGACGTGCTCGACCTCTCCAAGATCGAGGCCGGCGAGCTCACGCTAGAGACCGCGCCGTTTGCGCTGCGCAGCGTGCTGCATGAGTTGGGCGACATGATGTCGGTCCAAGCCGAGAGCAAGCGCATTCGCTTCACGATCGATGCCGGGCGCGATCTGCCGGCCGCCCTCATGGGTGACGCCATCCGCTTGCATCAGGTGCTGACCAACCTCGTGGCCAACGCCATCAAGTTCACCGACCGCGGCGGCGTGACGCTGCAGGTCAAGCGGCTCGATGCCGCCCCTGAGAGCAAACAAGTGCGGCTGCGTTTCACCGTGAAAGACAGCGGCATCGGCATTCCGCCGGCCATCCAGGAAAAGCTCTTTGCGCCCTTCTCGCAGGCCGACACCTCCACCACCCGGCGCTTCGGCGGCACGGGCCTCGGGCTCTCGATCGTCAAGCGCGTGGTCACGCTGATGGGCGGCGATGTGGGCCTCGCCAGCGAGCAAGGTGTGGGCAGCGAGTTCTGGGTCGATGTGGGGTTCGACCCCTGCGATCCCACAAAGATTGCCACGCCGCTTCTGGCCGATTCAGGCCCGCCCGGGCGCCACTTGGCCGGCGTGCGCGTGCTCATCGCCGATGACAGCGAGATCAACCTTGAAGTCGCCAAACGCATCCTCTCGCTCGAAGGCGCGGAGGTCTCGCTGGCCAACAACGGCCAAGAGGCGGTCGACATGCTGGCATCGCACCGAGAAGGCTTCGATGTGGTGCTGATGGACGTGCAAATGCCCGTGCTCGATGGCCACGAGGCCACACGCCGCATCCGCGCTGAGCTCGGCCTGGCGAAGCTCCCGGTCATCGCCTTGACCGCCGGTGCGCTGACCAGCGAGCACCAAAAAGCAGGTGCGGCTGGCATGGATGATTTCGTCAGCAAAC
>JAYWGR010000036.1:0-10089 GCA_043778145.1 Rhizobacter sp.
ACAACCAGCCGGCCGCCGGGCACGAGCACATCGAGCGAGGCGCTCAGCGCTTGTTGGAGCTCCTCAAGCTCGGCGTTGACGAAAATCCGAAGAGCTTGAAATGTCCGCGTTGCAGGGTCCTGGCCCGCTTCGCGGGTCCGCACCGCACCAGCCACGACGTGGGAAAGCTCTGCGGTTGTTCGAACCGGGTTCCCGCTCTCGCGCCGAGCAACAAGCGCCTTTGCAACCTGTACAGCAAACCGTTCTTCCCCATAGTCGCGAATCACCTCTGCAATTTGGCGCTCGTCTGCGCGAGCCAAGAATTCCGCTGCGCTCTCGCCGCGCGTCGTGTCCATGCGCATGTCCAGCGGGCCGTCGAAACGGAAGCTGAAACCACGCGCGGGGTCATCGATCTGGGGCGAGGACACGCCGATGTCCATCAGCACGCCATCGACCTGCTTCACGCCGGCCGCGGCGAGCGCCGAGACCATGCCCGCAAACGCGGTGTGATGGATCGAGAAGCGTGGGTCGTCGAGCTTGGAGTCGCCCTCGGTTGCAGCGGCGATGGCCGCCAGGTCGCGGTCGAAGGCGAGCAGCCGGCCCTTGGGCGAGAGCCGCGCCAACAGCGCGCGCGAATGGCCGCCGCGGCCGTAGGTGGCGTCCAGGTAGATGCCGTCAGGGTTGGTCACGAGGGCGTCAATGGCTTCTGCCAGCAGGACCGTCGTGTGCCCGCGTTCGTTCACGTTCGCCATGACTCAGGCAGCCTGAACGCTGAAGCTCTTGAGCGAAGCGGGCATTTCCGACTTCAGCACTTCTGCCTCGTGATCTTCGTAGGCCTTCGTGTTCCAGAGCTCGAAGTGGCTGACCACGCCGATGAGCGTGACCTCGCGCTCGAGGTTGGCGAACTTGCGCAGTGAAGGCGCAATCAGCACGCGGGAAGAGCCATCGAGCTCCACTTCGACTGCGTTGCCGAGAAAGAAGCGCTGCCAGCCGTCAGCCTCCATCGGCAGCGCGGCAACGCGCGCACTGAAGGCGTCCCAGGCAGGCTGCGGAAAAATCATCAAAGCGCCCTGGCGATGCTTGGTGATGGTGAGGTTGGTGACGTTCATGGCGGTCAGGATGTCGCGATGACGCGCGGGAATGGCGATGCGGCCCTTGGCGTCTAGCACCAGGTCACTGCTCCCCGTTAACCGCGAATTTGCCACTTTCCCCCACCCTGATGCACTTTCCGCCACTTTACCGCCACTCCGAGGCGTTTTCCAGTGCGCGCGCAAATAAAGTCAATTGAATCAAGGGGTTAGAGACGATCCAATTTGCAGCAGTCTTTACACAAAAGTGTCTTAAAAACAAAGACTTGCAAGCTGCACTGAAAGCGTTGCACGACCTGGGTTTAGGTACAGCTCAGCAAAAACAGGGGGTGGTGGTGCGGCCCCGCAGGTGGCGAAGGGCGCAAGGCTGCGCACGTGCACTGCGCCGCGATCAGTGGCGACGTGGCCGCCGCCGGCACGCAACAGCTTCGCCGGCGACCTGTAAGCACGTGTTCGCATCAACCCGTGAAACTTCGCACGACAACACCGCGCACGGCAGCGCTCATTCCTAAGATGCCGCTCCGCTGCGCCGGCTGCCCAGCTTTGAAGCGAGTTCAGCCCAGCGAGGCGATGGCTCACCTCATGAGCCTGTTGACGCGAATTCCCCTCTGCCCTGCCGCTGGCTGCTTCGCGGATGGTTGAGCACTTTTTGATCTTCGGGAGCTTTCATGATCCGTCCAGAGTCAAATCAAGCGCCGGCGCGCGCAGCGGAGCCCAATGAGGCGCCCACTGCCGCCCACGCCGGCCAGCCGCTTGCGGTGGCTGCGGCCACAAGCCAAAAGCCATCCTCCCGGCTGGCCCCACGATCTGACGGCGGCCCGCCCGCGGCGCGCCCGCCGCTGCCGAACGCCCGCGCGGCAGAGCCACTCTCGGCCGCGCCTGCGGCCGACAACATGGACCTGCACGCGATTTGGTATTCGCCCTCAGCCTTGCAGCCGGCGAGCAGCAGATCAACCGCCTTTCAGCGCGAGCTGGCAACAAGCTACCTGCAGATGGTCGACAGCATGCACGGCGCAGCACCCAATGTGCAGGCGCATCTCTGGACCGACCGGGTCAACGAGTTCGCCCTGCATCTGCCCATGGTCGGCCCGAATGGCGCAGAAATCGAGATCCCGCACACGATGCTGCGCAAGGCGCGTGTCACCGTGCACCCCGAGCGCGACCTGCACGCCCTGATTGACACCATCGCCGACCCGGCCGTGCGCGCCACCGTCAAGAAGCTCCACGATCACCCGGCTGGCGAGAACATCGGCCTGCGCGCTGACATCCTTCGCCAGATCGTGACCACGTTTTTCCGGCGCCAAGCCTCAAGCGGCCGCTCGCTCAACGCCTATGCCGATCGCGACACGCTCGCCAACATCGGCAGCGTGAGGGATTGGGCTGCGGTCGGTGACGACACCGCGCCGCCGAAAGCCGGTTTGGATCACGCCAAGATGACGATCCGGGCCTTGGCCCGTTCGCTCGACACGCCTGAGCGCCCCACCGGCGTGATCCCTGAGGGAATCCAATCCACAGGCTATGCGTCGAGATTTCGCGAGAACGATCTCATCGCGGCGGTTCCGGACGCTGAGTTGGCCGTCTCCGTCACGAACGAGATGCTGACGACGTTGGACAACGTTCTCTATTCGGGGCCCATCTCCGAAGCGTTCACCGCATCGGAAATCGCGCAGCCCGAGCTCATGACGGAGAGCATTCGAACCTTCGAGCGGCACATTCCGTTCATCATCGCCAATTTGGCGTCGATCCGAACGGGCATCGGCGTCCCGGTGCAAAACATGGACCCGAAAGAAGCGTTGACGGCGTTTCTGTTGGCCGAGCGCGTGCGCGGCCTTCAACCGCAGCTGCAGGCGCACATTCGCGAGATGGAAGCCGAGGTTCACGCGTCAAACGATGTCGACTCGCGCATCGAGATTTTCGGCCGCATCAACGCGCTGCAGAGTGTTTACGGGCAGTACATGAGCCTCATCGCCCTCTTCGTCAATCTCGGCAGCTACACGCCCCAAGTGGCGCGAGCCAACGAGGCGGGGTCCCAGGGGCTGAATGATTTCTTCTACGAAGTCGTCGGCGCCATTCCCAGAATTTTTGGCTCCGACAGTTCGTGGCAGGGATCGTTGAAGTCGGCGTTCGACGGCGTCCAAGCGCCGGGCGCGTCGTTCGAGGAGCTCATGGCGGCTGGCCAAGTGATTCTGGAGATGCTCAGGCAAGAGCCGTCGCGCGAGGTGTGATGCCCGTTCGGCATCACGCGCGCTCGACGTGCGGCTCAGCGCGGCGGATTGGCTGCGGCGGCCGGCGCAGCCGCCAACTTCGGCGGCTCGGCCGCGGTGGCCACGGCCGATGCGGGCGCGCCGGGTCGGTCGGCCGCCATCACCCCGGCGAGTTCGGGGTAATCCTTCAACATGCTGGCGCCGTAGAGGGGCTTGAACGTGCCCTTGTGGCAGGTCTCGCAGCCGACCTTCGGGCCATCGCCCTCTGCGCTCAGGCGATGCACCGGGAAGATGGGCTTGAGCGGCGTCAGGTAGGTTGAGTTCAAGTCGCGCGCCATGCGGATGCCGTACCACGCGGTCACGCGCTGCGGCATGCTTTCCTCCCACCGGCCCATCGCCCGCGTGTTGTGGCAGTAAGTGCAGTTCACGCCGAGCGAGTTCGACATATAGATCATCATCGCGTAGGTCCATTCGGTCTGCTTGACCGAGTGGCGGTTCTCGCCGGCCAGAGGCTGTGTGCCTTGCACCGGAATGGCGTTGTCGGCTCCTGAGAGAAAGACTGACAACGGGTCCATCGGCAAAGCCGCATTGCCGATCGCCGCAACGCCCGCGGTGTTCTGCCCGGCCTTGTTGCCCAGCGTCTCGGAAGGATGCGCTGCGCCGGGGTTTGCAAACCAATCGCCTGACGGCACGGCCTGGCCGCGGTGGCAAGTCCAGCAGGTGACGCCGGTGCCAGCGACGTGTTGCTTCCAGTCTTTGTTGATGTGCCGCGTCATCTGAAGCATGCGGCGGGCGACGACCTTGGTGTACTTCTCGTCGGAGTCGAGCTTCTTCGGGTTGTGGCAAAACGAGCAACCCTCTTCCGGCGCCACCCAGGTCGACATGGCTTGCATCAGCCGCGAGAACTCAAGCACCGTCAAGTCGTTGAGCACGCGCACGTTCTTGAAAACTTCGCTGATCTGCGGCGCCTCCGGGTCGGGTTCGTCGACCGGCTCCGGCTCGGGCACCTGGTTCAGATCGGCCCTGGCGGCCAGCGTGGCGGGCTTGTACATCTGCGTGAGGCCGACACCACGAAAACCCCGCTGAACGGTCTGCGTGCGGTCACAACCCGCCAGCAGCACACAAGCCACCAGGCTCGCCCACACGATGTGGCGCATGGCGTTGCCCTTCAGGCCTTGCGGACTTTGAAGTTGCGGCACCAGCCGTTCGGCGAGACGAGCCGGCCACCATAGAACGAACACGGGCCCCAAGCCTCGCCGGCCTTGCCGTCATAGAGCTGGCATTTGCTGCAGCTTTGCGTTGCTGCGTCATGCCGCGGGTACTTGGCTTGATCGACTTGATTGGTGTCGAGCCGAAAGCCCATCGACCGCGCGTAGGGGTCGGCCTCGGTCACGCGCTCTTCCTCGGCTTGGGCTGCGGCGCATGACAGCGCGGCGCTGCCTGCAAGGACATGCAGCACGAAGCTGCGGCGGTTGGTGGAATGCATACATCGGTCCTTCATCGTCATGAAATCAATGCGTCGTCTTGGCGATGCTCGCCAGCGCTGTCGGTCCAGCGCACCGCGATGCGCTCGCCGGGGCGGCCCCCGCGAAAGCGGAACGACAGCAGCGGGTCTTTCGAGACCGCCTGGCTCATGCGCGCATCGAGCACCGCGCGGCCTTCCACGCTCACGTGCACTGCCGTGATGTAGCGCGTGGGAATTAACGCGCCAGCCTCGTCGCGGCGCAGCCCGGTTTCCATCGGGTGCGGCATGAGCAGCAGCACCTCGGTGGCGCCGCGCTCGCTGCGCGCACGGATGCGGATGGGCGCGCCCATCAGCCGCACCCGCCGACCATCACCTGCACCTCGCGCGACGCCGCATACAGCTTGCCTTCTGCGCGAACCACGGCGTAGACGCTGCCGCTTGCAGCCATCTTGATGCGCGTCGAGACCCAGGCATCGGTGCCCTCGGGAATGTCAAAGCGCACGACGAGTGGGTTCGGATTGGCCTCGACGACGATGTAGACCTCCCGCGCCGCAGCGAGCCGGCAATCCACCGTGACCGGCACCACCGCACCGTTCTCGACGAGCTCCGGCGCGCTGAGCATGATCTCTGCGCCGGTGGCCGGAATGCCGCCAAGGGCGGCGAGCGCATCGCGCATCGAGACCGCATCGAACGCAAGCTCATCCGACGACGCCTGCGCCTCACGGCCCGCCATCAAGCCACTGCCGCCCAAGGCCAGCAACCACGCTTGGCGCATCACGAAGGCGCGGCGGCTGGCGCTCATCACCGCGCACTCCGCACGAGCCGCACGGCGTTGGCTTCTTCCTTGGCGAAGTACGCCACGCCGCCCTCGCCAAAGCCGAGGCCATACGCGAACGAGGCATCGGTGAACGAGGCATCGGCAGTGCCAGGCCGCCGCGTGGCCGTCCAGTACACGCTTGGCGGCGTGGCCGGGAACGCGACGAGGTCGATGCGAGGCCGAGCGCAGCCACGCTTGGCCAGGGTCGCGAGCTCAGTCAGCTTCGGCAGGCGCCAATCGCTGTAGAACAAGTCGCCGCGAAGGTTGACGTCATCGGCAAAAGCCGCTGCCGAGCGCCAGTTCAGGCGCGCCGCTTCCCCCACACAAGCGCCATGCACCACCGTTTGGCCCGCAGAACATTGCGCCCACATCAGCGCCGTTTGCTTGTCGGTCACGGTGCCATCGGCATGCACCTCAAACCGCACGAGCGGCGTCGGCGCTGTTGCGCTGGGCACGCACGGCTGCGCAGCATTCGCCGCTGCGCAAGCCGCCAAACACAGCCAGCCGCACCCACGCGCGATGACGCTCCGATTCGGTGTTGGCCACCAAACCCTTCCGCTTCTGGTGCCCACGGCTACTTGTCGACGCCGATGCCCGAAGGCTTCTTCGCGTAGCCGACGCCAGACTTCACGACGATCGGCGTGGTCTGCCGTGAAGCGAGGCCAGGCTCGATCTTCTCGCCGCGGTGGAGGTTAAAGGCGTAGGCCTCCATCGCCGTCATGTCGTCACTGTTGACATCGAGTGCCTTGCCGCCCTGCGGGTTTTGAATGCACCAGTTGACCATCTCGCGAAACGGCACGACCTTGTTGAACATCGGCATGTACTTTGGAAAGGTCTGCGGGTTCGCAGCCGCGGCATCGGGGTGGCAATTGCCGCAGGCCAAGCCGTTGTTGCTCATGTCGGCGCGGCTGCCGTGCCAGAGGTCGCGACCTTTGTCGACGATGGCGAGCAGCTTGGCCTCTTGATCGGCCAACTCGGCCGCCGTGTAGGGCTCGCGGGCGGTGGTGGTTTGGAGTGCGCACAGCAAGGCGCAAGGTGCCACCAGCCAGCGGGCGGTGCGTTGAAAAGATGAGGTTGTCATGCGGCTGCTCCGGTCACACCTTGATGCCGTTTTTCAAGAACGGCGTGAGTGAATCGCCAAACGGTTGGTGCTGCACCAATCCGCTGAAGCCGGCATCGAGGTTGACGTATTGCGTGCCCATGCCGTCCGTCTCGTTCGATGGATCGGAGCGGTTCATCTGCGACTCCGGATACGGCAGCTTGACCGCCGGATACGGCCACGGCCACGAGGTGCTCAGCGCACCGACCGAGCTCATGTTGCCGATGCGGTTGTAGACCGTTTGGTGCACATGGCCGTGAAACGACATGACGCTCACGAACTTGGAGAGCGCCTCGCGAATCTCCTGCGCATCGGAGGTTTGAAAGTTCCAGCGCGGGTAGTAATCCCAAAGCGGCGAGTGCGTGAAGACGACGACCGGTGTATCGGGCGAGAGGCTTTGCACATCACGCTTGAGCCACGCGAGCTGCTCGGCTTGAATGCCCCACGGGCCGGCAATTGGGCTCTCCAGCATCTCCATCACGCCCATGCGTTCTTTGGGCGACATGCCGGCGCCGGTCCAGAAGTCCTTCACGATGATGGAATTCAGGCCGATGAAGTGAACGCCCTTCTGATCGAACGACCAGGTCTCTTTGCCGAACATGCCGCGCCAGGCGGTGCCCATGTCGAGATACCAATCGTGCTCGCCGGGAATCACCTTCATCGGCATCTTCAGCTTCGACAAAATCTTGCGCCCTTTGACCAGTTGGTCCTCGGTGCCGTTTTGCGCGATGTCGCCACCGTAGAGCACAAAGTCAGGCAAGGGATTCAACGCATTGACCTGGGCCACTGCGTCTTCCAAGCTGTTGTCGAACTTGTGGCCAGAGGCGCTGTAGAGGTGCGAGTCGCTGATCATCGCGAAGCGAAATGGCGTGACCTTGCGGCCCGACTGCGCCTGCACGATGTCGATCATGCCGACGTTCACACCAATCGCCTGCGCCACCATCGTCGACAAGCCGACCTTGCCGGTGAAGCCGAGAAAGTCGCGCCTGCTCTTAACTTCAATGCCTGACATCGTCCGTGTCTCCTTTGGTTGTTTTTCAAAGGCACCGTGGGGTCGATCGGCGAGAAGTCGTGCCTGCTTTTCCCGCGAGGGCCAATGTACGCAGCGGCTCTCGAAAACAGAAATTGAACGTTTTCAGCGGTCTCGTCCGTTTTCTTGATATCAGCCGATGACCCTTGCGCGCAATGCCTCGCTCCGCCAGCTCGCGAGCTTTCAAGCAGTCGCGCGGTTGGGCAGCGTCACGCTCGCGGCCGACGAGTTGCACCTGAGCCAATCGGCCATCTCGATCCAAATCGCGAGCCTCGAGGCCGATGCCGGCGCGCAGCTGGTCGAGCGCACCGGGCGCGGCGTTCGCCTCACCGAAGCCGGCGAGTTGCTGCTGACCTATGCCGACCGCCTGCTCGCCTTGCGAACCGAAGCCAGCGACGAGATGGCGACCTTCCTCGGCGCGTTCTCGGGCACCTTGCGCGTGGGCGCCGTGAGCAGCGCCGAGTACTGGTTGCCGCGCTTGCTCGTGACCTTCATCAGCGGGCACCCGCGCGTCAAGCTCAAGCTGCACGTGGCCAAGCGCGACGAGATCGTGCGCAGCCTCGCAGCGCATGAGATCGACATCGCTGTGATGGGCCAACCACCCGAAGAGTTGAAGGTGCAAGCCGCGCGCTTCGCGAAGAACCCGGTCGCGTTCGTGGCCGCACCATCTCACCCGTTGATGCGCGACCCGCAGCTCACGATGGCCAAGCTCGCCGAGGCGCGCCTGCTCGTTCGCGAGCGCGGCTCAGGCTCGCGAACGACCGTCGAGCGCCTCTTCAAAGAAGCCAAGCTGCGCCTGCGCATCGGCTCCGAGCTCTCCAGCAACGAAGCCATCAAACAGATGTGCGCGGCGGGCTTCGGCCCGGCTTACCTCTCGATGCACACCTGCGTGCTGGAGATGAATGCCGGCTTGCTGAAGATGCTGCCGATGGCGAACAACCCGGTCGAGCGCGAGTGGTTCGTGGTGCGCGTGGCGTCGCGCCAGATGCCTCAGGTCACACTCGCCTTCGATGAGTTCTTGCGCCTCAAGGGCCAGGCCGAAATCGAGCGCCAGCTCTGGCAACCTTGGGTGTCTTCGGTGCAGGCCGCGCAGCCCGGGCTGGATGCCGCGAACTCATGACGCCATGACTACTTCAAACCTTCACCACCGCCGCGCCGAGCGCGCCCTGATTGAGATCAGCATTTGAAATTCGGTTGGATCGCCCTGGCGTGTTTCATCATCGGTGCGCTTGCCGCGGCCGCGTGGCTCTGGACGCCCGACCGCCCGCTCGCCGAACTCGAAGTCAAGTACCTTGCCGCCCCCGGCGACATGCGCCAAGTCGCCGGCACGCGCCTCCACGTGCGCGACAGCGGCCCGAAAGCCGCGCCTGCAGTCATCCTGCTGCACGGCTTTGGCGCGAGCCTGCACACCTGGGAGCCGTGGGCCCGCGCGCTCAGCGCAAGCCACCGCGTGATCCGCTTTGACTTGCCCGGCTCCGGCCTGAGCCCACCCGACGCCACCGGCAACTACGCCGACGCGCGCAGCCTGCAGCTCGTCATCGCACTGATGGATGAGCTGGGCATCCGGCGCGCGAGCCTCGTCGGCCACTCGATGGGCGGGCGCATTGCGTGGTGGGTGGCGGCGCACGAGCCCGACCGAGTTGACAAGCTGGTGTTGATTTCGCCCGATGGCTTTGCAAGCCCAGGCTTCGACTACGGCCGCGCGCCAGAGGTGCCGGCCACGCTCACGCTGATGCGCTATGCCCTGCCCGAAGCGCTGCTGCGCATGAGCCTGAAGCCGGCTTATGCCAACCCCGCCGTGCTCACCGATGACGTCAGCACGCGTTATCACGACCTGTTGCTTGCGCCCGGCGCACGCGGCGCGATGCTGGCGCGCATGCGCCAAACCGTGCTGACCGATCCTGTGCCGTGGCTGAAGCAGATCACCGCGCCAACGCTGCTGCTTTGGGGCGATCAAGACGCGATGATCCCGTTCGCCAACAGCGCCGATTACCTGCGGGCAATGCCGAATGCCAAGCTCGTGGCGCTGCCGGGCATTGGCCACATTCCGCACGAGGAAGACCCGGTGCGTGCATTGGCCGCCGTGCAAGCCTTCCTCAGGTGAGCGGCTGCGGCGCGATTGGCGCGCTGGCGTTGGCCTCGCTGCGCAGCGCACGCGCGAGCAGCAGCAGATCAAGCCGCGGCAAGGTGCGCCGCTGATCGTCCATACCGACCTCGACCAAGGGCTGGAAGCGGCGAACACCCGAGAGCGTGAGGCCCGCGTCGCCTGCCGCCTCACCGCTGGCCGCGGCCCGCTCGGGCTGCTCCCAGTGCGCTTGTTCGATCGAGCGCAAGCCTTGCACGACCAAGCCAATCGTCTCGCCGCCATCGCGCACGAGCAGCACGCGGGCGTTGATCGGGTCGAGCT
>JAYWGR010000037.1:0-3545 GCA_043778145.1 Rhizobacter sp.
GGTGGAAAGCACCGTCAAGTGTGCGGCTTCAGCCTGGACAACTTGTCGCGTTGCTCTTGTTGTTGTTCGGCGCTGCCTGGCTGGGTCACCTGTCGTACACGAGCCTGTCGCCCCCGACGGACAACATCGAACAGTTGACGTGGGTCGGTTCGATCGAAGGTGGCTACTACAAACACCCGCCGTTGCCCACCTGGCTGTTCTGGCTGCCTGTCAAGCTGTTCGGCGCGACGGCGGGGACCAGCTATTTCGTCGGTGCGACCTGCACCCTGGGCGCCATGGCATTGATGTGGCGACTGTTGTTCCGCATGCGCGGCTGGCGCTACGCAACGTTGGCGTTGTTGGCAGCCCTGTGCATCACCTACTACAACGGACGGCTCTACTACTACAACCACAATGTGGTGCTGATGGTCTTCGTGACCATCAGCGCTGTTTGCTGCTGGAAGGCTCATACCACCGGTCGAGCCGCGTGGTGGGTTGCACTGGGTCTGGCGACGGGTCTGGGAGGGCTGGCCAAGTATCAAATCGTCGTGACTACTGCATGCGTGCTGGTCTTCTGGCTGCATCAGCGAGGCTGGCGGGATCCTGCGCAGCGTCGAGGCCTGCTGCTGGCCTCGTTGGTCGCGCTGGTGGTGTTCTCACCGCACATCGACTGGTTGCGCTCGCATGATTTCGCTCCGATCAACTACGCGATCGAATCGTCTCTCGGCGCTCATCTCGAACCGCATCTTCGCTTGCTGGAATCAATGCACTGGCTGGCGGACCAGGTGCTGAACCGGGCCATGCCCGCGTGGATCTTGTTGGGTGCGGCTGCTGTCCTGTCCCGACATCGCGTCGCACCGCTCAGCGGCTTGCCCACCGAGAACGCGCCGGCGCACAGCGATACCAACCGCGCGCTGTTGCTGAGCTGGGGAGTGGTACCGCTGCTGTTCATGCCCGTGGTTGGTCTTCTGGTGGGTGCCGACCTTCAACTCCAATGGGGTACGCCGTTTTTGCTGTTCGTTGTGCCTGCCGCGATGGAACTCGCGAGTCCCCGGATCCGATGGGGTGGCGTGGCACTGCGGCCGGCGCTTGTGGTCTTCGTCGCAGTGCAGGTTCTCTTGCTTGTGTTGAGTCACATCACGTCACCACGAGGCGTTGCCGCGCTCCAGGACCATCACTGGCGAGCGTTCGACGGCGCCGCGCTGGCTCGATTGCTGGAAAGACCGGCGCGCGCAGCTCTTGGGGGAAAGATCGACGTGATATCTGGCCCGGCGGCAGCGGCTGGCGCGTTAGCGCTCGAACTTGCTGATCGACCGCAGGTGCTCATCAACGGGCGAGTCGATCAGAGTCCCTGGATCAAGTCCGATCTGCTCGGGCGATGCGGCATTCTTGAACTCGGGTCGCCAGGATCGCTATCGAATAGCCAGCCGGTCGGGGAAGCATTCCCAGGCCTGGTCTGGCGAGTGACGAAGCCCAACCGAAATGGGACCACATGCTCGGGCTGAGACTTGCAGCGATGACGACGGATCGACTGGGCGACGAATGCTCTTCGGACCCTGGCGCTCGCCCCGATCGGCCGATGATTGCCGCCGCGCACCATCTGCATTTGCGTCGAGGATTTCGGGATGCGTCCCAGCATCAACGTCGCGGCACAACGATTGGCGGGTATGGCGAGGGCTCATGCGATCGGGTGGCTTCCAGGGTGGCACCCGAGCCTATAGCTGACCGAGCCCCACTATCGCTTGAACGCGAGCACGAGGATGCCGCCGGCGACCATCGCAATCCCCAGCCATTCGCGCAAGCTTGGGCGCTCGCCGAGAAACGCGAATGCAAAGACGGCCACCAACACGAGACTGAGCTTGTCTACCGGCGCGACCTTGGAGGCCTCGCCGATCTGCAGCGCCCGGAAGTAGCAAACCCAGGAGGCGCCAGTTGCCAAACCAGACAGCCCGAGAAACACCCACGTCCTCGGTGACAGGGACAGCGGGTTGGTCCACTTGCCCGCGTAGCCGACGAACGCGGCCAGGACCACCAGGATGATGGCCGTTCGCACGAGGGTGGCCAGGTCCGAATCGACGCCCCGGATTCCGACCTTCGCAAAGATGGCGGTCAATGCGGCGAAGCCTGCCGACAGCAGTGCCCAATAGAACCAGCTCGCGGATGAGTTCACGACGCATCGCTTCCGTTTGTTGTTTCAGTCGCCAAGTTCGTTGAGTGATGCCACATCCGCTCAATGGCATTTACTTGACAGCCGCCCGCCGCAACATCTCGGCGATGAGTTGCGTGTACTGATTGAGCGTCCGGTCTCGATCATCGCAGGCCCGACCACTGGTGGTACCCAGGCGTTCGGCACGTACTCGCCGTGATGCTCGATGGTGGTCGGACCTGTGGCGTCGCCTTTCACGCGGGTCGTGAACTCGTACGACTTGAAGTCGCCTCGAACCAGGTGCGAGCGAATCTCGCTGCCCGGCGTCAACTCGACCGATCGAATGGTCGAGAACGAGAAGTGAAGGAAGGCTCGCTTGGCATCGCCGGCCTGCTCCACGACGAGTTGGTTGCCTTGGCGTTTCAGGACGGTGCTTGACTTCAGGTTCGTCACGAACTCGGCCATGTGGTCGTAGTCTGTCAAAACGTCCCAGAAGATCTTTCGCTTCGCGGCGACATTCGCAGTCACATCGACGATGACTCGCTCGCCTTGAGTCTGGATCTTCACAGCGATGGGCTGACCGAAGGCTGCCGTCGCCGCAAACATCAGTAATAGCGCGAGAGGCGCCTGACGTTTCATCTTGGGGATCTCACGCAAGCCTTCAGAACTTCTTGTGCCAACCGACCGTCACCCCGCCGGGGAGTATCCCGACCGTTAGCGACGATGGGCGGCCGTGTGCGTAGTAGCCGATTGCGGTTCCAAGGGCAAAGGCAGCCAGTACATCCGACTGCCAATGCGCCTGTACCTTCACGCGGGCGATGGCGTCGTAAAGCGGCAGCAATTCCAGCGCATAGACAGCAGGATGTTCTGCACCGTACTCCAGAACGAACGGCGTGATCGCGCTGGTGATCGCAGCGACTTCTCCACTGGGGAAGCTGTTGTGACCATGACCCTGGAACCAATCGTTCGGGTTGTCTGACTGAGCCGGTCTCGCTCGGGAGAAGGCGATCTTGAGGACGGCCGCCGAAGCCACGCCCAGCGCGACTGAATCGACCGATTGCCAGTAGGTGTGGCCCAGCCGGGTTTGATCACCCTCCCACAATGCACCGCCGACAACGACGAGCGCAGCGGCATTCTGCAGCAGCATCTGGTTGCGGCGCTTCCATATCCCGCTGTCGTCGAAGGGCAGTCGGTGATCGATCCCGAGGGGGCCGTCGGCCGCTCTGGCAACTGGCGGCGCGCCCGCGAACAGGGCAAGGCACAAAGGCATCCATACAGCTGCACGCATGGTCATCTCCCGTCGAGGCTTGCACATCGGTTCATCGCTTCGCGACACGGCTTGCTACTTCGCCGCGTCGATCGCTGCCAGGAGGCTTGTCAGGGCCTCACGACTGGCAGCGGCATCCGGCTTGCGGGATCG
>JAYWGR010000038.1:0-3488 GCA_043778145.1 Rhizobacter sp.
GCGCTGGCCATGGCGCGGCAACCTTCCACGTAGGCACGCATCGTCATCAACATGCGCTTCACGTCGGGGTGGTGAATGATCGGGCTGCTGCTCGGCAGCGACCCATCAACCGGCCTTGACTGCACGCGGTCATGCGCATAGTGAACCGCTTTCTGGTACGCACGCTCGGCCACCGCGATGCCTTGCACGCCAACGGCATACCGCGCAGCGTTCATCATGATGAACATGTACTCGAGGCCGCGGTTCTCCTCGCCAATCAAGTGGCCAATGGCGCCGCCATGGTCACCAAACTGCAAAACGGCCGTGGGGCTCGCCTTGATGCCGAGCTTGTGCTCGATGCTGACGCATTGAACATCGTTTCGCTCGCCGAGCTTGCCTTTGGCATCCACCAAGAACTTCGGCACGATGAAGAGGCTGATGCCTTTGACACCCTCCGGCGCCCCAACCACGCGCGCGAGCACCAAGTGCACGATGTTGGCGGCCATGTCGTGCTCGCCGTAGGTGATGTAGATCTTCGTGCCGAAGATCTTGAAGCTGCCGTCGGGTTGCGGTTCGGCGCGGGAGCGCACCATCGCGAGGTCGGAGCCGGCTTGCGGCTCGGTCAAGTTCATCGTGCCGGTCCACTCGCCAGAGATCATCTTTGGCAGGTAGAGCGCGCGCTGTTCATCGGTGCCGGCGGTCAGCAAGGCCTCGATGGCGCCATCGGTCAGCAGCGGGCACAGTGCAAAGCTGAGGTTGGCACTGTTGAGCATCTCGACGCAGGCTGCGCCGATCGTCTTCGGCAAGTTTTGACCACCGAATTCAGATGGGTGCTGCAGGCCCTGCCAGCCGCCCTCGGCGAACTGGCGAAAGGCCTGTTTGAAGCCCGGCGTGGTGGTCACGACGCCGTCTTTCCATGACGACGGATTGCGGTCGCCATCCACGTTCAGCGGCGCGACGACGCCCTCATTGAACTTCGCGCATTCCTCGAGCACGGCTTGCGCCGTCTCGTAACCGGCATCCTCGAAGCCGGGCAGCTTGGCGACCTCGCCAAGGTCGGCCAGTTCCTTCATGCAAAACAGCATGTCTTTGATCGGGGCACGGTAGGTCATGGCTTGTCTCCGGATGTTGAAAGGGGCGCGACAACCGATGTTGCGCGCCCCTCTTGGCTTGACTTGCTAGAAGCGTCGGCCGGTCTTCAGCCGAGCGCCTTCACCAGTTCGGGCACGGCCGTGAACAGATCGGCCTCGAGGCCATAGTCGGCCACGCTGAAGATCGGCGCCTCGGGGTCTTTGTTGATCGCGACGATCACCTTGGAGTCTTTCATTCCCGCCAGGTGTTGAATCGCCCCGCTGATGCCGGCCGCGATATAGAGCTGCGGCGCGACGATCTTGCCAGTCTGGCCGACTTGCCAATCGTTTGGCGCGTAGCCCGCATCGACTGCGGCACGGCTCGCACCGAGAGCCGCGCCGAGCTTGTCGGCCAAAGGCGTGAGCACTTCGTTGAACTTGTCGCTGCTGCCCATGGCGCGGCCGCCAGAGACGATGATCTTCGCCGCCGTCAGTTCGGGCCGATCATTCTTCGCGATCTCGCTGCCAACGAAACTCGAGCGCCCGAAATCGGCGACGACACTCAGCACCTCGACCGCACCCGAGCCACCGCTCGCAGAGGCAGGATCAAACCCGGTGGTGCGAACGGTGATGACCCGGATGGCATCCAAGCTCTGCACGGTAGCCACCGCGTTGCCGGCGTAGATGGGGCGCTCGAAGGTGTCTGCGCTGATGACTTTGGTGATGTCGGAGATCTGGCCGACATCAAGCTTTGCAGCCACGCGCGGAGCAACGTTCTTGCCCGCTGCCGTGGCCGGAAACAGCACGTGGCCGTAGTCCTTGGCGAGTGCGAGCACTTGCGCTGCGACGTTTTCAGCCAAGCCGTGCGCAAAGACGTCGCTGTCGGCGTGAAGCACTTTCGAGACGCCTGCGATCTGGGCGGCGGCTGCTGCGGCGCCAGCGGCGTTGTGGCCCGCGATCAGCACATGCACATCGCCGCCGCATTGCAATGCGGCGGTGACGGTGTTGAGGGTCGCGCCTTTGACGGTCGCGTGGTCGTGTTCAGCAATGACAAGGCAGGCCATCTCAGATCACCTTTGCGTCGTTCTTGAGTTTGGAAACCAGCGTGGCCACATCAGGCACCTTGATGCCAGCGCTGCGCTTGGGCGGCTCGCTCACTTTGAGTGTTTTCAGGTGAGCTTTGATGTCAACGCCGAGATCTGCAGGCTTGATCACCTCCATCGGCTTCTTCTTCGCCTTCATGATGTTCGGCAGCGTGACATAGCGCGGCTCGTTCAAGCGCAAGTCGGTCGTGATGATCGCCGGCAGGGCGAGCTTCAGCGTCTCCAGGCCGCCATCCACCTCACGCGTGACGTTGGCGATCATCGCCCCGCCTTCATCGATCAGGTCAACCTTCGACGCGAACGTGGCCTGCGGCAAGTCGCAGAGCGCAGCGAGCATCTGTCCGGTCTGGTTGCAATCGTCGTCGATGGCTTGCTTGCCGAGAATCACCAAGCCAGGTTGCTCTTTATCGACGAGCGCCTTGAGCAACTTGGCAACGGCCAACGGCTGAAGCTCCTCTGCGGTCTCGACCAATATGGCGCGGTCGGCGCCGATCGCCATGGCGGTACGCAGTGTTTCCTGGCACTGCGCGACGCCACAAGACACGGCCACGACTTCGGTCACGATGCCCTTCTCCCGCAGTCGCACAGCCTCTTCAATGGCGATCTCGTCGAATGGATTCATGCTCATCTTGACGTTGGCGATGTCCACGCCACTGCCATCGGACTTGACGCGAACCTTGACGTTGTAGTCAACGACGCGCTTGACGGGAACGAGTACCTTCATGCATGGAGCTCCTGCAAAATGACGGATTAACCGCAATTCATTCTAGTGCTCGGGTCCCGCGCAACACGGGCATCAAGGCCCGTGTAAGCCCTCGGGACCAGACCAAATAGAACGATCGTGCTATTTTAGCCATGCTTTCGCGGTTTGCATCGATGCCGCCTCGCAACCTACGGTCTTTCATCAATGAACGCAGTTCGGATAGGCATCTTTGACTCGGGCGTCGGCGGTTTGTCAGTGCTCAAAGCAGTGCACGCCGCCATGCCTGGCGCAGCACTTCACTACATTGCCGACTCTGGCCACGCACCCTACGGCGATCGCAGCGACGCCTTTGTGCTCGAACGGTCTCAGCACGTTGCAGGTCTGCTCGCAGCAGCGGGCGCCCAAGCGATCGTGATTGCGTGCAACACCGCGACGGCTTCGGCCAGCGAGGCCTTACGCGCAACGTGGCCGGCAATCCCAATCGTTGGCGTTGAGCCTGGCATCAAGCCTGCGGTTGCGGCCTCGCGAAACGGGCGCATCGGCGTCATGGCGACAAGCGTGACGTTGCAAAGTCCTCGATTCGCCAGGCTTTTAAAGGCACATCGCGGGTCTGCGTCGGTTCATCTACAGGCC
>JAYWGR010000039.1:0-3444 GCA_043778145.1 Rhizobacter sp.
TTCGGATGGCGATGCGCTCGCGGTCAGCACAACACCAGTCATGGCGCCGTCGCACGGCAACGTGGTGTTAGCTGCCAATGGCGCATTCACCTACACGCCTGATTCGAACTACTCCGGCAGCGACAGCTTCACGTATCAACTCACCGATACGGACGGCGGCACGAGCACAGCAACGGTGACGCTGACGATCGCGGCAGTGAACGACGCGCCCTCGTCAACCGCACTGGCCGATCGAAGCAATGCCGTTGGCGCGAGTGTCAGCGTGAACCTGGCCGCATCGTTCTCTGATGTCGATGGCGATGCGCTGGTCTACACCGCCACAGGCTTGCCGCCTGGGCTGACGGTCAATGCGTCGACCGGCGTGATCTCAGGCACTTTGCTCACGGTGGGCAGCTACACAGTCACGCTCACAGCCACGGACCCCGGTGGCTTGGGCACCGCCCAAAGCTTCAATTGGGCGGCAGCTGCAGTCTCCAACAACGGGCCCAACACGGTGGGCTCACTGGCGCCCAGCTCCAGCAACGACGGCGCCACGGTCACGATCAGCACGTCAAGCGCCTTCAGTGATCCTGATGGCGACATGCTGACTTTCAGCGCGAACGGCCTGCCAGCAGGACTGACCATCAACGCCAGCACCGGCGTGATCTCGGGCGCGCTCGATCGCCATGCTTCAGCTGCAGTCTCTGGCGGCGTCTACACCGTGATCGTCACGGCCAACGATGGCCGAGGTGGGTCAGCCTCTCAGGGCTTCACCTTCACCGCATCAAACCCAGCGCCGACTGCTTCGGCAGACACCGCAGCTGGCATTGAGGACAACGCCGTCTCCGGCAATGTGCTTTCCAACGACAGCGATGCCGATGGCGATGCGGTCGCGGTCAGCACTGCGCCACTGACGGCGCCCGCGCATGGCAGCGTGGTGTTGAGCGCCAACGGTGCGTTCACCTACACGCCGGATTCGAACTACTCGGGGAGCGACTCGTTCACTTATCAAGTGACCGATGCGGACGGCGGCACGAGCACGGCGACGGTCACGCTGACGATTGCAGCGGTCAACGATGCGCCCACGTCGACTGCTCTGGTTGATCGCAGCAACACGGTTGGCGCGAGTGTCAGTTTGAGTTCTTCAGCATCGTTCACCGATGTCGATGGCGACGCGCTGGTCTATACCGCCACCGGTTTGCCGCCTGGGCTGACGGTCAACTCATCGACCGGCGTCATCTCAGGCACTTTGCTGACCGTGGGCAGCTACTCGGTCACTCTTACCGCCACCGATCCCGCCGGCCTGAGCACCAGCCAGAGCTTCAATTGGACGGCCGCTGCGGCGCCGAACAACGGACCCAACACGGTCGGGACTTTGAGTGCCAGCACCGGCAACGACAGTGCAGCGGTTGCCATCGGCACGTCGAGCGGATTCACTGATCCTGATGGCGACACGCTCACCTTCAGCGCCAGCGGCCTGCCTGCGGGACTCAGCATCAACGCCAGCACCGGCGTGATCTCGGGCACGGTCGATGGGCATGCTGCAACTGCAGTCTCTGGCGGCGTCTACACCGTGGTCGTCATGGCCAACGATGGCCGCGGTGGATCAGCCTCTCAAGGCTTCACCTTTACTGCGACCAACCCGGCACCAAGTGCTCCGGCAGACAGCGCAACTGGCATCGAGGACAACGCCATCTCCGGCAATGTGCTTTCCAACGACAGCGATGCGGACGGTGACGTTCTCGCAGTCAGCACAACGCCAGTCGTAGCGCCATTGCATGGCAGCGTGGTTTTGAGTGCCAATGGCGCATTCACCTACACGCCCGATTCGAACTACTCGGGAAGCGACTTGTTCACTTATCAAGTGACCGATGCGGACGGCGGCACGAGCACCGCGACGGTCACTCTGACGATCGCGGCGATCAACGATGCGCCCACATCAACTGCGTTGGTTGATCGCAGCAACACAGTTGGCGCCAGTGTCAGTTTGAGTCTTTCATCATCGTTCACTGATGTCGATGGTGATGCGATGGTCTACACCGCCACGGGCTTGCCGCCCGGCCTGACGGTCAATGCATCCACCGGCTTGATCTCGGGCAGCTTGCTGACTGTGGGCAGCTACTCAGTCACGCTCACCGCCACCGACTCTGGTGGCTCGAGCACGAGCCAAACCTTCAACTGGACGGCGGCCGCGGCGCCGAACAATGGCCCGAACACGGTCGGGACTTTGAGTGCCGGCACGGGCAACGACGGTGCGGCCATTGCCATCAATGCGTCAGGCGCATTCAGCGACCCAGATGGCGACACGCTCAGCTACAGCGCGACCGGCCTGCCGGCAGGACTGACCATCAACGCCAGCACCGGCGTCATCTCGGGGACGCTTGATGGTCACGCTTCAGCTGCAGTCTCTGGTGGCGTCTACACCGTGATCGTCACGGCCAACGATGGCCGCGGTGGGTCGGCCTCTCAAGGCTTCACCTTCACTGCATCGAACCCGGGGCCGACTGCTTCGGCAGACACCGCATCTGGCATTGAGGACAACACCATTTCCGGCAATGTGCTTTCCAACGACAGCGATTCGGACGGTGATGCGCTCGCGGTCAGCTCGACGCCGGTCGTGGCGCCGTTACATGGCAAGGTGGTGTTGTCCGCCAATGGCGCATTCACCTACACGCCTGACCCGAACTACTCGGGGAGCGACTCGTTCACTTATCAAGTGACCGATGCGGACGGCGGCACGAGCACCGCGACGGTCACGCTGACGATTGCAGCGGTCAACGATGCGCCCACGTCGACTGCTTTGGCTGATCGCAGCAACACGGTTGGCGCAAGCGTCAGTTTGAGTTCTTCAGCATCGTTCACCGATGTCGATGGCGACGCGCTGGTCTACACCGCCACCGGCTTGCCCCCTGGCCTGACGGTCAATGCATCCAGCGGCGTGATCTCAGGCACTCTGCTCACTGTGGGCAGCTACTCCGTCACGCTCACCGCAACCGACTCCGGTGGCTTGAGCACCAGCCAGAGTTTCAACTGGACGGCGGCCGCGGCGCCCAACAATGGGCCGAACACGGTCGGGTCATTAACTGCCAGCGCGGGCAACGACGGTGACACGGTCGCCATCAGCACGTCGGGCGCATTCAGTGATCCCGATGGCGACACGCTGACCTTCAGCGCGACCGGCCTGCCGGCGGGGCTGACCATCAACGCGAGCACCGGCGTCATTTCGGGCACGGTCGGAGGTCATGCATCAAACGCAACTTCTGGTGGCGTCTACACCGTGATCGTCACGGCCAACGATGGCCGCGGTGGGTCGGCTTCTCAGGGCTTCACCTTCACTGCATCGAACCCGGCACCGACTGCTTCGGCTGACAGCGCAGCTGGCATCGAGGACAACGCCATCTCCGGCAATGTGCTTTCCAACGACAGCGATTCGGATGGCGATGCGCTCGCGGTCAGCACAACACC